>CAVPKZ010000021.1:0-13041 GCA_963705755.1 uncultured Acidobacteriota bacterium | reverse complement strand
GCCGGCGCGGTCAGCGATGCTGCTGTCGCGACTGTTGCCGTGCCAAGGAATGCACGCCGAGTAGTTTTACCGGTTTGATCCTGTGACATTATCGCCCTCCTTCGCCAGCAACGTGTGGCTGACGCTCTGTGTTGGTACTCGAAGTCAGCGGACATAATCAGGCGGTTGCGGAACGACTTGGCACCCGTCATGTGCGTGTAGCGAGATTGCTCCAGGAACAATGCAAGACTCTCGGCGCCGCCGAGCGTCGTAAATGTGGTCAGATCAGCAAGTACGATATCGCCCGCTCGCGTTCCGCTACGAATTAAAAAAACAGGCACAATATATAGAAATTCTCGCGCGTCACCCTCAATTTGAGGCGGGCGAAATCGGGTCAGCGTGGATTTCCCTTTACCAAAGGCCTGTTTGCCCTGTAACAAACCCCATGTGGCCCCAAGAAGAGCGGTTGCAGCAAGCAGCCCCCCTGTTCAGCCATGTCTAAAGGTCGATTCCTCTCCGAATCTCAGCGGTATAATATCGACGCCTAGCCAACATAGGCTACAGGCAGAATCAAATTGCTCGGATAGTCGGCAGGTCTATATCCGCCGTTAGAGCCATAATATGTATCACGATGGCGCCTGACTCCCGATAAGTCGAACAATCTGAAACTGGCCCAGGACTATCCTGGCTACCACCCTGGAAACTTCCCCAGCCTTCACCTCTGCGCATCCTCTTCCATCCGCGCTAAACTTTCTATCGATGATAAGTCTGCCCCCGATCACCTTGCGCTTGCGCGGCTTCAAGCCGATCGACCGCGTGGCGCTAGCCTTCTTGCTGCTGTGCTCCATCGCGCTGGGCGCAGCCTGTGGCTTGCTCTTCGTGTATGCCAGCGACACTTCCCCCTGAAATTCGCGCGCTCGAAACCTATCGCCCCAACGTGGTCACCGAAATTTACGCCGACGACGGCCAACTTGTCGGCAGCTTCGCCCTGCAGCGCCGCATCCTGATGACCTGGGAACAGGTGCCCCAGAGTCTTTACAACGCCGTGACCGCCATCGAGGACCAGCATTTCGAAGATCACTGGGGCATGGATTTTCCACGCATCGCCGGTGCCGCCTTTCGCAACGTTTTGAAGCACCACATCACCGAAGGCGCCAGCACCATCACCATGCAGCTGGCCGGCAAATCTTTTCCTCGACCGCAGCGATCGAACTTTCCGCCGCAAAATTCAGGAAATTCTCCTGGGCCTTCAAATCGAGCGCCGCTACACCAAGCCGCAAATTTTCACCATGTATGCCAACCAGGTTTACCTGGCCCACGGCAACTATGGCTTCGCAGCCGCATCGCAATTTTATTTCGGCAAACCGGTCACGGACCTGAAGCTCCAGCAAGCCGCCCTGCTCGCCGGCATGATTCGCGGCCCCAAATATTCGCCGATCATCAACCCAGCGCGCGCCCTTGCTCGCCGCAATCTGGTGATCCATCAAATGATGGAAGAAGGAAAAATCACCCCCGCAGGAAGAATTCGCCGACCGAAAACTCCTCTCGGGCCTACACATCCATATCCGCGCAACGATCTGGCGCCCTTATTTCTTCGAGGATATCCGCAAATATCTCGAAACCACCTACGGCACCGAAGCCGTTCACGAGCGCGGCCTGCGCATCTACACCACGCTGAATATCGAGATGCAGCGCGCCGCCAATCAAGCCGTTCGCGACGGCCTGCACATTACGATCGCCGCCACGGCTGGCGCGGCATCTGCCCAACGTCCTGAAAGACAATCTCGGCACCTCGACACCTACGACGAACGACGACTGGCGCGTCGCCATCGAAAAGGGGACTTACGTCACCGGCCTGGTGACTTACCGTGAACGACAATACGCCACCATCAAAATCGGCAACTATCGCGCCATTCTTTCGCCCTCGGATTTGGCCTGGACCGGCACGAAAAACGCCAGCGAATTTCTGCAAGCCGGCGACCTCGCGCAATTTTCCATCCAAGAATTTGCGCGAAACGACCGCGCGCGTGCGAACTCGAGCAGCATCCCGGTCCCGCAAGCCGCCATGATCGCCATCGATAATGCCACCGGCGAAATCAAAGCCATGGTCGGCGGCTACAGTTTTGAAGACTCCAAATTCAATCGCGCCACGCAGGCCTATCGCCAGGTCGGCAGTTCTTTCAAAATTTACGTGTACGCCGACGCCCTTGAAAAAGGCTCTACGCCTTTCGACACCATTCTGGACGCTCCCTTTCACCGCTATAGCGGCGGCCAGGCCTATTCGCCGCGCAACTACGACGAAAAATTCGAAGGCATTATCACCCTGCGCCGCGCCTTGGCCGGATCGCGCAACGTTCCTGCCGTCAAGCTCGCCGAAAAAGTCGGCATCAATAGCGTCATCAATATGACCCGCCGCTTCGGCATCACCACCTCGCTACCGCCATATCTCCCCCTCGCTCTGGGTTCCGCGGATATGCGCCTGCTCGAACACGTTTCGGCCTTCACCGTTTTTCCCGATGACGGCATCCGCATCGATCCGCACATGATTCGCCGCGTCACTAGCTACGACGGCGCGCTGCTTGAGGAAGCCCATCCGGAAGTTCACGACGTGGTGTCTCCGGAAGTGGCACACACCATGACCGCCATGCTCGAGGAAGTCATCCAATTCGGCACCGGCATCCAGGCCAAATCGCTAGGGCGGCCCGCCGCAGGAAAAACCGGAACCACCCAGGACTACACCGACGCGTGGTTCATGGGTTTCACGCCGCAAATTACTGCCGGAGTCTGGGTAGGTTACGACGACAAGCAAATCTCGTTGGGCAAAAAAGAAACCGGCGCCCGCGCAGCGCTCCCTATCTGGATTCAATTTATGAAGGCCGCTCACAGTGGCCTGCCCGAAGTCGAATTTGCCAACGTAGTGCCTCTCGAACAACAAGCCGCCGACCACGAAGTCCACGTGGACACGCCCGACACTGCGCCCACCGAAGACGAGCCCCGCACACCCAAAGAAAAACCACCCGCAATCATCCCGCCGGCCGCACCTCCGCCGGTAAAAACCTCGACGTCCACCGCCGTGACCGCTCCGACGGACGTCGCGCACCCATAGTTCAGCTTTTTATCTATACCTGACTGGGGATGAACGTCCCGTCAGCAAGTTTTGTGCGCCCACCCAGGACCCAGGGTGCCCCACCCTCAGCTTTTTGGAGGGTGGGTCTTGTAACGCGGAAACACCCGGACTCCCAGTAGAGGCTTCTGCAACTCTTTTTTGGGGCAGTACGTGGGAACTTATTTATCGCGGAGGATTACTTCGCCTTGGCCAACCAGTTGGTCGTTGAGCCATAACCTGTATTTAAATGTGGCGCCTTTAATCCCGGCCCGGGGCGGCCCGCTCAGCAGCCGCATGCCTGCAGGAGCCTGGAATACATTGGATGAAAATGGGCACCGGTTGGCGTCGAACTCCACACGCAGGTTCCCAGCGTCAGAGAGCCAGGCGATCTGGTCGCCGTCATCAAGCACCACAACTTGGGGAATAACACCTACAAGTACTGGCCGCTCTGCCATATTTTCTCTAATCCTTCTGAAGTGATGCTTCTAAAGTGCTTAATCGAGTGACGCCGCGGCCCAAAGTTCTGCAGCGGCGCGCGAGAAACGATAGCACATTCGCGCACATCATTCTGTCTCCAGCGCTATCTGATCTGCCTCAAACGCATCCTAATTAGTACAGCTGGCCTGTCAGTACCCTTGACCGCTGCAATATGCGCCCGTAAACTGGTTGTGCAGGGTTTCTCAACACCAGACATTTCCGCCGCGTCCGCATCGTTGGCCTGAAGTGACTCTGCGTTCGCAGAATATGCCTTAAGAGCGTCTAGCTGTATTCGGACGCGGAAAGAAACACCAACGAATGGCTACAGCTTCACGCGCATGGTCATTCCTCTACCTAACGGCTCACGAATTTCCGTGATTATGTCCCTGCCGTTCGCGCTCGTGCATCTCGCATCATTGCTGATATTTTTCATTCCCTTTCATTGGTATTACCTGGTGACCTGCCTCGCGCTCCTCGGCGTCCGAATGTTTTTCGTTACCGCCGGATACCACCGCTATTTTTCGCACCGCGCCTTTAAAACCAGTCGCGCCTTTCAATTCGTAATCGCCTTCATGGCCATGAGCTCAGCCCAAAAGGGCGTGCTGTGGTGGGCGGCGCATCATCGCCATCATCATCGCCATTCCGATCAGGAGCTGGACCTTCATTCCCCGACACTATTTGGATTTTTCTGGTCGCACGTCGGCTGGATCATGTCCGATAAATACAACGACACCCGCCTGAACTATATCGGCGATTTCGCGAAATTTCCCGAGCTGCGGTGGCTGAACAAATATCACATGGTTCCTCCCGTAGCCTTGGGAGCGGTGATCTGGCTGATCGGTGGCTGGCACCTGTTCATCTGGGCGTTCTGCCTAAGCACTGTATTGCTCTGGCACGACACCTTCACCATCAATTCGCTTTCGCACCTGTTCGGCACGCGCCGTTATGAGACGACCGACACCAGCAAGAACAACTGGTTCCTGGCGCTGCTCACGCTGGGCGAAGGCTGGCACAACAACCATCATCATTTTATGGCTTCAGCCCGTCAGGGATTTTTCTGGTGGGAAGTGGACATCACCTACTACACGCTGAAAATGCTCTCGTGGTTCGGCATCGTGTGGGATTTGCGCAAAGTACCGGTGCATTTGCTAAGCGAACAAAAAATCGCGGCCTAAGTTTAATTTACTGGAAGCATTCCCGGGACAGGCATTCATGCCTGTCCCTTTTTTATTTTCCTTGCCAGCCTCGGTGACATGCAATTGCACGTCGTTAATTTTCAAAATTAATGTTGACCGGCCCCGTCTGCGTTTCCCCGAAGGGCTTGGCTGTGACCGGCACGTCGGTTCCGACAATCTCAAACTTCACGTTGTTAAGCCAAACCATCCCCGATTTGTTAACCAGAATGCCAAAAGCAACAGCCGTCGCATCTTTTGGCACGTCCAGAACAACTTGATATTCATGCCAGTCTACTGATCCTTTTATGGAGCGATCCATCATGTTGTCTAAGGCAAATGGTTTCGAGTTCACGTCCACGCGCATCCACAAACCCGCCCAATCCTTTACCTCATCCGCTTTCACTGACACGCTCAACCGTATCCGCTGTCCGGCATATTTACCGGCGCTAAACATCTGCATCAACGTTCCAAATCCCTCTGTGGCCGACGGCTTGGATTTGAGATAAGCGATGGGAAAACCGTTGCGCTTTGCTTGCGAATCCACACCGGTTTCATAATTCTCGGGGTTGCTTCAGACCAGATGCCATCCCTGCGGCGTGCTTCCAGTTCTAACCGGTTGATCTTTAGCCGCCACGCGAAGCGCCGCCAGCGAAAGCGCCAGGCCAGCAGCGGTCGCGACAATGATCAGTGCTCTTCTTTCCCACAATCTGGTTGCGTCACGAAAAGTATTTGTCATGGCCATCGTCCTCCCAGATTCGGCGACGTCTGCATCAGCTATCTCAATCTTGCGTGGCGAGGTCGAATCTCGCGTCAAAATAGCACCGCTATCTGTTGCCATGAAGTAATTAAACGGTAAACGATATGGTCATTCGGAGGCGAGATACGCCGAGTACTTTGCGCTTCAGTAGTTTGTCAACCGCGTCGTCGCACCTAATAAAATATTCACACAGGGTTCATGGACCGCATCGCATTGGACATTGCAGCGCTGGGTTCGTTGTGTTTGAATGCGGGTGCACGGAAATCTGGGAGGTGTTTGGTGAGGAGCATTACGCGGACGGCGTGGATAAGTTGTGCAGGAATTGTGGCTTTGACTGTTGCGTTGGTCGCAGGCGGAAGAAACATCCTTAAGGCCCAAGAAGGCGCGACGAGCCAGAGTGCGACGGGCAAATCAGGCTATCACCTGATTAAGAAAGTGAAGCTTGGCGGCGAGGGTGGCTGGGATTATCTCACCGCCGATCCGGCCAGCCGGCGTTTGTTTATTTCGCGCGGCACCCACGTGATGGTGGTGAATGCCGATGAAGGCAAAGTTGTCGGTGACATCCCCAACACTTCTGGTGTCCACGGCATCGCGCTCGTCCCGGAAATGAACAAAGGATTCACCAGCAACGGAAAGGCCAACACATCAACAATATTTGACATGAAAACTTTGCAGGCTCTCGCAGAAGCCGCAACGGAAAAAAATCCGGACGCGATTATTTATGATCCAGCATCGAAGCGCGTGTTTACTTTTAATGGTGGCGCTGACTCGGCCACAGCCATTGACGCCGCCACCGGCAAAGCGGTTGGAACCGTCGCACTCGGCGGTGGGCCGGAATTCGCGGCTTCCGACGGTAAGGGCCACGTCTTTGCAAATCTTGAAGACAAGAGCCAGCTCGTAAAATTCGACCCTGTCACGCTGAAAGTGGAAAAGACCTGGCCACTGGCCCCGTGCGAATCGCCCTCAGGACTCGCCATCGATGCGGAACACGAGATTCTGGTCGTCGGCTGCCATAACAAAATGATGGCTTTCGTCGATGGCAATTCCGGCCACGTAATCGGAACGGTACCGATCGGCCAAGGCGTGGACGCCAATCGCTTCGACCCTGCAACCGGGTTCGCGTTCGCGTCCTGCGGCGATGGCACAGTCACCGTAGCGCACGAAGATTCGCCGGACAAGTTCACCGTGGTGGACACCATCTCGACGCAACGCGGCGCGCGCACCATGGAACTGGATAGATCCAACCACAATCTATACCTGGTCAGCGCGGACTTCGGCCCGACGCCTGCGGCTACACCGGAACATCCCAGGCCGCGTCCGCCAATGATTCCTGACACCTTCACCCTGCTGATTTTTGGAAGATGAACACGACGACGACACTTAAAAAATAAAGCTGTCACTGTTATTGCTTGATGCGACGCCATACCATCTTCGGTTCTTTGGTGTTATTGCTGTCTTGCGATAACTTCGCGCTCACATTTGCCCAAACCACGGCAGCATCTGACACACCCCAGTACAGTGTCGGACCACTTACCGATTACAGCATTGCAGTGCCAAGCCCGGGCGACGTTCTGCGCTTGAGGCGCGGTCAGCGCTATAACACTCTGGATTCTTCCGTACCTGAATTGGGGGAGCAAAGTGACGACGGCGAGGTTGGATTGAGCTCACCCCATTCTTATCTGGATCCCTTCCCCTTCAGCCTAAGCGATACGGTAATCGTTGGCCAGTTCACCGCAGGTCAAGCATATTTGTCGGACGACAAGCGAGATACCTATTCGGAGTTCAACGTCTCCGTGCAGGAGGCACGTACAATTTCATCTGCGGAGCGTCACATCCAATCAGGCGATAGCGTGGTAGTCCAACGTTATGGAGGCGCTATTCGCCTGCCGTCGGGCAAAGTGCTCTTTCGTGCGCTACGGGATTTTTCTATGCCCCTGGTTGGCAAACGATATTTGCTATTTTTGAAGTATGACCCGAGCACGGAAGACTTTCATATCGTTACTGGGTATCAACTGGACGGCCAGCATACCTACAATCTTGATGTCCACTCCCGTTCTGACCAGATCTACGCCAAATTGATTCACCCGCTGCGGGATCAAGGCGAAAACGAACAGCAATTACTGGATAAGGCGAAGGCAATAGCGCCTTCGAATTGGGAAAAATAACTGCTACTTAGTGCGCCAAAAGAAACTGTTTGAATTCGTCGTAACCATTCGACATCGGTAGCGACAGTTGCTCCCGTTTCAAATAAGCCGCGAGCCTCGCCGGCAATCGCGGAGCAATGCCAATTGCCCGCGTCACCACTTCCGCGAATTTTGCCGGATGTGCGGTGGCCAGCACCAACCCCTGCGCAGGCTCCGGATGCGCTTTGCGGTAAGCCTCCCAGCCCAAAATCCCCACCGCGGTGTGCGGATCAGCAATATATTGATAGCGTTCGTACACCAGTTTCATCGCTGCCAAGGTCTCCGCGTCCGTCGCGCTGTGTCCCCAGATTTCTTTTTGCACATACACCAGCCGGTTGCGGCACAAATCCAGCAGCCTGGGAAAATTGTTGGGATTCCCCACGTCCATGGCGTTGGACAAGGTCGCATACGCCGGATGTGGCGCAAATTTCCCGCTGCGCAGATATTCTGGCACCACATCATTCGCATTCGTCGCCGCAACAAATCTCGTCACCGGCAAACCAATGCGCTTAGCAAATAGTCCCGCCGTCAAATTGCCGAAATTCCCGCTGGGCACCGAAACGATCAGCGGCACGGAAGCCACCGGCAATTGCCGGTAGGCGGCCACGTGATAAAACATCTGCGGCAATAGCCGTCCGATGTTGATGGAATTCGCGGAAGTCAAAAAAGCGCGCTTGTTCAATTCCACATCCGAGAACGCCTGCTTCACCAGCCGCTGGCAATCGTCAAAAGTTCCTTGCACTTCCAGTGCGGTGATGTTTTCTCCCAGCGTCGTGAATTGCTTTTCCTGCGCTTCACTGATGCGCTTCGAGGGGTAAAGAATCACCACACGAATTCCCGGCACGCCCAAAAAACCGTGCGCCACCGCGCTGCCGGTATCGCCCGAAGTAGCCACCAGCACCGTCAGCGTGCGCGTTTCGTCACGCACAAAATAAGCCATCAGCCGCGCCATGAACCGCGCGCCAAAATCTTTGAACGCCAGCGTAGGGCCGTGAAACAGTTCCAGAATGTGCAATCCCGGCGACAACGACACCAGCTTCACCGGAAAATTAATCGCCTCGCTCACCACTTGCCACATCACTTCTTCCGGCACTTCCGCGCCAGCAAACGGCCGCGCCACGCGAAAACATACTTCCGTGAACGGTAGCCGCCGGAATTCTTCCAGCTCTTCCGGGGAGCGCCGCGCAATTTCCACCGGCATATACAATCCACCATCCGGCGCCAAGCCGCGCAACACCGCGCCGCGCAACGAAGTCAGTGGCGCTTCCCGGGATGTGCTGCGGTATCTCATCGCAGCGGCGACACCTTTCTGTTGTGATGGGCAACCAACATCAGGCGTGTGCAACCTGCTCGCGTATCTTTTGCAGGAACCGTTCCACGTCAGCCGCATTGTTCTCGGAATCGCTAGCGTGCCTTGCACGCAGCGCGGACACCTGTACCGCGCAATGCGCCAGCGTCTCATAACTTTTCCGGCGTGCCGCGATCAACAGCGGATAACACCGTGCCACCGTTTCGCGCGGCATTTCTTGATCCTTCACATGGAATGTCCCCCGCCACAACACCGGCTTGGGATCATTCAAATATCTTTCCACCAACATTCGCTGTTCATCCTCGGTGTTGGCTAAATGCACCACCGTCATTTGCCGCCGCAAGCGCATCAATATATTGTTCTGCGCGTAAATCACGCTCCCGGTGGTATCCAGAACGATCGGTGCAGCGCTCAGTCTTTCTCAAGCCCGCTCGTCTCCTTCTCAAGATTGTTCAAGAATTCGTCCATCACGCCTATTTCTTCCGCCAAATATTCCGCTTCCCGTTGCCCATAGGTCACACTGTTCGGCCAGCCCATCCACGCAGCCACGCCGTTAATTCCCGCGTACCCACCGGCCGCCAGACGCGGCGCCAGTCTTTGCTCAATTAGGTCATCGCAGCAAACCGACCTCCAGCCCGCCGCCGCTAACTTCTTTGTCCAGAAACTTTTGCCGCTTCCAGACATTCCCACCAACGCCAGCCGAGAGCGCTTTTCCTTATGCATTTCGCTGTTCATGAATAATTTCTTACCTTAACGTGCCCTCTGCGCTGGAGCAACACACCATCTCTCGGCCGTCACCTGGAAAAACAATGCGCTCCTGGAACCCTGTACGACCGGACGGCTTGCGGCGCGATAACCCTGATGTTACGTTTGCAAACAGCTCTGGGGCATCATTGAAGCAATTGAAGCATGGGGTTAGCGGTTTTTGGGTCCGGTTACAATCTTCCCATTACGGAAGGCCGCCGGCAGAAATCGAAATCCAATTGTAAAATTTTCGTGACGCGAAGTGACTCCGGTTTCATCGGAGCAGGCGACCAGCCCTGGCTTAGATATTCGCGCGCGAGGTCTTCGTGGGTTATTCGTTTCATAACGACAATCGTTTGCCGCAAGGCCGTCTGGCCATGGCTTCCTACGTTATCGTGGGAATGATCGGTGTATTGCTTCTTGGTTTTTGGAAGCTGCAAATCATCGACGCCGAGAAATATTCTTCCATGGCCGAACGCAATCGCGTGCGCTCCATCCCGGTTATCGCGCCGCGTGGCCGCATGCTGGATCGCGATGGCCGCGTGCTGGTCGACAATCGCCCGTCATTCAGCGTCCTGCTGTTGCGTGACGATCCCACGCTGGTAGAAAAAAATCTTCCCGCCATTGCTGATGGACTCAACATCGCAGTCGAAGACTTGCGGGACGATCTCAGCACCACCCGCAACCTCCCCAAATTTCAGCCCATCATCATTAAACCCGAAGCTTCCGACGCGGACATCGCTTTTATCGAGTCGCATCGCTCCGATATTCCTATTCTCGAAATGATTTCCATCTCTCGCCGCCGCTACCTTCCCAACGGATTTATGGCCCACGCCAGCGGCTACGTCGGTGAAGTAAGCGAGCAACAAATCGAATCCAGCAACGGGCGCTTCCGCCCCGGCGACTTCGCCGGCAAAACCGGCTTGGAAAAACAGTACAACGATCTTTTGATGGGCACCGACGGCATGCGCCGCGTCATCGTCAACAGCGTCGGAAAAGAAGTCGGCCGCCTCTCCACGCAAGAAGCCATTCCCGGCAAACAAATTCAGCTCACCATTGATTACGACCTTCAGCAAGTCGCCGAGCAATCTTTGGGAACGCGCCCTGGCGCCGTGGTCGCACTCGACCCCCGCACCGGTGAAGTTCTCGCCATGGTCAGCCGCCCCACGCCTGACCCCAACGATTTTTCCGTGCGCGTTTCGAACGAGATATGGAAGCGCCTTAACGATGATCCACTGCACCCCATGTTGAATCGCGCCATCCAGGCGCAACTCGCTCCCGGCTCGGTTTTTAAAATCATCACCGCGACCGCCATGCTGGAAGATAAAGTTCCACCGGAAAGCTACACCGTCTTTTGTCCCGGCTACGCCACTTTCTACGGCCGCCAATTCAAATGCTGGGTGTACGGGAAAAGCTCCCATGGAGTGGTCAATTTCCGCAAAGCCATTCTCGAGTCCTGCGATATTTTTTTCTATAACGTGGGCATGAAGCTGGGCATCGACCGCCTCGCGTACTACGCCACCAAAATGGGCATTGGCCATAAAACAGGAATCGATCTGCCTTCCGAAGAACCAGGCCTGATGCCTTCCGAGGAGTGGGTAGAGCGCGTCTTCCATCGCAAGTGGTACCCCGGCGAAACCATTTCGGTCTCCACCGGTCAGGGCGCCGTCACCACTACTCCGCTTCAACTGGCGCGCACCATCGGCGGCATCGCCATGGGCGGCATTTTTAAGCAGCCGCATTTATTGAAAGACGCGCAAAACGTAGGCGAAGAACGCTTCAACATCTCCGAGCCCACCGTGGAAAAAATAACTGACGCCATGTACGGCGTGGTTAACGACGGCGGCACCGGCGCTTCTCTTAAGCTTGCGGGCGTCGAGCTCAGCGGAAAATCAGGCACCGCGCAGGTCATCGGCTACTCCACACGGGACCGCCTCGGCAAACAGAAAAAATTTGAAGACAACGCCTGGTTCGTCGGCTACGCTCCGCGCCGCAATCCCGAAATCGTCGTCGCCGTTCTGGTGCAGGAAAGCGGCCAGCACGGCGGCACCGCTTCCGGCCCGGTCGTGCGCGATATTATTAAGGCCTATTACGACAAGAAAAATAAAAATAACGGCCAGACCACCGTCGAATATCAGCGCTTCAATTTCGATAACGGCACCAATCCCGCGCAGGCCGCACTAGCGGTCAACGACGCTCAGTCTCCGACCCCGGCCAAGCTGGACGCGCCAAAGTTGAATTCTGCGGCGGCGGCTGCTGCTATTATTCCGGCGCTACCGGAGAAGGCCTTGCACCGATAGATTTTAGTTCGGAAAAATCCGGCAGCATTTTTGCCGGTGAAAAAAAAGTAAATGAAAGACGCACCCGGTACTCGCGATTACGATTGGTGGCTGCTGGCCATCCTGGCGGCCATTTGCGCCGTTGGCGTAATTGAAATCTATTCCGCCACCCATGGCAGCTCTTTGGCCGGCATGCACATGAAGCAGATCCGCTGGCTGATCATCGGCTTTGCGCTCATGTTCGCCCTATCCCGGCTCGACTATCACCTGATCCTCGATCAGGCCCCCATTTTGTACCTTATTGGTATCGTTGCCCTTGTTGCCGTGCTGGCCATGGGCCACAGCCGCTTCGGGGCCAAACGCTGGATCCCCTTCCTCGGCGAATTCTTTCAGGTGTCAGAATTGGTAAAGTTGATTATAATCATTGTAGTCGCCCGCTTCTTTGCGGAAGTGAGCAGTGATGAGCTTTCCCTGCAGGATTTGATCAAAGCAGGATTCTTAGTAGGGCTACCGCTAGTATTGATTTTAAAGCAGCCCGACCTGGGTACAGCTCTGGTGCTGTTGCCGATGCTGGTAGTGGGTGCGTTTCTCGCCGGCCTGCAATGGCAGCACGCGGCGATAATTTCATTGGTGGGCATATTGGCTGTAGGCAGCATTTTTTATCCCCCGATCAGCCGCCACATCTTGAAACCGTACCAACGGGAGCGCGTGACGTCCTTCATGCACCCCGAAGAAGACGCAAAAGGTTCCGGTTATCAGGTATTGCAATCCAAGATTGCCGTCGGTTCCGGCGGTTTCTGGGGCAAAGGATTTGGCAACGGCAGTCAGAATCAACTGGGCTACATCCCCGTCCGCTACTCAGATTTCATCATGTCCGCGTGGGCTGAAGAACAGGGATTCAAAGGCGTGCTGCTTGCCCTTGGGCTGTATATGGCGCTTCTGCTTCGACTGGTCCAGAACGCTCAGCGCGCCAAGGATCGCGCCGGAATGTTTCTGGTTATGGGCGTCGCCGCAGCGCTCGGTTTTCACGTT
>CAVPKZ010000020.1:0-3411 GCA_963705755.1 uncultured Acidobacteriota bacterium | reverse complement strand
GTGTATGAGAATTTTCTGGAGCAGTTGCTCTACCCGCATAAGGGCCTGCAATCGAGGGAACTTTGTTTTTTGCCATTTCTGGCACGCTGGGGCCCGAGCGGATTGACGGAATTGCAAAAACTGTGCGGCAGCAAAAATCTTGGGCGTCACTGTATAGTGCAGCTGTCATAACCCTCGTCGCGAAACCGGATGCAAGGTGCCGATCCACACCCTAAAAGTAAAAACGACTCGTCGTACGCAGCTTGTTAACGTGACCGCACAGGTGCAGCAAGCGGTTGAGAAGTCGCGTGTGCCCAACGGCATTTGCTATGTGTACGTGCCGCACACTACAGCAGCAATCATGATCAACGAGTGCGCAGACCCCGATGTGGCCAGCGATCTCGAAGGAGCGTTTGTACCGCTTGATCCCCTTTGAAGGGCCTTACCGGCATGCCGAGGGAAATTCTGATTCGCACATGAAGTCCGTGCTGGTGGGCGCTAGCCAAACGATTTTTGTGGAAGACGGCAAGCTGCTGCTAGGTCGCTGGCAAGGCACTCTTTTGCGAATTCGATGGGCCACGTGATCGTCACCTGCAAGTAAAAGTTGTTCCGGATTAACAATGATTGAGAGACTCCTGACACCTACCGCCCCTGCGCGCAATGCGGCGCTGTGTTAAAATTTTTGTGCAAATGACCAGCCTTGGCATCTACGTACAAGTCCCTTTCTGCCAAACGAAATGCACGTACTGCAATTTTCATACTGGCGTCGTCTCTTCCTCGCGGTTGGCTCCCTACGTGAGCGTCGTTTGCCGAGAAATGAAGACTTACCGCGATTTGTATACGGCTGCTGGCATCGCCCTCGCTCCTGCGATAGCAGAAAGCGCGACCGTGGATACGGTTTATATCGGCGGTGGCACACAAGCTTGCTCGATCCCGCGCATCTGCAAAATCTTCTGAATACCATCTGCGATTCGTTCGGCTCCGATCCATCTGAAGTGACGCTGGAGGCCGATCCGAAACCGTTGACGCGAAGAAGGCCTCCGCATGGGTGCGCGCCGGGATCAATCGCGTCAGTTTTGGCGTGCAATCTTTTTCTGACGCCGAGCTAGCCGCCTCCGGGCGAATGCACCGTCGTGCCGATATTTACCGCGCCGTTCCCATTCTTCGCGAAGCGGGCATTTTGAATATCGGCTTCGACTTGATCGCCGGGTTACCGCTGCAGACGCTGGGTAGTTGGCGCGAATCCGTCGACCGCCTTCTCGAATTGGCTCCCGAGCATGTTTCTGTGTACATCCTCGAAGTGGATGAGAAGAGCCGCCTCGGGACCGAGCTTTTGAAAGGTGGTAAGCGTTACAGCGCCGGAGCGGTGCCCAGCGAAGATCAGATGGCCGAATTTTATGAACTGGCCCAAACTTCATTTTCTGCCGCAGGCTATCACCACTACGAAATATCCAATTGGGCCAAGCCTGGATCCGAATCGCGCCACAATTTGAAATACTGGCGCCGCGAAGCTTACCTGGGATTTGGCGCGGGCGCGCACTCCTTCTCAGGCGTGCAACGATGGGCCAATGCGCATGACGAGGCCGGTTACGTAAACTCTATCCAAAACGGATGTTTGCCGGTCGAGCAACTGGACCGCTTAACGCCCGAAGCCGCTCTCGAAGAAGAATTGTTTCTGGGCTTGCGGCAGCTGGATGGCATTGACGTGTCGCGAATTGAAAAAGATTACGCCGTGAAATTGGCGTCGCGCTTCGATCCGCTAGCATCCTCGGGATTGTTGGAATGGAACGGCTGGGTAGTTCGACTAGCGCCTTCGCGGCTGAGCGTTTCGAATGAGGTTTTTATAGAGCTGCTGAGATAAAGATCGGTATTTAGATCTCGCAATGGAGGCTAAGTTTTGGGCGCAACAGAAACAGATCCGGTAATGGCTATGAACTCCCGGGCTTCCGGCTCGGCATTGAACGTCGTCGATCTGCGCAGCGACACTGTCACGCGGCCCACGCCGGAAATGCGCCGCGCTATGGCCGAAGCCGAAGTCGGCGACGATGTGTACGCTGAGGATCCCTCCGTAAATTTGCTGGAACGTGAGGCTGCAGATCTTTTCGGCAAAGATGCCGCTTTATTCGTTCCGACCGGGTGCATGGGTAATCTCATCGCTATAAAGGTGTGGACCCATCACGGCGACGAAGTGATCTGCGAAGAGCGCAGCCACGTAAATTTGTATGAACTGGCGTCCATGTCGGCTGTGGCGGGCTGCATGCCGCGGATTGCGCGCGGTGAAGACGGAATTCTCTCGTGGGCCCTGATCGAAGCGGTAATTCGGCCCCACGTCTATTACGATTCGCGGACGGCGTTGGTTTGCTTGGAGAACACTCACAACATGGCTGGCGGCATGTTGTATCCCACCGCGACAGTAGATGACATTTGCGATCGCGCTCACGCCGCCAACTTGAAGGTTCATCTAGACGGTGCCCGCGTTTTTAACGCTGCGGTGGCGCTCGGCGATTCTGTCGCGAATATGACTCGGGGATGTGATTCGGTGATGTTCTGTCTGTCCAAGGGATTGGGCGCGCCGGTTGGCTCTATGGTGGTTGGTTCGCGTTCCTTTATCGATAAAGCGCGGGTGTACCGCAAAATGTTTGGCGGCGGGATGCGCCAGGCTGGCGTTATCGCCGCCGCCGGCCTGATTGCACTGCGAAAATCTCCTTCTCGCTTGCATATAGATCATGAGAATGCGCGATTTCTGGCCGAAGGTCTTGCGAAGATTCCTCAATTGAAAATTAATCCGGCGAAAGTACAAACCAACATCATAATTTGCGACTGCTCGCAGACAGGAAAAACCGCCGTGGAGTTTTGTGAAGAATTGTATACGCACGGGGTTTGGGCCCAGGACACGGCATTACACTCGGTTCGTTTTGTGACCCACTGCGATGTCACCCGCGAGGGAATCGAACGAGCGCTGCCAATAATTCGGCAGGTTGCGGCGAACACCAGGAAGGCTAAAGCATGAAAATTACCGCCCTTCGCCGGCAGTTGCTGCTCGGATGTGTGTGCGCAGGTCTATTCTTTGCGCAGATTATCTCGGCGCAGCAGCATCCCCCGGCAAACAGGAAGGAAGCGCGCCGACCATTGAAGAGGCCAAAGCGTTTCTCGATGATGCCGAGGCTCGCCTTTTTGATCTGGGAAACAAAGCGCAGCGTACCACCTGGGTACAGGAAAATTTTATTACTGACGACACCAACCAAATCGCCGCCGATGCGGGCGAGATTGTGAACACGCTAACCGTCGAGCTGGCGAAAAAGGCGCATCGCTTTGACAACCTTAAACTTCCCCCGGTGATGGCGCGAAAAATGTTGCTGGTAAAATTGTCTGTCGGGTTTCCCGCCCCTTCGAATGCCGAGGAACAGAAAGAATTGGCAACGATTTCCACCC
>CAVPKZ010000019.1:0-8278 GCA_963705755.1 uncultured Acidobacteriota bacterium | reverse complement strand
TTTCAGCGATGAGCCGCATCTGATTGTTGTGTAAAGATGAAGGTGCGCAGGCTGAAACGCCTGTCAAGAATGGAAGTCGACCGGTGGGTTGGCTTCGATGAGAATCAATGTCCCGCATAGCTTGTAACGGAAGATCGTAATCTGAGGTGGTAGAGGCGAAGGAACTTGTAAAAGCGACGGTCGGAACTGTGCTTGCGGTGTCGTGGGCGCTATGCTGTCTATCTGCCGCCCGGGAGCTCTTAAGTCAAGCACCACCCGGAGAGCCCGAGCACGAAAAATCACGGGGCGGAGTACGTACCTTTGCGCAATTCTTCGAATGGGGACATTACGGCTTTTGATGATCGGAGTCGTCCGCCAGGCTGCGGTGGAAGGATTGGGCGCGTTATAACGGCGCAGTCGTGGCCGTGATCCGAACACTGGGCGAGCTTCGACAGTAGTGAACCAGAAACTGCGTTCGGCGAAGGCGTACATCCTTGCTCGACGATCAAGCCAACGATCGCTTTGGCGGCACTGGAAGAAAAGTAATCAACCGCGACACAATGTTGAAAGTGGGCGACGCAAGTACATGAACCTGACGGAGGCGATGGCGCATTCGAACAACGAATCTTTGAGCAGCTTGATCGCGCATGGTTTCGATACGGTTTCGAAAGTACGCGCGCTCGCCGGGACTTGGCGAACTCTCCGGTTTACGAAAATTCCGGAGGAACATCCGGCAGCGTTCTCCGATGCAGCCGCTAGCGCATGGCGGAGTGGCGCGGATGTCGAGTTCTGGCGAAGGCATCTCAGATGACACCGTTCCAGTTGGTTTCTCGGGCGGGGGCTTTGCGGGATTTTCGAGACACTTTATTACTCACAGTATCCGTGGACCGCGGATGAGCAACTGGCGTTCGCGCGGCGAGCGAAACGGGAACTGAATATCGCGCGAGATTCTGCCGGACATTCGTGAAGGCATGCTCGCAGCGGTTCTGTATGCACTGGCAAACGAGCTTCGATCGCGGCGGAGATGAGACACCTCTTGGTAAGACCGGGACTTGCGACGATCACGTTACGCCTTCGCGCATTGGTTGGTTCGTGACTTATGCGGATGAAGCTCATCTGAAAATTGCGCTGGCTGTTCTGCTTCGTGGGGAATACGCGGCGCGTAAAAAATACCGATGGCCGCTACGGTTGCGGGGAATATTTATCGCCGGCTGCGTGAACAGAATTATTTCGCTACGGTGGCGACGGCTAACACGGTTTCGAAGCTGCAATCCGGGCAGTAAACGTAGGGTTTCTTAGGAGAGTCGTTGATAACTTAATTTCGAACCCGGCCACCCCTCTTCCCAAGCGTGTTTTTCCTTCCTGAAACATACAGGCTCGTTAATTTTGTCTGCGTTACGTGAAAGCCAGTCCGAGGAATCCTCGATTTCGGGCAGGTCTTCGACAGTATTATGCCAAGCCGTCTTGGCAGCGCTTGTTTTTTGGCCCTCCGTCATATAAAAAAGCAACTATGAAGCCCAGTTATCGCATTGCAACTCTAATCGTATTGGTAATCTCTTCTACCGACAAATGCGCTTTATCTTCAGGCCCAGGCGAACACCCCGTACACGGACACGACGGCGGACTTCCAGCGCTTTCTACAAGATATTCTTGATGCAACCAAGAAGAGCGACAGGAAGAGAGTTGCATCTTTGTTGAAGAGCACCGAGGTTCCCAACTGCGACGCTTGACTGCACCTGATGTATAAATCAGATTCAGCAGATAGTTGGATGAGGTTGTGTGATTCCAAAACCCTCCGTTCACAAGAAAAATCCATGACAGAACTCTTTGCCGGATTCGCAAAAGAAGGCGGGCGAGTTTTCCACTCGTAAAAGGGAAACCCAATCCGCAGGGTGGTGAGGGTGGACTTGAATCGGGAATGGTTCATGGCGGAAAAGAGCTTCTAGAAGTGTATTTCGCTTCGTGGAAGTCTCCGAACCAATCGAAACAGGTCAAGGATGAACCGATCGGCTATTTCTATTTTCTTGACGGAGGATTTCGCTGGACAGCCTCATCTCGTTTCCAAAAATCAAAATCAGCAATGCAAGAATCGTTCCCGCAACTCATCAAGAAAGTGGAACCTGTTTACCCTGCAGATGCAGCTGCTCAAAAACGCATCTCCGGGACTGTGCGCGTGTACTACGTGATCGGCGGCGATGGGGCGGTCTACAACGCCCACGCACTTTCCGGCGAGGGGCTATCCGAGGACCCCTCCCTGCGAAAAGCTTCAGAGGATGCGGTCCTTCAATGGCGATATCAACCGGCGACAATGGACGGCAAGCCAATTCAAACAAATGCCGTCACGGTTGACCTTAAGTTCTCTCCGATGAGCTGCGGGGTCGGATCACGAATCGGCCTAATTTGGCAGCACTTAACAGCGTTTTCGTCTGCTCAGAGCCTACCTGCCTCCGTCTTGCGTTGATTTTGAATGTGTCAGTCGCAGGATTAGAAGTTATTTCTGTAATATTTCTGCACATCGCCGCGTAATTACTGCAAAGGAGTTTGGGAATGAACAAATTTGTGAAGGGTCTTGGTATTGGTGTGCTTGTTCTGGTGGTGCTAGCGGTGGTTGGCATCAGCGCGACGATTGGATGGCGGCCATTTATCGGGCCAAAAAAGCGCGCGCTGACGGATCGCAAGATTGACACTACACCGGAGCGACTAAAACGCGGCGAATACCTCTCGGAGCACGTTGCCGGCTGTACGTATTGTCACACACCACAAGAAGAAGGGCCGAACGGTCCGGAACTGGTGCGGGGGAAGAAAGGCAGCGGGCAGTTTTTTAATATTCCAGGTTTTCCGGGAACTGTAGTGGCGTCGAACATTACGCCCGATCGCGAAACTGGCATCGGCAACTTTACCGACGACCAACTGGCTCGCGCGATTCGCGAAGGCATCAGCCGTGACGGACAGACACTCTTTCCGATGATGCCGTATACGCATTTCCGGCGGATGTCTGACGAAGATCTGGCTTCGGTGGTTGTTTACCTGAGGACTCTGCCGCCAATTCGCAATGCACTGCCGCGCACAGACATTCATTTTCCGGTGAAGTATCTGATTCGCGGCGTTCCCGAGCCGGTAACAGGGACGGTGCAAGCTGATCTCTCAACTCCCGCGAGCCGTGGAGAATACCTGGTAAATTTGTCGTCATGTTTGGACTGTCATACGCCGCGCAAGCGGGGCCGGCTGGATTCCAGTATGAAGTTTGCCGGCGGACAGGTTTTTGATGCATCGGGAAAACTGGCAAGTCCGAACATCACGCCGGACGTGACGGGGATCGGCAGCTACACCGAAGAAAAGTTTGTGAAGGCATTGAGGACGGGCTACGTGGGCAAGCGGCAACTTAACACGGTGATGCCTTGGCAGGGCTATAGCGGGCAAACAGACGAAGATCTGAAAGCCATGTACGCTTACCTTAGAACTGTGCCGGCCGTCGCCCATCGTGTGGACAATACCCAACCGCCAACGGCTTGCAAGAAATGCGGCCAGGAACACGGAGCGGGCAACACGAACTGAGCTTGCACATCAATAAATTATGGGAAGTTTGTAGAGGTCTTCCGTGGGTTCGTCGGTGACGCGCAGCAGGATCAAGGTGCGGTCGTCGTGGGGAGTGGATTCGGCGCCGCTGTAATCGTCGGTGGCGGCGAGAATTCTGTTGGCAATGGACAGAGATGTTTCGTCGCCGTGGACACCTGTCAGCAGCGCGTGAAGGCGTTCGGCACCGAACTCCTCGCGGTCGCTGTCTTCGGATTCCAAAATGCCGTCGGAGGCACACACCACAACATCTCCCGGCTGCAGGTCAATGGTGACCTCCTCGTATTCGCTTTCTGCGAACAAGCCGAGGGGAACACCAGCTACGTTAATCTCGGTGGTCTCGCCGTCCCGTACCAGAAGGGGATAAGGCTCGCCGCCATTGGCCAGTGTAAGACGCCGCGCAGGGGCATCGTAAATTCCAAACAAGAGAGCTATGAACTTGGCTTCCAGGCGCGCGCCGAACATCCGGCGATTTAGTACCGAGAGCATCTTCCCGGCGCCAAGGGTATGGTCGGTGACGATTTCACGCAGAGTTCCTATGGCGATGAGCCGTATAACGCGGCAGCGGTTCCTTTGCCGGAGACGTCACCGAGCGCGAAGGCCAGGCGGCCTTCGCCGTAGGGATGAAAATCGTAAAAATCGCCGCCTAATTCACGGGCAGGAGCGTAAGCCGCAGCCAGATCAAGACCAGGAATTTCCCTCGCGCCCTTCGGCAACAGCTGGCGCTGAATTTCGCGCGCCATATTTAAATCGTTTAGCAGACGCAGTTCGTTCTCGCGTGCTTCCTGGTACAAGCGGGCATTTTCTAGAGCGATGGCGACATAAGTGCCCATGGTGTCGAGCATGCGCTCATGCTCGATGTGAAGGCTTGCGGCACGGTGCTTTCGAGGTCGAGCACGCCGATCAGGCGATCTTGTAGTAAGAGCGGGATGACCAGTTCCGAGCGAACTTCCACATCGGTATCAAATTGCACGTAGCGCGAATCCTTGCGCACGTCGCCAATGCGCATTGGACGGCGTTCTCCGGCGGCCATTCCGGTAATTCCTTGATTTAGGCGCAGGCGCAAACGAGCGGGGATGGTGTCGTCGTAATGCATGGCGAAGACACTTTCCAGCATTTGGCGGGTCTCGTTCCAGAGCATTACCGTGAAGACGTGATAATTCACAATGCGTTTTACGTGTTGGGCGATGCGCCGTAACAATTCCTCACGATCAAGGATGGCGGTCAATTCGCGGCTGACTTCGTAGAGGAGCGCGAGGCCTTCGGCCTGATCCGGTGCGTCGCCCACTAGACTTGGGGCGAACGAATCGAGATCGCCGAGCGGAAAAAAAGGAGCGAGTTTGGCTGAATCATCCATGACCTGGTAAAAGTACTGCTGGTTTAGATGTAGCACAGGCGCGGAAGATTACAGCAATTGTTTTTATTTTTCTGTAAGGATTTGAAGCGCTGAAGCAGGGCCAAGATCCCCAAGGTTTGGGGCTTCGAAGCCATTATTTCACTTCTTCGAAATGATTATTTCACTTCCCAGGTATCGCCGGCGCGAAGAAGCTTGTTCAAATCTCCAGCGCCGCGCTTGGCGATGACGTCGTTTATCTGCTGATTCATGACGTCTTCATAGCGCGGAACATCTTCCCACGACCGTAAGACCCCTATGGGAGTGGGGAAGCCCGGGCGCTTCTCCATTTGAGAAGCTGGAACGCGTAGGCGGCTTCGGATGATGGCATCGTGGACCAGCAAATCTTTTTCGGTGACGCCATTGCCCAGCTGCACGATTTCCATGTTGAGGCCATTCATGCGAATGCCCTTGTCGCGATTCTTGCCGAAAACCAGCGGCTTGCCGTGTTCAAGTTGAATGACGTGTTCGCTACGGGCTTCGCGCTCGGTTAGAGAGAACCACGCACCATCGTTAAAAATATTGCAGTTCTGCAAAATCTCGATGAAGGCGGAGCCTTTGTGAGCCGCGGCGTGTTTCAAGGTTTCTTTCAGATGGCCCTGGAAAACGTCGACGGAACGGGCCACGAAGGTGGCTTCCGCGCCGATGGCTAGCGATAGCGGATTGAAGGGGCGGTCCAGCGATCCGAAAGGCGTGGATTTGCTTTTCTTATTCAGCTCGGAGGTCGGCGAATACTGGCCCTTGGTCAGTCCATAAATCGATTGTTGAACAGCAGCACCTTGATACCGACGTTGCGGCGCAACATGTGAATGGTGTGATTTCCGCCGATGGAGAGCGCGTCGCCGTCGCCGGTGGCAAGCCAAACTTCCAGATCGGGGCGGAGAGCTTTAATGCCGGTCGCTACCGCGGGTGCGCGGCCGTGAATAGTATGAAAGCCGAAAGTGTTCATGTAATAAGGGAAGCGGCTGGAGCAGCCGATTCCGCTGACGACCACGAAATTTTCGCGCTTGATTCCGAGCTCAGGAAATACCGATTGCACCGCGGACAGGATGGCGTAGTCCCCGCAACCTGGGCACCAGCGCACTTCCTGATCAGTCTGAAAATCTTTTTTATTGAGCGGAGTGATGGGTGGCAGCGTGGTGGTGCTCATGCGAAATTCTCCTGGCTTGCCGAGCATCTCTTCGATCTTTTGTTCGAGTTCAGCCTGCTTGAAGGGGCGGCCTTGAATTTTGTTGAGGCCCACGGCGTCCACCAGATATTTGGCGCGCAGGACCCACAACAATTGGCCCATGTTGAGTTCCGGCACCAACACGCGCTTGTACCTCGCGATTACTTCACCCAAGTTCGGCGCTAACGGGTTCAGATGGCGCAAGTGGACATGACCGATTTTGTGCCCTTTTCGCGCTGTACGCGAACGGCCGCGGTGATTGCTCCGTGGGTCGAGCCCCAGGCAACAATGAGCAAGTCTCCCTCGGGATCGCCTGCGGGCACGACTTCGGGAATATCCTGAGCGATGCCGGCAACTTTCGCGGCGCGGATTCGGACCATGTTTTCGTGGTTCAAAGGCTCGTAGTTGATGTTGCCGCTGACGTCTTGTTTTTCGAGACCGCCGATGCGGTGTTCCAAGCCGGGTGTTCCGGGAACGGCCCAAGGCCGCGCCAGTGTTTGCGGGTCGCGCTTGTACGGTAAAAACCATTCCGCGGTTTTCGCAAATTGCACTTTGAAATCTGGTATCTCGCTGACTTCCGGGACATGCCAAGGCTCAGCGCCGTTCGCGAGGTAACCATCTGAAAGCAGATCACCGGCACCATATATTTCACCGCGATGCGGCAGGCTTCCAGCGCAACCCAGAAACAATCAGCAGGAGTGGCAGCGGCGATTACCGGAATGGGCGCTTCGGAATTGCGTCCAAATAATGCTTGCAACAAATCCGCTTGTTCGGTTTTTGTGGGCAGGCCGGTTGATGGGCCGCCACGCTGAATATTGCAGATTACGAGAGGCAACTCGATGGCTACAGCCAAGCCTAGCGCTTCGGTTTTGAGGGCCATGCCCGGGCCCGAAGTGGTGGTAATGGCCAGGGCGCCGGCATACGATGCGCCGATCGCGGAAGTAATGGCTGCGATTTCATCTTCGGCCTGGAAGGTCATTACGCCGAAATCTTTGTACTGCGAGAGCTCGTGCAGGATGTCCGAAGCCGGGGTGATCGGATAGCTTCCTTGAAAGAGACGCAGGCCTGATTTTTGAGAAGCGGTGACCAGCCCGAGCGCCAGCGCCTGATTGCCACTGAGGTTGCGGTACAGACCGGGGACAACTGCGCGCGCGGAATCTCATAACTAATCTGAAATGCTTCGGTGGCTTCGCAGTAGAATAGCCGGCCTTCATCGCGAGCTTGTTCGCTTCTGTTGAAAGCGGTTTGCCTTTGAACTTGTCTTCAATCCAGCGAACCGTGGAATCCATCGAGCGGTTGTAAAGCCATAGCACATCCCGGGGCGAAGAAGTTTTTGCAACGGTCCATGGATTTGGCATCCAGGCCGAGATGTTCCAGAGCGACGCGAGTGAGGCGCTCAGCTCCACGGAGAACAGGCGGAACTTATCTAGCGAATGATCTTCCAAGAGGGTTGACGGTCATCTGCGCTTTGCGCAGGTCGCTTTCCGTGAAGCTATCGCAATTTACGATCAGGATGCCGTTGGCTTTTAGGTCGGCTATTTGACCTTAAGCGCCGCGGGATTCATGGCGATCAAGCACATCGACGGAGTCGCCCGGCGTGAAGATTCTCCCGAAGAAAAATGGAATTGGAAACCGCTTACCCCGGGGAGCGTACCCGCAGGCGCGCGAATCTCGGCAGGGTAATCCGGAAAGGTGCGATATCGTTGCCGTAGAGAGCGACAGTGTTTGTGAACTGGCTTCCGGTGATCTGCATACCGTCGCCGGAATCGCCTGCGAAGCGGATGACCGCGCTGTCGATGGCTCCGGCTTGGTCTTTGAGGGCGGCAGTGTAATTAACGTCGACATAATCGCTGAATTCCTTGGGCCCTAGGACACATACCCGCGTATGTTGCATGCGGGACGACAACGACAGCAATAAGGGTGACACAACAAGAATATCACAGCGGGGCGTGTGTCGCAGAACACACAGGTGAGCGACGGAGGTGCTCGCTGAGTTTCAAGGCGGGACGCCGTGCTAATTAGAAAAACCAGCTAAACAAAGAATCACGACAAACCACTACGCTATGAAACGTGTAGCCGTACCACGTTGAAACAAACCTGGCATCTACATGCTTTATGTTTTTTTTTTTTTTTTTTTTTTTTTTTTTTTTTTTTTTTTTTTTTTT
>CAVPKZ010000018.1:0-25483 GCA_963705755.1 uncultured Acidobacteriota bacterium | reverse complement strand
TGGCGGTGTCGCATCCGGTGAATCGGCTGGCGCGTCGGCCGGAGGAGGCGCTGCCGGAGCAACAGGTTTGCCGAAGTGGGGCTCATCTATTTGCGGATTCACTTCAATTTTGTCCGCGATGATTTTTTGCGCCTGGCCCGTGCCAGGCGCGTCGGAATCGATCTCAAACGCAAATTGTAAGCCGTCAACTTCGCGATAATCGTGGAACACCGATTCCCACGGCACATCCCTATCGCCGACTTTGCGCGTGCCTTCCCACTTGATCAGCCGGAATGACTCCGCGTCAAAGAAATAGTTGCGCATGTCACCTTTTTTATTGGCAGTTTTAAGCGATAAGCGGGTTTGCCGTCCACATCTTCTTTCCCCACGAGAGCAATCAGATTGCCTTTTTGTTTGTAATCGACCAGCGGGCCATCAAAGTCGGATTCATCAGAAATATTACTGATGTCCTCGGCGGACATCGGCTGCACCGTTTTATTCTCGGTAAAAGGGTTGAGAATCCAGCCGGTGGACTTGCCGTCGTAGCTGCGCACCAACGTTTGGCCTTGGACGGTTACTTCAATGTGCATTTTGCCGGGCCGCCCAGCTCCACAAGAAACGGTCCATTGGCGCCTGGGCCAAAATTGAGATGGTTCCAGAGATTCGTTGCGAGTGCACGGCCTTGATTCTGGAGACTCCTCCGCGCGCGGCGAGCACCTTATTCACAATTTCGTCGGCGGTCTGCGCTGCCACCGACGACGGAATAAACAAAACAACCGCAAAGCAAAGTGATTTGATTTTCATGACGGCCAAGCTATTTCTCCAAAGATAATGGTATGGGCAGGCGCAGCGAAGGTCTAATTTGGAGCGCTAGTTTCTCAGATCAGAACGAATCAACACCAGATAGACTGGTTATGTTTTCGCTTTTTCCAGGGCGGCGGTGAGCGCAGGCATCAGTTCGAAAATGTCACCGACGATGCCATAATCGGCAATCTCGAAAATGGGCGCGTTCTGATCTTTGTTGATGGCTACGATCGTGCGCGCGCCCTTCATTCCCACCACGTGTTGAATTGCGCCGCTGATGCCTAGCGCCAGATAAAGTTTGGGCGCGACCGTCTGGCCCGAACTGCCGATCTGGCGTTCCATGGGGAGCCAGCCTTCATCGCAAATCGGTCGGGACGCGGCCATTTCTCCACCGATAGCTTTGGCCAGCGCTTCGGCCTGAGGTATATTTTCTGGGGCTTTTATGCCGCGTCCGATCGAAACAATTACCGGAGCTTGCGTCAGATCCACCGACGACTTGGCTTCCTTGAAAAGCTCTAACGGCTTGGTTCGAATCTGTTCGGGTTTCAATTCCACGGCGATTTTGTTTATGGGGGCTTTGCCGTGGGATGCGCTGTTAAAAGATCCGCGCGAAAGGCGCCAGACTGAAAGGAAGCGAACCACGGAGCGGGCCCTGAAAGGTGACGTCAGCGGCGGTTTTGCCCTGAAACATCTGGCGGACGAAAACAAGTTTGTCGCCTTCTTTGTGAAATCCGACGCAATCGCAATCATCCCTTTGCCCAGCATGGCCGCAAGCTTCGGAGCAAAATCGCGCACCTGATAGGTGTGAGGAAATAAAACCAGATCCGGTTTGGCGGACTCGATTACTTGCGACAGGGCGAGGCAGTATCCGTCAGGCGTGTAGGCTTCGAGCAGGTCGTGTTCCACCAGAAGAACTTCCGCGATATTTTTTGCCGCCATCCTCGGCAAAGTTTGCGACGCCCTTTCCCATCGACCACCGCGCTGACTTGCATGCCGGTTCGGCGGCGATTTGCTGCGCGGCCACCAGAGTTTCAAAGCTGGTGTTATTCCATTTGCCTTGGCGCTGTTCGGTGATGACCAGGATTTTCATTTATGTCTCGATTCTTCACACGCCACTACTCATTAAATGACACGGGCATCAAACTTCAATTTCTCAACCAGTTTTGTAGCCATTTCCGCTGGCGTGCCGGTTAGGAATTCGGTTTTCTTGGTTTTGGTGGGTACGTAAATCTTTTCAATTTTCTGCGTGGAGCTCAGACTTTGACGCCCAGGGAGTCACGCGTTAATGCACGCAATTTCTTTTTCTTGGCGGCCATGATGCCCTTCAGCGTGGCGTAGCGGACTTTGTTGATGCCCGACTGAATGGAGAGCACCGCGGGCAACGGGCATTCGATGTGCTGAAACCACCCGGCCTCCAGTTCCCGCTTCAGCCGCATCTTTTTGTCCTGCACTTCGATCTGCATGATGATCGTGGCGTGCGGGAAGTCCAGCAGCGAGGCTACGAGCACGCCGGTCTGTCCAAACCCGTGATCGTCGCTTTGCAGGCCGGTCAAAATTAGATCCGCATTTTCTTTGCGCAATGCCTCCGCAAGGTTCTGGCGGAGCCCAGCGGATCGAGTTGCGCGAAACTGATCGTCCGCAATGTGAATGCCGCGATCCGCGCCCTTGGCCAAGGCTTCCTTTATGGTTTGCTTCACGCGTTCCGGACCCATGGAAATCGCGATCACTTCCCCGCCATGTTTTTCCTTTAGACGCAATGCTTCTTCCAGCGCATAGCTGTCCGGCTCGTTCATTTCGAAGCCAATATCGGATTCTTTAATCCAGTTACCGGCGATGGAGAGCGGCGCATCCTTGGCGGGAACCTGCTTGATGCAAACGATGATTTTCACGATATTTTTCCTGGCGCAACGAATACGAGCGTAAGCAGCGAGATAGCTTACTTTCCGCTCCAGCGCTTAAAAATCAACGCGGCATTGGTGCCGCCGAATCCGAAAGAATTGGATAACGCGTAATCCAGGTCGCTTTGCGCGCAACATTGGGCACGTAGTCCAAATCGCATTCAGGATCGGGCTTTTCCAGGTTTATCGTTGGCGGGAATAATCTGGTCGCGCAAAGACAAAACACCGATGCCTGCCTCCAGCCCGCCCGCGCCACCCAGCAAATGCCCGGTCATCGATTTGGTGGAGCTGATCGGCACTTCTTGGCGCGATCACCAAAGACGCGCTTCAGCGCTCGCGTCTCAATCACATCGCCCAGAGGCGTGGACGTGCCGTGCGCGTTTACGTAGCCGATGTCTTCGGGCGTCAGCTTTGCATCTTTGATCGCCGCGCGCATCACGCGGAATGCGCCATCGCCATTTTCGGCCGGCTGGGTGATGTGATAGGCGTCGCCGGACATTCCGTAGCCGACAATTTCGGCGAGGATCGGCGCATTTCGTCTTTTGCGCGTGCTCCAGCGATTCCAGAATCAAGATGCCCGCGCCTTCGCCAACGACAAATCCATCGCGGTCGGAATCAAAAGGACGGCTGGCATGCGCCGGATCGTCATTCCGTGTCGAAAGCGCTTTCATGGAAGCGAATCCGCCGACGCCCATGGGCGTGATGGTCGCTTCCGTGCCGCCGCAAATCATCATTTCCGCGGCGCCACGCTCGATAATTTTGAAGGAGTCGCCAATGGCATGCGCGGACGCGGAACACGCCGTAGCCGTCGCGGAATTCGGCCCGCGCGCGCCGTAGCGAATCGAAATGTGTCCGGAAGCGAGATTTACGATGGCCGACGGAATGAAGAAAGGTGAGATGCGGCCCGGGCCACCCTGCATCAGCTTGATGTGCTCGCGCTCGATGATGTCGAATCCACCGATGCCCGATGAAACGTAAACGCCTACTTCATCAAGATCGGAATCTTCCGGCTTCCAACCGGACATCTTTATGGCGAAATCCGCGCCTGCCAAGGCCACCTGAATAAACCGCCCCATTTTCTTTAATTCTTTTTTTTCAATCCACCGGAAAGGATCGAAATTCTTGATTTCTCCGCCGATCGTGCAGTCGAATCCGGTGGTGTCAAAAAGCGTAATGGTGTCAATGCCGCTTTGCCCGGCTACGAGGTTCGACCAACTTTCCTCCGTGCCGATACCCAGCGCACAGACCAATCCAACGCCCGTCACAACTACGCGGCGAGTCAACTTTTTAGTGCTCCCTGTTCAGGTGATGAGAACGTGACTTACTTTCCCTTGGAGTGCTTTTCGATATATTCGACCGCATCTTTTACCGTGGTCATTTTTTCGGCGTCTTCGTCGGGCACTTCAATCCCGAAGCTCTCTTCAAACGCCATCACCAATTCCACCTGGTCGAGCGAATCCGCTCCCAGAGTCGTCCACGAAGGACGCTGTGGGGGTTACTTCCGCTTCATCGACGCCGAGCTGTTCGACGATAATCTGCTTTACGCGTTCTTCCACACTGGCCATTCCTATGTCCTCCGCGATCTGCTATCGCTTGGTTTGCCCCTCTTACCGTGCAGGCTCAAGGTTGTTCTGGAAAATTAATTTTCGTTTACTCGGGCGTAAGTGCCAGCGTACTGCTCAGATTCGATGGCGCCGATAACCCGTTCATTCTAGTCACCGTATCCTGCAAGGTCAACTTTAACGGCCCTGTGGCGACTGTTTTCGCCAATACATCAAGCCAGATACATGCCGCCATTTACGTCCAAAACGTGTCCGGTGATGTAGGCGGCTTCATCGCTGGCCAGGAACACGATCGCGGCGGCTACGTCACGGGCTACGCCCAGCCGGCCCAGCGGAATGCGCGTTTTCAGCTCCTCTTTCACTTTGTCGGACAAAACGTTGGTCATCGGTGTTTCGATGAAGCCGGGAGCAACAGCGTTCACAGTAATGTTGCGTGAGGCGATTTCCATGGCGATGGCTTTGGTCAATCCGATCAAGCCCGGCTTTCGCGGCAACGTAATTGGCCTGTCCGGCGTTGCCCATTTGCGCGACGACGGACGACTACATTGATGATGCGTCCCGCACGAGCGCGCATCATGGTGCCCAGCGCCTGCTGGATGCACAAATGTGCGCCGGTCAAATTCGTGCGAATGACAGCGTCCCAGTCATCAGCCTTCATGCGTACGGCCAGACCGTCGCGAGTGATGGCCGCGTTGTTGACCAAAATGTCCAGCCGGCCAAATTTGTCGATGACTTGCTTGAATCCCGCCTTCACTTGCTCGGCGTCCGCCACATCCATTTTTACGGCGATGGCTTCGCCACCCGCAGTTTTGATCTCACCGACCAGCAAGGCCAGTTTTTCTTCCGTGCTCGCGGCAACAGCCACTTTGGCGCCAGCAACCACCAGCGCCTGCGCGATGTCCCATCCAATTCCCTGAGACGCACCGGTTACCAACGCAACTTTATCTTTTAAACTGAACATCTACTGAACTGCCCCCTGAAACTTTATGCATCGCAATCTTCGCGAGTTACGTGGGCGTAACTTTCCTGTTTTAAGCCGCGTCTGAGCGTGCACCAGCGATTTTCTCTACGGTCTTCAGCAAACTCGTCTTCGTCTTCCACGTTCAACGTAGCCACCGAGCGCTCAATTTGCCGTAGCAGTCCGGTAAGCACTTTGCCGGGACCAACTTCAACGAACGTGTTGACGCCTTCTTCAATTAACAGGCGCACGGATTCTTCCCAGTGCACCGCGGCAGTCACCTGCCGCACCAGCGCCTCACGCGCCTGGTCGCCAGTTTCGATGGTGTCGGCATCTACATTGGTGACCAGCGGAACGCGAACTTATCAAAATGAGTCTTCTTCAATTCGCGCTCGAGTTTTTCCTGTGCCGGCATCATCAGCGCGCTATGAAATGGCGCCGATACGGGAAGAATGGTGGCGCGTTTTGCGCCCGCTTGAGAAGCCAGCTCCACGGCGCGTTTAATGGCATCAGCGTCACCAGAAATTACCGTTTGATCGGGAGAATTCAAATTCGCCGGAGCGCAAACCTGTCCCTGGCGGCGCGCTTGCAAACGTCGCTCACGACCGCGGGCGAAAGTCCCATGATCGCAGCCATAGCTCCCTTCCCAGCGGGGACCGCTTCCTGCATATAGCTGCCACGCTTGCGAACCAGCCGCACCGCATCGGCAAACTTCAGCGAGCCGGCAGCCACCAGCGCCGAATATTCGCCAAGGCTATGCCCAGCCACAAAATCCGGCGCGAGCCCCTTTTCTTCGAGCACGCGATACGTGGCAATCGAACAGGTCAAAATCGCCGGTTGAGTGTTGGCGGTAAGCTTCAGGTCTTCTTCCGAGCCTTCAAAGCACATTCTCGAGATGGAAAATCCCAGCGCTTTGTCGGCTTCGTCAAAAACAGCTCTAGCCGGCGGATACATCTCCGCCAGTTCTTTGCCCATGCCCGGATATTGCGAAGCCTGTCCGGGGAAAACGAATGCTACTTTGCCCATTTGTCTTCCTGTCTTATGTCTTTCGCATTTCTGGCGCGCGAATGCCGGGACGGTCGGGGTGTACCGCGGCGGCCGAAAGCTCCTGTTCGATTTTGTCGTTCATTTGCGCACGCGCGAGTCCCGCGGCGACGCGAATAGCATTCTTAATAGCGTTGGCGTTCGATCGGCCGTGGCCGATGACGCATACTCCGCGCACGCCAAGTAATGGCGCGCCGCCATATTCGGTGTAGTCGATGGTCTTCTTCAAGCCCTTCAACGCTCCTCGCGAAAAAAGAAATCCCACCTGCGATGCCAGCGAACTTTGTATGGACTTTTTCAACAAGCCGAAAATTTCCAGCGCCAGGCCTTCGCAAATTTTAAGCGCGATGTTTCCGATGAAGCCGTCGCACACGATCACGTCCACAATCCCGGAAAACAGGTCCCCGCCTTCCACGTTGCCTACGAAATGCACGGGGCTTTTTTTGAGGCGCGTGTACACTTCACGCGTCAATTCGTTGCCTTTGATTTCCTCTTCGCCCACCGACAGAACCCGACCCGTGGCCGCCGGTTGCCAAACGTGGCACGGTAATACATTTCGCCCATGACCGCGAATTGCACCAGATGCTCGGGCTTGGAATCCACGTTGGCGCCCACATCCAGCAACACGGAAATGCCGCCTTTGGCATTCGGAAACGGCGCGGCCAGAGCCACGCGGTCCACCGATTCCAGCGTCCCCAACAAAAATCTCGCCACGGTCATGACCGCGCCGGTATTTCCAGCGCTCACCAGGCCATCCGCCTTGGCTTCGCGAACGAGCCGCGCCGCCACATGCACGGAGCTGTCTTTCTTTCTGCGAAACGCCTGCGCCGGATGATCATCCATGGTGATCACTTCGCTGGCGGCAACGATCTCAATGGGCAGTTCGCGCGCGGAAGCTTGGCCAGTTCCGCACGCAGGGCGTTAGGCTGGCCCACAAGGATAATGCGCACGCCGTACTCGCGTGCGGCTAGCACACTGCCCTCCACCTCGGGCCGGGGCGCGTGGTCTCCGCCCATGGCGTCAACAGCTATTGTGATCATTGGATTTTCGTCCGCAGACTACAGGAAGATTAAGAGCTACGCCGGTTCTTGAGCGGCTTTCCCTTTGTAATAACCACAGTGGGGACAAACCTGGTGGGGCTGCTTCATTTCATGGCAATTTGGGCACTTGCCGAGCGATGGCTTGGTCAAAAAGTCGTTAGCCCGCCGGGTGCTGGTGCGCCGCTTGGAATGCCGTCGTTTAGGGTTAGGCATGGCACTACTCCTTGTTCCGCGCGCTGGCGGAGATAAATCGGGCCTTTTACAGCCCGGAAACTATTGTTTTTTCAGCCAGTCTTGCTTGAGGCGCGCGAGCGGGGCCAAACGTGGGTCCGTCGCGTGGGTCTCACACCGGCACTCTTCGTGGTTCAGATTTGCGCCACAATTCGGGCACAAACCCCGGCAGTCACTCTGGCAAATTACCTTCAAAGGCAATGCCAGCAGCACCTGCTCTTTCACCACATCGGCCAGGAAAAGACCTTCACCCTGGAAGAATCCAATCTCGGTATCGTCGTCCTTCAGCCGGTCTTCTTTCGGCTTCTCATCTTTGGGCAGCGGCGCATAAAACAGATCGAAAGCGCGGTTTACTTCCTCCACCACTGGCTCCAGGCACCGCGCACACTGCAACTCGATCTTCGTGTCGAGTTGGCCCTCCACGCGAATCTGCCCTTCCAGCAGCTCCGCCGTGGCGGTTACTTCCAGGGGGTCTAGTTGCTTGATCTCCGAGGAATGAAAATCGACGCTTCCGGGCGCATATGTCTTCCGGATCCGCAACTTGCGAACGGCCAGATCCTTAACGTCAAGGAACATGTCGGCAGCGCCTCCGCGCGTAGGTTCATGCCTTATCATTATTGATTCGCGGCGCGAGCAAGTCAAGGAATCGGACGCGTATCGTATTAGTTTCCCGCTACTACGTTAATCGGGCTGTGCAGCCCCGGACCCACTGGCTCGTTGCTTCAATTCCATTTCATTATGCAAATCGATTAGGCGAACCACCAGTGCGCTGTTGCGTTTTCGACATGCAGCAACGTCGTTACCCTTCGGTATGCACGCCGAGCGTCGCCATTTGTGACGCCGCAGCGATCGCCGCTAAATGCCCTGCACTATTCGCAGACGTTTTGCAAATAAGGCGCACCTGCAATCACCTTGCCCGGATTGCAGGGGATCGCGCTCAAGTATTCGTAGATTGCACGGAGCTCGTGGTCGGTCATATTCCTGAAAGACGGCCACCGCATGACCTGCAGCAGATTGCCGTCAAAGGGTGCCGCGAGACAATTGGCAGGAGTGCCGGGGCTTGTGCAAGGTGGATGTACGTGATCGAAATCGACACCTTCCCTCATAATGTCGACGAACTCCTCGTAGGTATGGCCTCCGGCAGGCAGCCCCGTTTTGTCCGGCGTCAAATTGCGCGAGTAAAGGTGCGGAATTTGCGGAGGTGCCCCAAAAGGGCCAAAATCTCGCCCTCCGCCTAGATAGGTTGCTGTATTTATCGCTTGTTTTCCGCTAACCTGCGGGGAAAACTGATAGGGGTTGCTGCCGGGGACAAATTCTGTTGCCGTCCCGGCCGAGTGACACCCGTTGCAGTCGCCCACAGCGTTGACGATATAACTGCCCAATCCTACCAACGCCCGGTTTCTGCCCTCCAGCTTCAGAGTCACCGGAGCAATCTCGAAGCCTCGTCGAACCCTGGATTCTTCTCTCTGGTCAGACGTGTCCTCATCGCGCGCTACGACGCGCTTCGAGCTATTTACCATTCCCGCGAGAATAATGGCAGCGAATACCGTGATGACTCCCACGGTCTTCAGGAGTCTGGTTTGTGTCATGGCGAGTCTCCTTAAACTTAATGTTCTTCATGCTTATTGAATTGAGAAAATGGGGGGCCTGTGGTGCGTGAACGTGCGTGGACGATATACCTATGAGCACTGTGTGTAAACGGCTTTTTCATTTCCTGCCAATTCGACTCACCTGGGTTTGTTTCAGCAAGGAAAAGAGGTGGCCAGAAAGTGAGTGCCGCAGATAACTCCTGAACGTCGCGGCATACTGCCGGTCGAAAATTTCAGATCATTCCCACTCTGTATCAATGCGGCTTGAATGTCTTCCCGGTCTCAAGCAGCGTCTTCAGGCGGGAAAGAATACGTGGCCATCCATCGGCGCAAGCAGCGTAAGTGGGGTCATCCTCGGCCCACTCGTCATGGGTCACCGTTACTTTTGTAGCTTCCGTCTCGGGCACCAGTTCGATAGTTGCGCGTGACTCCTTATCATTTTGGCCCATTGCGAAGGCGTACTGAAAGACTTTTGGCGGCTCAAATCGCAGGACCTTCCCTCGAACGTAGGTCATGGGCTTGCCATCGGGTCCCGGGCCCACCCAGGCGAGCGAGCCACCAGGCTTAAAGTCCGCTTGAAGCTCAGCGCCCGAGAAGATAATGCGGTTCGACTCCCGCGATACAAAGCCTTCCCACACCTTCTCCGGGGTCGCCGCAATGTAGAAAATATATTTCAGTGGTGCTTGATGGGCCATGATTGCTCCTGACTTTCCTGCCCCATCTTATAATCATCAACTCACGCCAACGCTTGCCATTTTTATAAGGGGCAACCCTTCCGGAGCGACGTGGTTCACAGTCGGAAATGGGGTTAACGGGATGCTCTTCGAATTCGTGGATTTCGCTGACGCTCGTCTTGCGGCCGCGTTTGCGGGTTTTGGGTTACCGAGCGGGATCTTCTGGTTGTATTTCTCTCTCTCGATCCTGCTGGTCGTCGGCCTGGTAAAGATCCTCAAAGATGAGCTCCCGCAAACGCACGGGCTCGACAAGATCATGCCGTTCGGACGATTGTTTCTGGCGATTCCGCTGGCCGTGTTCGGAACGGAGCATCTTACCAATACGGGGGATATCGCGAACATCGTTCCGCGATGGCTTCCGGCGCACGAATTCTGGGTTTATCTGGTGGGAATCGCTCTGATCGCCGCGGCTCTGAGCATCACCGTCCAGATCCAGTCGCCATTGGCGGCGATGCTTTTGGGCGCCATGCTGTTTTCATTCGTACTCTTGATCCACATACCCAACATCATTGCGCACCCCGGCAATCGATTTTTTTGGGCGGTGGGGCTGCGAGACACTGCTTTCAGCGGCGGAGCTCTCGCTTATGCGGGATCTCATGGGAGGACCGTGCCCGCGCTTGTAACCGTCGGACGATTTTTCGTGGCGATACCCGCGGTGTTCTTTGGCGTCGAACATTTCCTGCATCCAGAGTTTGCGCCAGGAGTTCCGCTGGAAAAAATCATCCGGTGTGGGTTTCTACCGGACGCCTGCCGTGGGCTTATCTAGCGGGTACGGTGCTTGTCGCGGCCGGAGTAGCCCTCATCGCAAACAAGAAAGCGCGCATGGCAGCAACCTGTTTGGGCATGATGATTCGCTTCTCGTGCTGTTTGTTTACCTGCCTGTTTAATGGCGAGTCCCACCGACATTGTCTCGTTGAACTATTTTGTCGATACTCTGCTGTTCAGCGGAGCAGCGTTGGTTTTGGCCGATGCCCTGAGGGACCGGACTGTGTAACCCTTCGATTGACGCTTTCGCAGATTTCTGGATAGCCAACATTTGCCACAAGTCAGTGTGTATCCGTAGCCTTTAGTAGCACGGCAGTGATGGGGGCGTGGTCCGAGGCAATCAATGCGCTACCGGTTCTATAAATGTGAAAGTAATTAAATTTCAAGTCACTGCTGATATACACGCGATCCAGATACACAATAGGGAAAAATGCCGTCCACGATCTTCCGGTGGCGCATTGGAAGCTTGCAAGTGTATGGTTCACGATGCCATTTCGTGATTTCTCGTTGAAGTCTCCCAGCAGTATCCGCGGCGCATCGTGGAACGAAGGGTTTTCGAGAATGGAGGTCGACGCCAGACGTTCCGCTTGTTGCCGTCTTTCCTTTTCATTTTGACCAAGATGAGCACTAAACACGTGGATCGCGCTGGCGTCGTCCGGCCAGGCAATTTCCGCGTGCAGACACACCCGTTGCTCGTGGTGCGGCACACCGATCGGATAAATATCGGACCTTCGAATCGGAAAGCGGCTCAAAATGGCGTTGCCAAATTCGTAGCCGCCCACGTGATCAGCCCTTGCAAACAGCACATGGAAGCCCAGAACGCGCGCAATCTCCTCCTCCTGGCCTGCGCGCACCTCCTGGAGCCCAATAACATCGGCGTGAGTGCGACTGAGAATTGCAGCAATGCGATCACACCTCAGGCGAAGGTCGAGACCCTCACATGAGTGGATGTTGTATGAAGTGACGGTCAGTCGTGCGGTTTGCGAAGGTTCAGCAAGTCCTGTGCGGTTGTCCAATGTATGGACGCTGTTGAACCCCACCGGCAATCCTAAAAAATTGGAACTTTCCCAAGGCTGCGAAAGCGAGATGCCAAATTCAAATGACGCGAAGTCAAACGCGATGAAATTCACAAAAACAGAAAGCAATACTGTCAAAACACGGATCGCAACGAATTTCAACATCGTTATCTACAGCAAAGCCAACTGACCTACTTCTTTAGCAAAGCTAGGATCTGTTTTTGATTCTTGATGATGGTATTGAGACTGCCCTGATTTCTTAGAATTGTGGCCTGATTCTTCTTTATAGCTTCCTGGGCGGATTTGATCTTCGTTTGATTGGCGATAATTTCTTTTTGGTTTTTTAAAATGCGCTTCTGATTTGCGATCACGGCGATTTCTGACATTTGTTATTTATCCTTCCGGGATGATGTAGAACACGGCGAGCGGGCCCCATCAAGGCAATGGCCAGCGCGTGGCGCATTTTCATCTTGGCGCCCGCGCACGTCAATAGTGTTTTCGGGTGAGTGCCGGGTCGCCCGCTGCGATAACGGAGAATAATTCTCGGAGCGATAAGGAGATTCCTTGACATTTAATGGCAGCAAGTTATCGTGCGTTGGGCCGTTGAAGAGGAGACTAGCGCGATGCGCAGAGCAATTGGACTATTAGTAGTGGCGTGCATGGCTGTGGCGCAAATCTATGGACAAGCCCAGAAGCCTGAAAGCAAAGCGCCCGAAACAAAGACGGTGGTGCTGAAGGCGGCCAGGCTCTTCGACGGCAAGAGCAATTCTTTGGTGACTCCCGGCCTGGTCATCGTGACCGGCGGAAAAATTTCCGCTGCCGGAGCGAATGCCGCCATCCCGGCCGGGGCTGAAGTAATCGATCTGGGAGATGTGACACTGCTGCCCGGATTTATCGACGCCCATACGCATCTGACCGGAATGTACACCACCGACTATAAACAGGCGGCCCTGGACTCACTGCAAAAAACCATCCCTGAGCAAACGCTGGATTCCATCGCCAACGCGAAAGTTACGTTGCTGGCCGGATTTACCACCGTGCGCGATGTCGGCTCTCATGACTTCATCGACGTCGGTCTGCGCAATGCCATTCGCAATGGCGAAGTGCCGGGGCCGCGCATGCTGGTCTCTGTGCATGCAATAGGAGCTACCGGAGGCCACTGCGACGAAACCGGCTATCGCTCCGGCGTATTTGGACATGAAACCGGTCCGGAACAAGGAGTGGCTAATGGCCCGGACCAAATGCGTTACGCCGTGCGCCTCGCTCACAAATATGGCGCTGACATTATTAAAACCTGCGCTTCCGGCGGCGTCCTTTCTCTAGCCGACGATGTGGACACCCCACAACTGACCCAAGAAGAATTGAATGCGCTGATCGATGAAGCGCATGCACTCAAAAGAAAAGTAGCCGCGCATTGTCATGGAGCGGAAGCCGCCAAGCGCGCTATTCGCGCCGGCGTGGATTCTATCGAGCACGGCTCCTTCCTCGATGACGAAGCGCTGGACATGATGAAACAACACGGCACCTACTACGTGCCCACGTTGATGGCTTTGCAAGGATTGTCGGAACAAATGCAGGCCGGCATGTATATTCCTCCCGCCATTCGGTTGAAAGCCGAACAGGCCATGACCTCTTTGCATAAAACATTTCAAAAAGCCCTGGCTAAGAACATTAAAATTGGCCTGGGCACGGACGCTGCAGTCTATCCGCACGGACGCAATGGCGAAGAGTTTCACCAGATGGTGGATCTGGGCATGAAGCCGGTTGACGCGTTGCGAGCCGGAACGTCAGTTGACGCCGAGTTACTGGGACTGTCTGACAAAATTGGTTCCCTGGAAGCCGGCAAATCCGCTGATATCGTTGCTGTCCCGGGAAATCCGCTGCAGGATATTCGACAGACGGAACACGTGCTTTTCGTAATGAAAGAAGGCGTGGTCTACAAAAACGATCGGTCCGAAGCACGCTGAAGTAATCGCATCTCGTATACTCTGTTCACTACGAGTACTTTCACCATTTAACTCAATGAACCTCGCATGACAGTTTCTTCCGAAGAGACTAGCGCTGTAAATTTAACTGTAAATGCCAAGCGAGCCTGGCTGTTTGCATTGCTTCTTTCGCTGGCCACCGCACTAGCGATCATTTCCCCGTTTTTTTGGATGGGAAACGCTTCCGGCCACGACTTCTCATTTCATGTGGCGTCCTGGCTGGACGCGGCAGCGCAGTGGCGCGAAGGAATCCTGTTCCCGCGATGGGCAGAAGGAGCGAATCACGGATTCGGCGAACCCCGATTCATTTTCTATCCCCCAATTTCCTGGATGTTCGGGGCCGCGCTTGGATTAGTCGTGCCGTGGATTTTTGTGCCGGCAGTATTCATCGTCTTGACCCAAACCCTCGCAGGACTTTGCGCCTTTGCGCTGGGGTGGCGTTTATTCCCGCAGCGTGGCGCGCTGGTCTGCGCAGTTTGTTACGCAGCGAATCCCTACGCGCTGCTCATCGTGTACATGCGCAGCGATTTCGCGGAGCAACTCGCGCTGGCTTTTTTTCCGCTACTGTTTTTGGCTGCCGCGGAAGTATTAGGCCTGTTGGACTCGCCTGCTCGCTCAGCCCGGCGTTCCATCGTATTTCTGGCGATTACGTTTGCCGCGGTGTGGCTGACCAACGCTCCCGCAGGAGTGGTCGCCAGCTATAGCTTGGCCATGCTGTTCGTGTGGGCCGCGGTTACAAAAAAATCGTGGCGCCCATTGCTGCACGGCACTGCGGCGCTCGCGTTGGGTTTTGGCCTAGCAGGTTTTTATCTGGTGCCCGCGGCGTACGAACAACGCTGGGTGAATATTTCCCTGGCGCTCGCGTCCGGTTTGCAACCGTCACAGAATTTTTTGTACGCCGTGATTGCCGACGCGGAACATAACGCCTTCAATCGTATCGCCTCCAACACCGCGGTTCTGATGATCGCGTTGACCGGCATATTTGCGGCCCTGAGTTTTTCACGAAGCCGATCAAGTGCGCAGCTTCTAAAGAATAGCCTCTGGAGCACGTTGGTTGCGCTTTCCGTGACGGCGGCACTTCTGATGCTGCGAATAAGCAATGTTTTGTGGGAGGCACTTCCCAAGCTGCGTTTCGTGCAATTTCCTTGGCGCTGGGTGTCCATTCTGGCAATTCCGTTTGCGGTTTTCATCTCCGCCGCGATAGTTCAAAAACGAGCGCGCGGATACAGTGCGGCAGTGATGATCGCCGTGGTACTGGCTATCCTGGCATGCGCCGCGACGTACATGGTGCGGCACACCTGGTGGGACTCCGAAGACGTCCCGGTTCTCTTGGAAGCTCTGCAAAACGATGAAGGCTTCGAAGGCGTAGACGAATATGACCCGCTGGGTGATGACCACTCTCTGTTACCGGAGAAATTGGAGCGAGTAATGGTTACGCCCACACCCGAAGCGGAGCCGGAACTCAAATCCCCTGCCGAGGTTACGGTGCAGCGCTGGACTGCTGAGAGAAAAGAAATGCGCATCACCACGCGCGAACCTGCGGTCTTGAAGCTGCGGCTGCTCGATTATCCCGCGTGGCGCGTTGAGGTCAATGAAGCCGTCGTGGTTTCAGAGCAAACCGGAGAAACGGCCCAGATCACCGTGCCGCTGGCCACGGGATCATCACGTGTGTTGGTGCGTTTCATTCGAACGCCAGATCGCACGATTGGTGGACTAATAAGCGCCGCCAGCATTCTAATCGCGCTGCTGCTTTTCGCCTGGCGCCCTAAGGGAAGCTCGACAGTGGATTAGCGACGGACTAGCGGCGATCCACCGTGGGATGCCGCACATCCTGCCCCTGCACAATGTAAATAACATCTTCCGCGATGTTGGTAGCGTGGTCGCCAATGCGTTCCAGATTCTTGGCCACCAGAATCAGTTCAAAGGCCGGAAAAACTACACTCGAGTCTCCCATCATGTAGGTCAGCAACTCGCGAAAAATCTGGTCACGAAAATTATCGACCTGATCATCGCTGGCCAAAACCTTCTGTGCCAGCTCCACGTCCCGGCGTACCACCGCGTTCAGCGCATTGCGCACCATCTCTTCAACCAGCTCGCTCATGCGCGGCAAATCGACGTACGGCTTCACCCGCGGGTGACGCAAAATTCGCAAGGAGCCTTGCGCGATATTTACCCCCTGATCGCCGATGCGCTCCAGATCGTTGTTGATGCGCGAGACCGCCAGCACGAATCGCAAATCCACAGCCATTAATTGGTGCAGCGCCAGCAACTGAACCACCCGGTCGTCCACCTCAATCTGCAATTCATTGATGGCGTCTTCTTCGGCGAGCACGCGATTCGCGAGTTGTTCATCGGAATCCAGAACAGAGTGCACCGCCTGGTGCACCGCGCGCTCAGCAAGGCTGCCCATCCAGAGCAGCCGCTCCTTCAGATCATTCAAATCTCTTTCAAAATGGCGTTCCATGCGTCCCCTCGGGCAGAACTATAAACTTTATCGGGTGCTTTTAAGTCTCAGCCAAAGCGGCCCGTAATATACGCTTCCGTTCGCGCATCGCTGGGCGTAGTGAAGAGCTGCGGGGTCGGACTGAATTCAATCAGTTGGCCCGTAAGCAGGAACGCGGTGAAGTCGCTGACCCGCGCGGCTTGTTGCATATTATGCGTGACTATCACGATGGTGCAGATATCTTTTAACTGTACCAGCAATTCTTCAATCTTCGCCGTGCTGATGGGATCAAGCGCCGAGCAAGGCTCGTCCAGCAACAACACCTCGGGTTCCACCGCCAGTGCGCGCGCGATGCATAAGCGCTGCTGCTGGCCGCCGGAAAGCTCGTACGCCGACTTATGCAGCTGGTCCTTCACTTCGTCCCATAGCGCCGCGTGGCGAAGACTCTTCTCCACCGCGTCGGGATAGACCCTTTGACGCCATTAATCCGCAACCCGTAAGCCACATTATCAAAGATTGATTTTGGAAACGGATTCGGCCGCTGAAACACCATGCCCACCCTTCGTCGAAGCGCGGTCACGTCCTGGGCCAGAATATTTTGATTATCGATAAGAATTTCGCCTTCGAGCCGGGAGCTGCGCACCGTCTCGTGCATGCGATTCAAAGTGCGCAGTAACGTCGATTTGCCGCAGCCGGAAGGGCCGATTAACGAAGTCACTTTGTTTGTAGCGATATTCAGGTTGATGTCGAATAAGACCTGTTTGGGCCCGTAATAAAAATTGACCTTCGCGACTGTCATGCGCATGACCAGTGGTGCTTGCGCTTCGCGACTCGTCGGAATTGACACTGGTGGTGTTATTTTTACGGACACTGCCGACCTCACAGAAGCCATGATTAAGTCCTCGGAACAGCAACGCCACGGGACAGAATGACCCGCGCGATAATATTAATAATCAGGATCAGGCCAAGTAGCACGAGGCCCGCAGCCCAAGCCTGGCGATGCCAATCGTCATACGGCGCAATGGCATAAGTAAAAATCATTACCGGCAGCGACGCCGTGGGTTGTTCCCATCCCGGACTCCAGAAACGATTCCCGAATGCCGTAAACAGCAAAGGCGCGGTTTCGCCCGCCACCCTCGCAAAGGCCAGTAAAATCGCCGTCAGTATTCCGCGATATGCAGCCGGGACGACGACCGATGCAATCGTCTTCCATTGGCTCGCCCCCAAGGCCATGGCGCCTTCGCGCAATGCTCGTGGTACCGCGCGCAGAAACTCCTCGGTGCTCCGCAAAGTTATGGGAATCATCATCAACCCCAAGGCAAAGCCGCCAGCCAGCGTGGAAAAATGCTTGAAGGGCAGCACCACCAGGCTATAGGCAAATATCCCGATAACAATAGACGGCACGCCGTTCAACAAATCGGCGGCATAGCGCACCACAAAAGCGATCGTACCGCCGCTGAATTCCGCCAGGTAAATAGCGCCGAAAAATCCGATTGGAACGCCCAGCAGACAAGCTAGAAGAAGCAGTTTGGCGCTTCCGACGATCGCGTTGGCCATGCCTCCACCGGTTTCACCAACCGGAGCCGGCAGTTTCGTGAAGAAATCCCAACTAATGGAGGTGCCGCCATGGTAAACGAGGTAGCCGAGAATAAAAAACAACACTGCCACGCCAACCAGCGCGCACAGTCCGGTCATGGTCAGCATGAAATGGCTGACCAATTTGCGCCAGCGCAGGCGCTTACTCATACTTGCCCCATTCCGCTGCCGCGCTGCGAAGTAACCACGATGAGCAGACGGGCCAGGCCGTTCAAGAGGAAAGTAAGCAGAAACAGAACCAAACCCAGTTCGATCAGTGATTGCAAATAAAGGTCCCCGGTAGCTTCCGTGAATTCATTAGCGATAACCGCCGCGATGGAATATCCCGGCGAGAAAAGCGATGCGCTGATCGTTGGCGTGTTGCCAATCACCATGGTGACCGCCATGGTTTCTCCCAGCGCGCGCGCCAACGCCAGAAATATTGAACCCATAATTCCAGTGCGGGCGAAAGGCAAAACAACCTTCCAGGTGGATTCCCAACGAGTGGACCCCAGCGCCAGCGCGGCCTCGCGCTGATCACGTGGCACGGAGATCAAGACTTCGCGCGAAACGGAAATGATGTACGGGATCACCATGATCGCCAGAACCATTCCCGCGGTGAGAAAGCCTACGCCGTACGCCGGTCCCTGGAAGAACGGAAGAAAACCGAGAGAATTCTTCAGGGCCGGCTGAATATATTGGCGCATTACCGGGATAACGATAAAGACCCCTAGCAACCCATAAATCACGCTGGGTACAGCCGCCAACAGATCAATGAAAAACTGCAGCGTGTCGGAGATACGGGCAGGCGCCAGTTCGGCCAGAAAAATTGCCGCCCCAATTCCGAGGGGCACAGCAATCAGCAATGCGACAGCTGCGGTAACCACCGTTCCGTAAATAAAAGGAAGCGCCCCGAACTTGTCAAAAATCGGGTCCCAAACGGAAGTAACAAGAAATCCAAATCCAAATTTATGACGCGGCAAATACGACCCTCGCCACAACTCAAAAACCAGCAGCAATGTAATTAGTACTACCGAGCCGGCAAAAATAAACGTCACCAGCCGGGCGATCTCATCGCCGTCGCGCAGCCGGCTGAGGAACGAACGCGAGCCCATGATGGGCCCGCGCCCGGAACTGTTGTCGTTGTTGTGGCCATCAGGTGCTGTGCGTTGTGGTACTGAATCTTGTCCAGGTCTTTAGTTTCTTTCGTGACTACTTCCTTGGGTAGCTTTGCGTAGGAAAGCTTCTCGACCTGATTCTGGCCATCTGTCAGCATCCATTTGATGAAACCTTTGATCGCATCGCGCTTAGTGCCGTCTGAAAACTTCGACGGAATCAATAGCCACGTGAAACTCGAATGGGATAAGCCGTTTTCCCTGGGGCATCCGTGATAGAAACGCGAAAATCATCTGGCATATTTTTCGCAGCACCGCAGCCGCAGCCGTCACGCAGCCAGATCGGCCTTTATAAATGCTCCGGACGAATTCTTGACTTTCCGTAAGGCATCTTGTTTTGGATCGCGTAAATGAGTTCGATGTAACCCATCGCGTTTGGAGTTTGCTTCACAAGTCCCGCTACGCCTTCGTTACCTTTGCCGCCGAGACCGACGGCCAGTTCACGGATGTTCCCTTGCCAACTTTGTTTTTCCATTCATCGCTGACTTTGGAGAGATAATCCGTCCAGATATAAGTCGTGCCGCTGCCGTCCGAGCGATGCACCACAACAATATCGTTTGCCGGGAAATTCACGCCTTGGTTCGCGCCCGCGATGTGTGGGTCATTCCACTTTGTGATCTTGCCAAGGAAAATGCGGCCAGCGCTTCGGGGGTGAAGTTCAGCTCCCCGCTAACACCAGAAATATTGTAAGTAGGCACATCGGCGCCCAGAACGGTGGGGAAATGAAGAATCGGAAACCCGTGTTTGTCTTGGTATGCCTTGAGCTGCTCATCATTCATCGGGCCATCTGATGCACCGAAATCGACTGTGCCTTCCGTAACTTGCTTGATGCCCCCGCCAGACCCAATGGATTGATAGTTGATCTCAACATTCGAGTTTTTCTTGTGATAATCATCAAACCATTTTGAATACATCGGATAGGGGAACGTAGCGCCAGCTCCGTTGATCGAAAGTGCCCCTTGGGCCACACCGATTGCGACGAGCGCAACAACAGCAAGGAAGAGTGATGCAAGCCGCTTCATGCGTTTTTTTCTCCACACGTCCAGGATTGAGATAGAAGCACTTCAGTGTGGCTGGTCTTTGTTACGGGATTGTTACAACAGCGATGTTAGTCGCTTAAAATTGGTAGGCCCTGTAACCACAAGTTATAAAGAGACTTAGTGGAACCATAAGATCTGGTTTGCCCTTCATTGCCGGATTAACGACTCTGAAGCATGCCGAAAAATCAGGTCAGGCATCTCTTGACCGCTTGTAAACTTCCTACTATTGTCAGAGCAGGCGAAACGGTAGCAATTCAAGGTGTTTATCAATAGCCTGTTTGGCGATAGATGCCGCGCGTGTAATATCTTCGTATGATGAGTTGGTGCATGAGCCTATCAAACCTACTTCCAGTTTCACCGGCCAGCCGTTTTCTTTTACTGCTGTCGCGAATTTGGATATCGGCCAGGCCAAATCCGGTGTAAACGGACCATTTACATGCGGTTCCAGCTCGTCCAGGTTGATCTCGATAACTTCATCAAAATAAGCAGATGGATTAGCATAAACTTCAGGGTCGCCGGTTAAATGTTCTGCAACCGCATCAGCCAAATCGGCTATCTCAGCACGTTTGGTACCGCGCAGGTAAATTGCTGCTTTTTCGTCGTAACCAAATACTGAGGTTGTAGCGCCAATCTCGGCACCCATATTACAGATGGTTCCTTTACCTGTTGCTGATAATGATTTTGCACCTTCGCCAAAATATTCTACAATGGCACCTGTTCCGCCTTTTACGGTAAGGATACCGGCCACGCGCAAGATAACGTCTTTAGCGGATGTCCAACCCGAAAGTTTTCCCGTAAGGTGAACGCCAATTAGTTTAGGGAATTTTAGCTCCCAGGGTAAGCCGGCCATTACGTCGCAGGCATCCGCGCCGCCAACACCGATAGCGATCATACCCAAACCACCCGCGTTAGGCGTGTGTGAGTCGGTGCCGATCATCATACCACCCGGGAACGCATAATTTTCCAGTACAACCTGGTGAATAATACCCGCGCCCAGGTTTCCAGAAACCGATGCCGTATTTATCAGATACCGACGCCAGGAAATCATAAACTTCCTTATTAATATCTTTTGCTGTGCTCAAATCCTGGTCGGCGCCAATTTTGGCTTGTATCAGGTGGTCGCAATGCACGGTACTTGGTACAGCAACCTGCGGGCGGCCTGCCTGCATAAACTGCAATAAAGCCATCTGCGCCGTAGCATCCTGCATCGCCACGCGATCAGGTGCAAAATCAACGTAATCCACACCACGGCCATAAGCCTTTTGGGCATTGCCTTCGGAAAGGTGCGCGTATAAAATTTTCTCAGTTAAAGTAAGCGGTTTACCTGTCGCTTTGCGGGCAGCGGCAATGCGGCTGCTGTAGCGATCATAAACCTTTTTGATCATATCTAAATCAAAAGCCATCGTATTGATTTTTTAGTTGAAAAGTAATTGGAACCCGTTATGGGATCAGTGGGGCGAATTTATGAAAATTAGAGCTAAATGATGTCAGGAAATTGTTTTTTGTTGTTGGGATTTCACCGATTGGTTTTTGATTACACCGATGCCTCTTTTGACTCTATACTTTTGGCAAGGCGGTTGGCGCTGGGCGGTAATTGTCTGAACTATGATTTGTGTGATTTTTTGATGGACTATGATTTTTTTTGATCTGTTGCAATCATAGGGTTCATTCAATCATTTTAATCATAGTTCAGACAACGAAACTCAAACCCCATCCTGCTCCACTCCTCCATCGCCCTCGGCAAAACATACTCCAATCTTCCAAAAGCCTTTAAACTGTCATGAAACAATACTATGGAACCATTCCGGGTGTGCTTCAACACATTCTTAAGGCAGGTTTCGGGTTTTAATTTCTGGTCATAGTCGCGGCTCAATATATCCCACATCACGATTTCGAGGTTTGGTTTGACTTTCCTTTAATAGCTTTATCTGTGATTTTTTTATTCTCCCATACGGCGGGCGGAACAAATTGGTGTGCAATAATTCATCCGCTTTCATGAAATTATCAAGGTAAGTTTTGTCTTCTGTTTTCCAACCCTTCAGGTGATTATAAGTGTGGTTCCCGATGGCGTGGCCCGCATTTTTTACCTGTTCAAAAATATCCGGGTGCTTGTTTACGTTATCGCCAATGCAGAAAAAAGTTGCCTTTGCATCGTACTGTTTTAAAATATTTAAAACAAACGGTGTAACAATGGGTATAGGGCCGTCGTCAAAACTACACCAATGATACGCGCATCCCAGACGCGTGCACTGCGGCGAAAATGCTATCACCTGCCCGGGTTCCTTTCGGACTACCCGATGCCGTCGATTTCTCGCTGGTCACCTTCCAGCCGTCTACGCGATTGCGCCGGAATACCACTTCTTCGGGCGTATTATCCGTCAGCTTGGAAATGTCCGTGGCGTCCACCCACTCGCTGGCCTTGGCCGTCTTGGGCGGGAAAAACAGGTACACGAACGCCGGTACCGACAGCGCGCCCGTTATCACCGCGCCCATGCTGTATATGAAAGTGAGGTAGAACCGCCGCCTGGTTTTGGTAAAGTTTAATACCCTGTATGGCACTAAAGAGATCGAAATAAAGCCTCCCCTTCTTTCAATCCGCTCATTCGTTCAGGTAACAGCTTCTTGCCGTTTTCTGATACATAGAATACATCGAGAGCGCGGTGCGCCTGAGTATCCATCAAAACCACTTCGATGTTAGCGCCCTCTTGGGAGAACGAATTGTTAGATCGTACAACAGTGCCGGCCGGTCCTCGGCGACAATCTCCACCAGCGTGGACGTCTCCGAAAGCTCGTTATTAAAGGATACTGAGACCGGAACCCGCCGTAATATTTTCCGCGCAGCGCCGGCTCGATCTCGCGGATCTCCTCCGGTGTCACCGCGACGCGCTCCAGGCCGCCTTGCTGCAGTAGTGCATTGACCCGGAAGCCGGCTCAAACCGGCCTTGTCATGATAAATGTGCAGAATTCCGCAGCGTTTCAGGTCGAACGCGATTCTTCGTGCTTGGCGATCGCAAACAGGTGCTCCCGGGCTTCGATGGCGAGCCGTGTGGTGGCAATGGTGTTTTGCCGATAGTCCGGGATATTGCGGACGAATCCACCGTCCAGGAATATTGTGCCAGCTCGGGGAGGGGTTTATCAAGAGCGGCGCGTCGCTCCTGAGCATCCAGCGCAATCCCTTGAGAACCGTGGATGTGCTGTTCCAGACCTCCGCATTGCTGGCGGACAGTTGCCGCCATTGGCAAACGAGGTTTCCATCGCGGGATAACGATGGCGGTCAAACACCGTGACGTGATAGCCGCGCTCCAGCAGGGCGTCAGCCGTGGTCACGCCGGTAATACCGGCGCCGACAATTGCAACATGTGACATGAAGTTCAGGTCTCCGTGAGTGAAATTCGCCCGGCTTCCGCGTTTTGCGGAAATGAGCGCCCCCTCTGTCACGGTACCTGAGAGTTTAATTTATCCGCGCCGCCGCATCACCATGCGCCGTTGCGAATGAAAATCCCCTTCGGTGGACGCCGCCCGATGGCGGTGCCTCTCTCCAGAGTGTCCTAACGTTACGGTCCATTTGCCTGAGAGTTTCCGGGGCGGTTGCTCCGTCGGCGCCGAGACGAAAAGCTTGTCGTCTCGATCTCTCCCGCATCGTCGTAGTGGACATATTAGGCGTAGAACGGACCTTCGAAAGAGGCAAGGCCGAATTCCTCGCGGCAGCGTTACCGCTGCATTGACGAAAGGATGCACCAATCGGCAACGTTCAGCATTCTGCGCTCAGCAGGGTTGTCCGTTCAGCATGTCTCGACCGCATCGACATAACAGGCAGGCGCGGCAAGACGAACCGCTCGATCCTTCCGAGCAGCTTTCCATTGGCCGACCACACGCCGAGGCGTACCCGCCCGGCTGGGAACTCGGAGCGTTCCGGACTGAAACTCATATCCCGGTCGGGATGGAAGGCGACCAGCTTGCGTCCGCTCAGGCGAACCGCCATCATTTTCTCCTGCAGCGCAAACACAGAGGCGATTTTTCGGGCGTCGACGGTGCCGTTCACGATACCCGACAGGCCCAGGGTCAGAGCCCGCCCGAGGGCCGTCTGCCGGGCTGGATTTCCGCCGGCGCCGGATAGTTCGAGGCGAAGGCGCGCCGCCGCGAACGGCCATTTCCCTGAAATCTCCTGCGCCATCGAGGCGGCCATCTCCATCATGCCGGCCAACGGGGCATATGGGTCGTCCGGGACGGGACTGGACTTGGCGGAGAGGCGCATGGTATTTTCCTGTTTCCTATATACAGGAAATTATATCCGTTAAGATGGGAAGAAATCAACGCCCCCCAGATCGGCCCGGTGATTTAGCGCGAGCGCAAGGCCCGCAACCTGACGCTGGAGCAGCTTGCCGCGCTGTCCGGCGTGTCGAAGTCGATGCTCTCCCAGATCGAGCGCGGCCAGGCCAACCCTACCTTTGCGGTGCTCTGGAGCCTGACGCGGGCGCTGCGGATCGATTTCAACGATCTCGTGCAGGGCGGCGCGGTTGCTGGCGACGGCGACGCGATCCAGCTGGCGACGGCGTCGAATACCCCGGAAATCAGCAATGCCGACGGTTCCTGCCGGCTGCGCATCCTGAGCCCTCCGAAACTCGCCGGCGCGACCGAATGGTACGAGCTGGAGATCGCGCCGGGAGGCAGCCTCGACAGCGCGCCGCACGCGCCGGGCGCCTTCGAGCATTTCACGGCGCTGGGCGCCGGCCTCGAGGTCTTTGAGCGGCGGTTCGAGCCAGACGCTCAAGGCCGGCGAGACGGCGCGTTACGCGGCCGACGTGCCACACCGTATTACCAATACTTCGAAACGGCCGGCCAAAGGGCTGTTGGTCGTGCTTTATCGCTGAGTAACTTTTATCGTCCCATAATCTTCCTGGCAGTTCCGTTATTTCCTTGCATTAATTCCAGTATAGTGGAATATCCACGATACCGGAGTTGGAGGGAGCGGCGTGTCGGAAGATTTTCTCGGCCATCTCAAGGGCCTGCTCGCGGAGATCGAGGCCGACGGCCTCACCAAGCGCGAGGCAGCGGCTGATCGCCGGCCCCCAGGGCGGGCGGATCGAAGACCGCCTCGGGCGGCTCGCGGCGCCAAGTCGTCAATCTCTGCGCCAACAACTATCTGGACTTGCCGATCATCCCGGGATCATCGCGGCCGCCAAGGCCGCGCTCGACGGCTGGGGCTTCCGGATGGCACGGTGCGCTTCATCTGCGGCACGCAGACGCTTGCATCGTGAGCTCGAGCACGGGATCGCGCGCTATCTCGGCAAGGACGACGCGATCCTGTTCGCCGCCTGTTTCGACGCCAACGGCGGCATTTTCGAGCCGCTGCTCGGGGAGGCCGGACGCGATCATCTGATGGCTCAATCACGCCTCGATCATCGACGGCGTCCGGCTCTGCAAGGCCAGGCGCTACCGCTTCGCCAACAGCGACATGAACGAGTTGGAGACCGGCTGAAGGAGGCCGACAAGGACGGCGCCCGCTTCAAGCTGATCGCGACCGACGGCGTATTCTCGATGGGACGGCTATGTCGCGAAATTGCCCGAAATCTGCGATCTCGCCGAGCGCCATAGCAATACGTAACTCGGCGAAGAAAAAAAAAAAAAAAACCCTTGCAGCAAAG
>CAVPKZ010000017.1:0-6285 GCA_963705755.1 uncultured Acidobacteriota bacterium | reverse complement strand
GACTTGGGCTACAACGTGGCGTACTGCTACGACGTTTCACGTGTAATGAAATGGCTATGGAAACAGGCAATGCACGGCTTTCAGGGGGTCACTGGAAGCTTTGAGTAGGGCCTATCCGCCGGTTTAGAGGGAGAGCTGATCGGCGAGAAAAGTTACGCTATTCTGCGTGCATTTCGCATCGAGCGTGGCAGATCATAAATTTTATCTTCTTCGGTTTGAAATCACTGCTCACTCGACGGAGTGAAGTGCAAGGTGAACGAATATCCAAGTACTTGAACACGGGCTTGGTAGTCTGCGGCGAGATAGATGATCGGTTCTTTGAGGGTCCCACCACGACGCACTGTTATCTGCTCAGGCTGGAGGTAGATATCATACCGCTCGGCTTTGCGGATCACTGCGACACGGAAATCATTATCCGTGTTGAAGTCCACCAACCCGATTTTTGCGGAGACTTGTGCGGAAAGGTCATGAAGGTCGTCGCGCAACTCGACATTGGCGAGCTCGCAGGCGGCAGTCTGCCACACTGCAATTACGGTGAGGACAAGGGCAAGTAGCCCGACGACGATTATGGTTCTGATGCTCATCATGAGCGCCTAGCTAGCTCTCGACCGCCACTGAAAGAGTCGACATTCTATCTTCCTTAAATTGAGTCTCGCTGCTAATCCGTAGACGTTAGTTTGGATTCATGGTGGTGGCACGGATTTGCGCCAGACGCTGGTCTATCTTGTCGGCTTCCGCGGTTTGGCCGAGTTTGCGAAGCGCTTTGGCTTGGCTGGCTAGCGTATTGACCAGTTGCGGACTGCTCTCGCCGAATTGCTTTTCGAGCACCGCAAGCAACTGCCGATTGCACCTGGGACTAAACGGAATACATTTGAAAGCGCGCCGCGGTTATGCGGACGGATGCTTCAGAACGTCTGCTAAAGCATGGAAGCGCGTCGAATCGGCTGGAGTTTTTGCCGTGGCGGCGCTTTTTTCTACCGACTCTGCCATGCGATTTAATTTCTCCACCTTGTTCTTGTTCATGTGCGAGTTTTCCGCGCCCTGGATGGCTTTGTGCAAAGCGGAGATTTGGCCCGGCGGCAGAGCTTGCGACCGCGATAATTGGTCCACGTAGGCTTTGGCGACTACCAATTGTGTGGGCCACTCGATTTTTTTCTGATCCTGCACATTGAGCTCCGACACTCGCACGGTTTTAGCCGCGTCGATTTCGTTTTGCGTCAGGAATTTGCTCGCGGTCAGTTCGAACACATCTAGGCCTCGTGCAATCTCCGAACCGTATATGTAACCATTATACCAATACGCCGACCACTCGCCCCCGAGCACCAGCATCTTGGGGTCAATCGGCCCGCGGTCAAAGTAGGCAATCTCGAACGGGTGCTCTGGGTCGGTGAAGTCCACAACCGACACGCCGCCCTGGTACCAGGCCTGCACTTCGATATCGCGGCCGGGCACTGGAATCAGTGAGCCGTTGTGCGCGACACAGTTTTCCGTGTCGGCTTGCGCAGCAGGCAACTTGTAATAGCCGGCGAAATTCAGCTTTTCGTCCCTCAAACGGAAGATCGCATCCGCGCCCCATTTGTTGGGGTCATTCTGGACGGCACCTCGCGCCCAGGCCGCCGCCCCACTCATCGGTAAACACAACTTTCGTCCCGTCGTTATTGAACGATGCGGAATGCCAATACGAATAATTCGGGTCATTCACTGCATCGACGCGCTTTGGATGTACCGGGTCTTTGATGTCCAACAAGATTCCGTTGCCGGAGCAAGCGCCCGCCGCTAATCCAATCGCGGAATACACGGTGATGTCGTGGCACTGGTTAGTGTCCGCCGGCGTGCCCTTCCCTTTGCCATGGCTGCCACCATTATTCAGTCCGTTCAACGCACCCGTGCGTGCGTCGATAAATAGCCGAGGGCTGGAGACTACCTTGGCGTCTTGCGGCGCAGCCACTGGAACCTTGATCACTTCAATACGGAACAGCGCCGTATTGGGATCTTTGTCCGGCTTTTCATCGGAACATCCGGTCAATTCTTCCGGTTGGCGTACAAACGATGTGCCCGAAACATAGATGTAAACATTGTCTTTGTCGTTCGGATCTTCCACCAAAGTGTGCGTATGCGATCCGCGGCACGTTTGTACTGCCGCGACCTGCTTGGGATTTTTAATGTCGGAAATGTCGAAAATCCTCACACCGCGGAAACGCTCTTTCTGCGCAGCCGGGGGACGACGCTTTTTTTCTTTTTCCTCTTCAGGGGTCGGAGGCGGGCCCGGTGGAAACCCTTCGACGCCGCAATCCAGACGTCCATTCGGCATTTCCACCGACATGAACATCAGGTTTTTGTACACCGACACATCGCCCTGCCCGCCAGGGCACACCATGGAAGTCAGCAACGTGGCGTTCGCCGGGTTGGAAATGTCATAGATATTCATCCCATAAAAGTTTCCCTGGAAGAGATGATTGCCCTGGAACGCCAGGTCTGAGTTCGCGAAAGCAAGTTGGGCGACCACCAACTGCGTCGGCTTAGGCAACTTCGCGGCTCTACGCATGCCGAGTTGGCCAATCACTTTCTGCACCTTAGGATCGTCGGGGTCAGTGGTGCCAAGTTGAAATGCGTCAGGCTTCTTGAGCAGCAAGAGGTGCTTGATGCCCATTGACGTTTCACCGGCGTCATACAACCCCGGCGCGAGCTTGGCGCGCGGGTCATTGGCGTCCGACCCAGTCATGCCCGGGGGCAGCGCGGGAGCGGGCTCTGGCGCAAACGGGTCGTCTTTGTCTTCTTCATCCTCTTTGGCGTCCTTCGCGTCTTTGGTTTCCTTAGCGTTCTTGTCGTCTGCTGTCTTCGTGGATTCATCCTCCGGTGGTGGGGTTGCCGGCGTCTGCGCGTGCAGACGGCTCACGCCGAAAGATAAAATAATCGCAGCAGCGACCACACGCAATGCAACAACGTTGGACACTAGATTCATGATTTCCCCTGTAACGATTTGGTCTCCAGCATATTCTGCATAATTTTGATCTCGGCCCGTTGCGAGTTATCCGCATCCGTCGCGAAGTTAAACAACTCCGCATCTTGTCCCGCGCCGGCACTGTCGAACAAGTCCTTCACCATGGTTAGCGCGCCGTCGTGGTGCTGTATCATCCCGGTCAAGAATAACTGGTCGAACTCGGCGCCCTTGGCCTTGCGCAGCGCGTCCATTTGTTCTTTCGTAAGCATACCGGGCATCAGAGCTGTTCGCTCATGCGACATATCCATGCCTGGCATTTCTGCGGTCGTAATAGAAAGGGCTTGTCCACGAGTTGCCAGCCACCGCCGCATAAACTTTATTTCGTCCGACTGTGAGCTACTGATGCGCGCCCCCAGCGATCGCAGTTCCGTGTTGTCCGTATGCGACGGAATCAGCGCCGTCATCTCCACCGCTTGCGAGTGATGCATGATCATACCCTGCATAAACTCCACATCCGCTTGCGAAAGTGGCGGCAGGGCGCCCTTCGTTGAAGGTGGCAGTGTTTTGGTCGGCTTACCCGGCGCACCCGGTTGCACCACGACAGGACTAGTGGAATCAGTCTGCTGCGCGTGCGCGGTGAAGCAAAGGAAAGCTGACGGCACACTGGGGACGAACAGCGCGCCACACAACACTATAGGTCGGGTTACAGAGTGAAGTATTCGATTGCGGCGAAAACGGTAAAGCTTCCGCTTCGGCGCACAGCTAAACATTTTTCAAAGTTCTCACGCTAAAAAAGGAAGCGCCAACCGTTAAATCCGAGAATGCGCTTCCCTCCTGCAAAATCTCCAGGAAACTCCCGCAAATTCGGGAAGCGCATAGTTTGGAAACCACGCTTGATGGCGCACTAATTCTTATGATGCGCTTTTCGCCTATATCGTTTTCACGAGTAGGTAGTGTTTAGTCGCGATAGTGTTCGTGATCCTCGTCGCGCCAGTCGCGCTCGGTGTGCCAACGATGTTCGTCTTCATCCCACCACCGGTGATATGTGTTCCAACAATGCTCGCGTGCTTCATGCAAGTTATGGCGCGCGTTCTCGGCTTGCGGACTGCGATAGCCATGGTGCTCGATAGCCTCATGCAATCTGTGATCGGCTTTTGCGATTCGATGCTGGCACTCTGCATAACGATCGGCGCGCAGATTTGGAGCCGTGCAGAACATTGTAATACCGATCGCTGCCGTTGCGACAAGCGCCGTCCTTCCGAAACAATGTGGCAATCGTGCTATCAGGTTCATTATCCCTCCGGTAGGAACAGCAAATCGAATTGCAGTTAATATACGCCACATTTTTTGGTCTTGGAAAGCTCGATAGGAGGAGAGTTTCCTGTTGCCCAACACTCGGAGTGAGCTCCAACGCCGGATAAAATTATGCGACCTCAATGGCCACCCCAAAACTGCCGTACTACAGCAGCAGTCGATCCCGCATGCCGCCATACCTGACTCCACGAACCATTTCTTTCTGGTACATACTCTGGGGAAATCCGAGTTCGATTTGGCTTGCTCCATCTAGGGATTTCAATTGTTCGGCGGAGAGCTCCAACTCCAAACTGGCGAGATTGTCCTGGAGTTGAGATACCTTCCGCGCTCCGATGATCGGGATTACCGGCACCGTTCGATAACGTAGCCACGCGAGCGCGACTTGCGGCATGCTGCGACCCGTCTGTTGGGAGACCGCCTTCACCGCCGAGACGATCGGCGCCGCGCGTTTTTCGTCTGGACGGAAGTCCTTCGTTCCCTCATTGGTCATCCGTCCTCCGTCCGCTTTGCCCTCACCGTGATACTTACCGCTGAGCACGCCACCTGCCAGGGGTGACCAGGCCACAACTCCCACGTTCAAAGCTTTCGCCATGGGAATTAGTTCGCGCTCAACGCTCCGCTCAATGAGGCTGTACTCGATTTGCAACCCGATGAACTGTGTCCAGCCTCGAAGCTCCGCCAGAGTATTTGCCTGGGCGACCCACCAAGCGGGAGCGTCCGAGATGCCGACGTAGAGAACCTTGCCTTGACGAACGAGATCGTCCAGTCCGCGCATGACTTCTTCCACGGGGGTGATCCCGTCCCAGACGTGCACCCAATACAGGTCGATGTAGTCGGTTTGCAATCGCTTCAGACTGGCTTCCACTGCTTGCCTCATGTTCTTGCGGTGATTTCCCGCGGCATTGGGATCGTTGCCAGGCACGGCGAGGGAGTATTTCGTCGCTAACACAACGCTGTCGCGATGGCCCTGCATGAACTCTCCAAGGAATTTCTCACTGCTGCCGCCGGTGTAGAAATTCGCGGTGTCAACGAAGTTTCCGCCTGCCTCGCGGTAAGTCTCATACACTTTCTGCGCTTCCGCTTTTGGCGAACCCCATCCCCACTCCTCGCCGAAGGTCATCGTGCCTAGACGCTTCGGAAACCCGCAGCCCGCTGTTGCCGAGTAATCTGTATTTCATATTTTATGCTCCTTTGATTTGTTGCGTCACTGCAGTCGACGGATTCAGGACTCAGCAATTAATTCCGCTATTCGCCGTATACAATCGGCTGTCGAAACGCCCGTCGTCAAAAACCGTTGACACGGTGACATGGCGCCATTTTTCGGCTTCACTCGCGCGCGCAGCTTCCGCTTGTCGCACCCGATTTTCCGCATCGACACCGAGGATCAGCCGCAGCGGCACGTCGTCGCTATTCGCCAGTTGCACAATTACGTCCGCGATCTTCCGCGGATCGCCTTCCGCACGCCCTTCGAGGCCTCGCAACATCTTGAGTATTGAACCGACCGATGCTTCGTATTCCGGCAACAGCGTCGGCGCATTCTGACCGGCACGCCGCGCCCAGTTGGTGCGAATGCCTCCCGCCTCCAGAGTGCAGATCTTGACCCCGAACGGCGCGACTTCCATTGCCAAGGAATCACTGAAACCGCCCACGGCCCAGTTGGCCGCGTGATACGGCGTATTGCCGCCAATCGCTATGCGACCACCGACTGAAGACACCTGAAAGATGTGGCCGCTCTTCTGTTTGCGCATCACCGGCACGGCGGCGCGTGTGGTGTACACCACTCCGTAGAAGCAGGTGTTGTGCACAGTGTCGCCGATCCCAATGGTGGCTGTTGTCATGGTGTTAACGATACCGTCTACTCTCTAGTTGTCAATACCGTTTACCGGGCTGGTTCCTACCTAGACGTAGCCGTGGAGGGATGATCGGCCAGGAACATCTCATGCGTGCGGCGTGGCTGCGGTTCGCGAGGATTCGTCCGAACGCCTCGTCACGCTCCTGCGCCGTCGCGACGTACCCCTCGTCAGCATCCA
>CAVPKZ010000016.1:0-10370 GCA_963705755.1 uncultured Acidobacteriota bacterium | reverse complement strand
GGAGATATCTCAGGTAATGAGCCGCTGTATGCCATCAATGCAGTCAAGAGCGAATTTCGAGACAGTTTAGACCTCGGCGACGTCTCCAAATTTCTGACCATTGCTGATCCGGATCTCGTTAGTTTTTCCGACGGCGCGCCAAGTGAATTCGGGAAGACTGGATTGGACGCATTGAGAACCTCGATTGGCGAGCTTATTTGAACGGTTTAGCGCCAAGCTGGTGGTGATTGTCATCGAGATCCGTCTCCAGGGAGACGTTGCCTATGATTACGGGTGGCATGACTTAACGCTGACGCCCAAAGACTTGGTGGTGGGCAGATCCATCGCCGGAACCGCTATGTGGATATTTGGCGGAAAAAAAGCGACGGGAAGTGGAAGCTGTGGATGTACATCGATAACCAAGACGTTGCGGATGCTTTCCGGGAACGCGAACTTAGTCGCGCGGCCGCCTTAGGTAGGCCCATCAGCGAGGAAGGTTTCGAATTTTTTCGTATAACCGCTTGTTGAATCCCTCAGGTATGTGAAACAAAGTTCCGTCACCCACCAAGCCTACGATATTTCGCGTCCCATCCAGTACGGCTGTGCAATGTGCGCAGGCACTGAAATGCTTCTCCATTCTTTCGCACAAATCGGCAGAGATGTCCTCGTCAAGATAATTGGAGATTTCTCGCCACACTTCAACGCAGCTAATTTCAATGGTGGCCATCGCATTCTCCTCTTTTCACCACGGTCTAACTTTCTTATATGGTTGCCCCTGAATCCAACAACCGTCGATTCCAGGAGCTAGCCTGTCCCTCATGAGCAGTCGCGCACGATGAAGGCGAGTTTTCACGCTCCCTTCAGAAATTCCGAGGATTGTCGTAGTTTCCTTCATGCTTAAACGCTGGACGTCCCGCAGTATCAGAACCTCGCGATAATTGGCACTGAGCGAACTGATGGCATCCTGCACGGCTTGCCGTATCTCGTTTTCTTCCAGCAATTCCGAGGGAATCGGCCGCCAATCAGCATAGTCTTTGGGCCAGAATTCTCCGTCGTCGTTTTGTTGTGAATCGTCAAGCGATTCGTAAAGGTTCGGATGGGCCTTCCGCAATTTCATTTTTGCTTCGTTATAGGTAATTTGGACTAGCCAGGTACTGAACTTTGATTCGCCACGGAAGCTCGCCAGCTTGGAAAAGGCTTTTAATACCGCCTCCTGCGCAACTTCCTCCGCGTCGGCTGGATTCTTCACAATTGAAATGGCGGTTGCGTAAACCATGCGCTCATAAGGACGTACCAACTCATAGAAAGCTTCTCGCTCTCCGTCGCAGACCCTCCTGATCAGATCCGCTTCGCTAGCACGCGATTGGGGCTGCATTAAACTCATTTTCACCAATGCATTTGTTTCCGGACTGTGAGCAGCCGCCAGCTAAAAGACGAGTGCCATTGCAGCCATCTGGCGCCGCCCGCCCCGGCTCTAAATGCGATTCGCAATTTGTCAAAAAGTTTCGGGCGCTCGTTTCAGATGTCGCCTTCCGATCTGTACGTTAGTTTCTATGACGCAGAGGCGATGTGCAGTGTGCTCAGGCGGTCTTGGATTCTCGCAACGAGTTCGCGAGTTACGGGAACATCCAGTCCATGGGCGTGCCCGGCACGAATGATCGGGCCGCCAATCGCGTCGAGCTCCGGCATGCGGCCAGCGGACACGTCCTTCTGCATGGAGCTCCGCATCGGCGCAGGTAGTGATCCCAGCGTGGCGAGGATATTTTCCCGGTCAACAACTGCTCCGTTGGCAGTGGCGGCCGTGCAGGCCTCGCCCACTGCAGATTCGAGTCGGGCGCGCCACGCTACGTCGGCAAAAATTTCCTGCTTGTTTTTATCGCTCGCGGTACCTGTCAAAGCGAAAGGTCCCAGGAATGCCAGCTTGCTCCAGAGCATGGTCTTTTCATCTGTCTGAAATTCACAAGTAAAACCGGCACGTCGAAGCCGATCAGCGACAGTGGCCAATCTTGTTTCCCCGGTCATTGAAAGCATCAAACGAACAAATGGAGAACGCTGGACAACCTGACCCGGGGCAAGACGTTCGGATTCGACTGCAATCGTCGCCGGCACGACGCGCTCGTGACCGAATCGCGACCGGAGCAACTCAACGTGGTCGACGCCATTCAGTAGCGGAATAATTATTGGAATCTTGCTGTCGGGTGGAAGGGCGTGTAGCGCCTCCGCAAGGTCATAGGCCTTGACCGCGATCCATAGCACAGTCGTGTCGTCGCTTACCTTCGTTTCGATTCGAACTGCCGTCTCGAACGTACCGGACGGCGTTTTCAGGCTCAGCGTTCCGGGATATCGGGTCTTCGTTTCTGGACGAACCAGGAGAGTCACGCCCTCGCCTTCGTGGCCGAGGGCTGCTCCGATCAACCCACCTACTGCGCCTGCTCCGAGTATGGCGTGCTTCATAACACGCCTGGCAAAGTCGCGAATGAATGCGCGCCGTGGTTCTCGATCATGAGGGTCCTCAAGACTCGACCTCTGGCGTGACAAGTTCGAAGGATGAGGTGAGCTGGAGGGTCTTGTGAAAAGTTCGATACAGGGGGCAGCGCATGGCGTACATGCCGTGCACCCTTTCCACTGTTGCTTTGACGTCTTGGGGCGCGATCAGGCGCATCGCCACGTGGATTCGGCGGATCACCAGCACACTTTCCTCAGTTTCGACCTCGCCCGTAACATCGGCCGTCAGTTTTCCATTGCTGGCATCGATTTGGCGCGCCTCCAGCGCACCTCCGAATGTACCCATCATTCAACCAGCGGTTGCGCAAATGACGTAGTCAATGGTCGAGGAATGTGACTCTTTCAACTTTGCCGGGTCAACCTTGTAGTGTTCCGCAATAGCTCCGTGAACGCTAAAAATCACCGGCTGCGATTCGCCCGGCAAATGGCCTATGCGGAGTGGTCCCTGCTTTCGTTCGATACGCGATTTGGAAACATAGACGACATCACCCATGTTTTTGTCCTTTCAACATCTTTCAGGATAGAAGCCAAGTCGATCATTGGATCCGCTGCGTGTGCTGTCTCACGCCTAAGAATCAACTTAGATCAAATGAGAACTCGGTGCCGTTCTCAATCGTTTGAAACGTTTAATTAGAAAGCCGAGCTGACGCCACGCCTAACACCATGCCCCCCGACCGTTCCTGGATTATTCCCACGATCCTTAAGTGCCGTCGATCCTGATTATTGAAATTGACGGTCACGTCCCGGGAGACTTTGTCGGACTTACTTACCGTCCCGACGGCCACAAGACTCCGCAAGACGGGTACGTGTTTCAGAGTTCTTCCAGCATTCTCTCCGCGGCTCACTTGCGACTCATCGCTGTCGTCGGCTATCGCCAAGAACAGGCCGGCTGAACGAGCTGCCGCGGAAGGACCCAGCGGATCGGACTCAACATGCATGCTGAGCTTATTGTTACTCTCGAAGCGAATCGCGGAAAGAGTCATTGGCACCTTCGCAAATTTCGATTCATTTTCGAGTGCCCGGATCGCTCCGCGTTCATCACTGCCAACCAGCTCGAGGTGTCCGTCAATGACCATCTGCGGAGTATAATGCTACCGCGACCGAAGCGTGCCGCGTAGGCGCTTTGTCGTTCACTGTATTCATGAGAAGAATAGGGATCCTTCCATCCAATATCGTTCCAATAATCCACGTGTTCACTGAGTACGATAAGTTCCGCTCCGTTCACTGGCTGAGATCGGTCGTTTTTCCAGTAAGGCATCGGCCGGGGGGCAACTGGAGCACCCCTCGGAGGTAAACGGTTCTACCAGCACCGGAGTGCGCGGGCTGTCATCGCGGTTAGGTTGCGCTAGTGCACTTGCGCCACGAATATATGGAAGCGAAAACGCCGCCAAAGCGGAAAATGCGAGCAATAGAGTAATTTCAAGACCGAAACGCACGATGCCCCACCCGCTCAGATTTTACGTTGAATTTCTGAGCTCTCTCATCTTGATTCTCCAAGGGGCTCTCCACGGACCCAAGCCGATCAGGAATTCTAAGTCTTAGGGTTGGTGAAGGTGAAGGTTTCTTCCTCGGCTACCAAGAAAATTGGCGGTCCACCCGAAGAAATCTTTGCAGCATGAGCCAGGGTTTCTTTGCCGCCGTCGGAAGCGGCGCATTCCTCCAGGGCTTGCATCGATGGAAAGTAAACCTCTGCGATACGGTAAAAAGGAGCGCTGCCTTGCGGAGAAGCCAAGACCTTGGTCGCAACCATCTTGGTTTTGCCAGCCAGCTTCGCGACTGCCAGTGGCACATGTTCAGTTTGATAAGTGTTCTCAAAAGCTGCGACATCTTTGGGACGTGGGTAAATAACGGTAAGCTTTGCGCTTTTCATTCCAAGCTCCTATTTAGGATCACTAACTCGACCGATTTCTTGCCATGTGCGAGACCCCAGGAAATCTCCCAGGCCCATTCAGTCGTACACACTGAGGGTCCGGCAGTTCCAATGAGATTGCCGAGAAGCATAAAGGTTTCAGGCTACTCGCGAAATCCCAGCGCTGCTTCTGCAGGGGCGGCATTCATGCGGCCGGTATGGCCAGCTTCACAGAATTGGCAGGGACATAGGTCACACAGCGGTGAAACGATTGTCAAAATGTTGTCTAATCCTTCGCGATCGGCGCGCTGCTTGAGATAACCTATTCATACGGCTATTTCAAAGCGCTCGATGTCTTGTGTAGGGCTTTGTGACAGAATTTCGAGTCGCTGGTTCTTCTGGCCCATCGTGCGTTTTTATGGCTTCCCGAGTCCGCTTACAGCAGGGAAGTATTCTTTGCAGGTAGAATGCGAGCGAAGCATCGCCTCATGGCCAAGCGCCCTTTTCGATTGGTTGTTGGCATAACCGGAGCTACCGGAACCATTCTGGGAGTGCGCCTGCTGCAGGTCTTGAAAGAGCACAACGTGGAAACCCACCTGATTATCAGCAACTGGGGGGCGCGTACTCTGGTGCACGAAACGCCCTACTCGGTGACTAGCGTTCAACAAATGGCCACTGAGTCTTATGGCGCGCAGGACCAGGCCGCCGCGGTATCCAGCGGGTCGTTCATCACCGACGGAATGGTGATTTGTCCGTGCAGCGTCAGGTCGCTCGCGGCCATCGCGCAGGGTTACGGCGACTCGCTGGTCCACCGCGCCGCTGACGTAATTCTGAAAGAGCGGCGCAAGCTCGTTCTGGTAGTTCGCGAAACCCCGCTGAGCGACATTCACATTGAAAATATGCTGAGACTTTCGCGTATGGGCGCGGTGATTTTCCCCCCGGTTCCGGCCTTCTACAACCATCCTAAAACGATAGACGATCTTGTGGAACAAACTGTGTTGCGCATTCTGGACCAGTTTAATTTGCATCTTTCTTCAGAGGATCGTTGGTCCGGCAAGATGACTGTATCTACCAAGCGGCCTGCACGCGCGTCGAAATTGCGTAAGTGAAACTAGTTCTTGAAGCAGCAAACCCCTCACCAGTACATTCTTCCGAGAGTTGCATTCGACATAGCCAAACGCAGATTGTGGTAGGCTTGAAATGTTTATGAAAAGAAATGCCGGCTGGGCAAGAATCGTCGTTGGCATCTTTACGATGGCGGTTTTCTACGCTTCGGTATGTGCTACTACATGTTCGATTGGATTTTGCCCCAACCAAGTGCAGCAAACCACCGGGCATGATTGCGAGCAGGGCAGTACTCATCATCCGGCCTCTACCGGACACGAACCAGCTAGGGATTGCTCCCCGCACCAGCATCCCGGCCCATTTCTAGCGAAGTCTGCGGAAGTCCCCCAATTTCAGCTAAGCGTTGCGAGTCAGCTGGACGTCTCGGCAATCACAGTTGGCGAAGCGCACGAACTGGTTTTAAACGTGGCCGACGCGAACGCGTCCGACCTCGCGCCGCCTATTAGATCGAGCAGCGCCCTCTACCAAAGCATCTCCATTCTCCGCATCTAGTTTTCCTTTCGAATAAAGTTCCAACACAACGTTTAGCCCAGCTGTGGACAATCGGAGCGTCTTTCGTGTTTTGTTAGACATCGGCTGATTCGTGAGCGTTGCCGTGGAACCTATTCGCTAATTTGTTTAATCACCCAGCGGGCCACTAAGCGCACGACACCCAGAACTTACAAAAGAAAGTGCCAAAGATCTGTGGAGGCTTTATGGATCGGTCACGCAGGAGTTTTTTGCAGAGCAGCGTAGTTCTAGGGGCGGGCGTCGTCGCAACACGCGCGGCCGCGAGCACTTTAGAGAGCGGTACAGAGAATATGCAGATGCCGCCGGGCATGAAAATGAATGACGACAAAATGCACGCGCATTCGAAATCCGCGCATCACATGGCGCCATCTGCTGCGGGATTTTTGCCGGTTGTCACGACGGATGTGCCCGATTTGCCGTTCGAAAAGGACAATGGTGTCAAAGTTTTTCGCCTGGTCGCCGAACCCGTGAAACATGAAATCATTCCCGGCAAGGTCGTAAATCTGTGGGGCTACAACGGAAGCGCTCCCGGTCCAACCATTCAAGTTACGCAGGGCGACCGGGTACGCATTGTCGTCGATAACCATCTGCCGGAACCAACGTCGATGCACTGGCATGGCTTCGACATTCCTTTTGATATGGATGGCGGCCCCGGTCTTTCACAGGATCCGATTTCACCGGGAGGGCGCTTCGTTTATGAATTCACGCTGCAGCAAGAGGGGACTTACTTCTACCACTCGCACATGGCGATGCAGGAAATGCTTGGGATGATTGGCGCGTTCATCATGCATCCGAAGGAAGCGTATAACCCTCCGGTCGACAAGGATTTCGCCATCATCCTGCAGGAATACGCCATCCTGCCGAACAACCCCACGCCTAATACGATGAACATGGAATTCAACTGGCTTACGTTCAATGGGAAGTCGGGCCCGGCCTCGACGCCGCTGATTGTTCGTCACGGTGACCGTGTGCGACTGCGACTTATTAACCTCGGCATGGATCACCACCCGATCCATCTTCACGGCCACCAATTTGTAATTACCGGGACGGAGGGTGGCCGCCAGCCGAAAGCCACCTGGGGGCCAAACAACACTGTGCTGGTGGGTGTAGCACAAGCTCGCACGGTGGAATTCGTCGCCAACAATCCCGGTGACTGGATGATCCACTGCCACATGCCGCACCACATGATGAACCAGATGTCCTCGATGGTAGGACCAATGACTCGTCGTGCAGGAATGCCTGCGGGTGCTGGTATGGAAGAAGGTATGGGCATGCTTCGCTCGGGCGGCGCAACTTCCGACTCGAACGGCCCCAGTATTGGACGAGGCATGGGCGTGGGCGCGACCCTTGAGCTCGCTACCTCGAATGGTCCGCTTTCACAGAAAGCGGGCAGTGCTGCTCAACACGATATGACCGGGACGCCGGGAATGCAGATGCACATGGACAAGGCCGACGTAAGCAAGGGTGCGAATTCGGTCCCGGGCTTTCCACAGGATGCCTATATGGAAGGTCCGGTTATGGCCATGGATGACATGGTCCAGAAACCAGAGACTTACGGACTCCGGCCCGGATGGACGGGATTCATGATGGGCATGATGACACTCCTCCGCGTGCTTCCACCCGATCTGTACGACCACATCCAAGAGCTACGCAGTCAGAAGAAAAACGAAAAGCCACGCACGATGCCCGCCACGATGCCGGGCATGTAGGAACAAGGGCGCTAGAACATGGCACACAGGAGATCAGAAATGAAAAATAATTCTTTGCGAAATTTTCCGGTGCGGCTCATTTTCGCGCTGGCGCTAGCGACGGCGTCGTTGGCGGCGCAACAATTTATTCCACCACAAGATCCAGCGACGGCTGCTCAGCGCCTTGTGCTCGCAAATGGGGCGCCTCAGGGCGAGCAGCCTCAAAAGGCCCATGACGCTGCGGCAAACCGTTCCGAGGGGATGACTCTGGAAGAACTGCAACGGATGGCGCTTACGAATAATCCGACACTTGGACAAGCCAAAGCGGGAGTAAACGCGGCCACTGGCCGCACGCGCCAGGCGGGACTTTGGCCCAATCCAACGATTGGCTATGTCGGAGAAGAAATTCGGGGCGGCTCCTATGGTGGAGGACAACACGGAGTTTTCATCCAGCAGAACGTAATACTCGGCAGCAAACTTGATCTGGACCGCAAGGTACGCTCCGAAGAAGGCAAGCAAGCCGTGGCTGAGGCAGAGGAGCAGCGCCTGCGTGTCGAAAATGGCGTGCGCATCGCTTTCTACCAGGCTCTGGCCGCACAACAAATGCTTGAGACTCGTAAGATGTTGAGTGGCCTCGCGAAAGATGCGGCGGATACCACCGAGCAGCTTTTTAATGTCGGACAAGCCGACCAGCCGGACCTGCTGCAAGCCCAAGTCGAAGCAGACGAAGCAGATCTCGCCGTGATCGCGGCGGAACAAGACCAGCTGCGAGCCTGGCGCGTGTTAACCTCCGTGGTCGGTAAGCCCTTGATGGAACTCACAAAGGTTGTTGGCAATCTCGAAGACCTGCCGCAAATCAACGCGGACGAATTAATTGCAACCATTCTACGTGATAGTCCAGCTGTCAAAATCGCACAACTGGAATCAAGCCGCGCCGACCTGGCTTTCACGCGCGCTAACAGGGAGTGATTCCGGATCTTTCCGTTCGCGCCGGCTATCTGAACAATCGCGAGGACGTTGGCAGCATTCCGCCGAAGGCCGTTGGCTCTGAAGGTTTCGCCGAGGTGGGTTTGAATTTGCACATCTTCAACCGCAACCAGGGAAACATCACGGCCGCAAAAGCCGACCGTGAACGCGCACAGTTTGAAGTGCAGCGCGTCTCGCTCTCGTTGCGCCGGCTTGCCGCGCCAGTGCTGCAGAGCTACTCGACCTCTCGTTCCGTAGTCGAGCGATATAAAGGGCGGACACTTCCGAATGCGCAAAAAGCCTATGACCTTTACCTCCACAAATACCATGAGGGCGCCGCCGCGTATCCCCAAGTGCTAATCGCGCAAAGAACACTCTTTCAGCTTCAGACCGCCTACATCAGCGCGCTGGAAAATGCGTGGATGGGAGCCGCAGCGTTGCAAGGACTCCTGCTCATCGATCCGCTGGACTTGCCCGCCGCCCCGGGTGAACTTGACCGCCCGGTTCGAGAAATAAACATGCCCGTCGCGGAGACTCCAGGAACGCCACGTTAGAGCCGAACGGGCGGCTAAATTCGCCATTTAAGGATGTTCGAATCGCTTTCGAACCATCGAGGTCCATTGCCGTTCAGGCAGTCGTCCAAGCCGCGGACTCATGTGTCAAAGGACTGACACCAACAAGCTGAGCGTCACCTAAGCCGCGAACGGCGGTCTTCGATCTCTAAAAAGAATGAACCTCCATCCGACTAAAAAGAGTCAAAGCAGAGCGAGGGCTCACTTTTTACGAGAGACTTTGACCATTTTTCAGCGGCAAAACTCATCTTGCCGACTGCTTCGTGGATTGGAGGTGACGTGCATCTGGCTGCGATTCCACTAGGGTCTGAAGAATTGGCAAGAAATTATATGAGGCGTGGGGCTATGGAGAGAGACCCACGCCAAGGGGCAAAACTGGGGTCTCCCTTCATTCCATTAGAGAGGATGTAATCATGGCCAAGAAAAAACGTGGCAGATTTGTTGGTGGATGTTCTTGCCGAAGCTGGAGTTCGGCCCATGTTTACGGCGTTTCCGGCGATTCGCTCAATGGCATCACGGACTGGATTCGTACAAACAAGCAAATTTCAATGGGTCCATGTGAGACACGAAGAGACGGCGGCGTTTGCCGCACGCGCGGAAGCGCATCTCACGGGGAAGATTGGCGGTTTGCGCGGGAAGTTGCGGCCCAGGCAACCTGCATTTGATCAACGGGCTCTACGATTGTCACCGAAGCCGGGTTCCGGTGCTTGGAATTGCCGCGCAAATTCCCAGCAATGAAATCGGGAGCGGATATTTTCAGGAGACCCACCCGGAGCATCTTTTCGCGCAGTGCAGCCACTATTGCGAACTAATTTCTCATCCTGAGCAGATGCCCCGGGTCCTTGAGATTGCCATGCAAACCGCAATTTCGCGGCGAGGCGTCTCTGTAGTCTCCATACCTGGAGACATTGCATTGTTAGATGCCGTTGAACAAGGCCCGCGCCTGCATTTTCCGCCACCGGCGCCATCCGTTTGCCCTTCTGATGAAGAAATCGCGACGCTGGCTAGGCTTACTCAATAAATCCAAAGAAGATAACCATCTTTGCCGGAGCCGGCTGCGCGGGAGCTCATGCGGAACTAATCGAACTTGCCGGCAAGCTGAATGCCCCGATTGTGCATGCCATGCGCGGCAAAGAGTACATCGAGTACGACAACCCGTTTGATGTAGAGCAATTG
>CAVPKZ010000015.1:0-14582 GCA_963705755.1 uncultured Acidobacteriota bacterium | reverse complement strand
AATGCGCCTGTTCGTATTCACTGCGCACCGACGCGGCCTGGGCCTTCTGATTAAGCAGCTCGCTATTCACCTGCACCTTCAAATTTTCGTAATCAGCTTCGGCTCCCTTGAGCTGATATTCAGCATCAAGAGCGTCGCGTTGCAGCGAGGGGTTGCTTTGTTCAAGAATGATGGTGTAGGGTCTCCGCAATAGCCTACGGGCGGACCACGATGCGGTCCACGCGCGATTCCGTTTGTGCCGGAATCCAGCGAATTTCTTCGGGAAAACGGGTGCCCCAGGCATCGTACTTCTCTGAGCATGGGGCCGCGCTTTGCTTCATCGGTCCACACTGTAGGGCGCGGTCGACGGAAGGCGCCGCGGGCTTCAAACGAGAAAGGCCGAAAAGGCCTAGCGCCGGAAATGAGCGAAACCGCGGTCGTGGCATACGAAGTCCGGCGAATCTTTTTAGCGCGAGCGGCTGAGAAGGACGTTGAATATCCATAAGATTTGATACCCTTAGAAACGCAACTACCCCGCCTTTGTTCCGCCCTATAAGGGCAATCAAATCAGCAGCCTACAAGCGCGCAATTTGACAAAGGAAGCAGATAAAGCAACGAGAGATAGGAAGTGCCAGTCCCACCAGCGGACAGCGTCGGAATCAAACCTCCAGGAGGTTCCTTTGCCTTCATTTTTGGACGGTTTCCGGTTGCTTCTCGATGAAGTGCGCCATGACTCTCCGACCTCATCACCGATAGCCTTCGCGCTAACTGGTTTTACCACGTAGCCGTCCATGCTCGCCTCAAAGCATTCGCGACGGTCATCGTCAAAAGCGCTGGCAGTGATCGCAATGATTGGCATATGACGCGCTGTGCCTAATTCGCTTAGGCGAATTTTTTGTGTAGCTTTGAGCCCGTCCATAACCGGCATTTGCATATCCATGGCTACGAGATCGAATTGCTGTTGCGACAACATGGAAAACGCCGCGGCACCGTCATTGGTTACCACCACGGTATGCCCCATCTTTTCGAGGATTCGGCAGATCAGTCGCTGATTCACGATGTTGTCTTCCGCAAGTAAAATGCGAAATCTGCTGGCACCGGCGGTCTCATCTATAGCAGTGGAAGACGCGGCTGCACTCGAGGTGGTTAGAAGCCTTGCGCTTTGGCTATGTAAAACCTCCCGCAATGGAAGGCGGCGCAGCGGTTTTAAGATGGTACGAATTCCTAGACGCTTACACCCTTTTGCGCGTTCGCCGTCCAGCGGCGAATGAATCATCGCGATTATCTGAGTGCCGCCCGGTGAAGCGGAGATTAATTCTGCCAACTGCAGGCTATCAAAATCCCGCATATCTATATCCAGTAAGGCGGCGGAGAAATCGACATTTTTTAACGCGTGCTCACGAAAAATATCCAGAGCTTGCGATCCCCCCAATGCCGTGACCGATGGAATGCCCCACTCCAGCAGCACGCCTTTTAGCATCTTGAGATTCACTGGATTGTCGTCCGCTACCAGCACGAGGTGTTGCGCGGGGATGGCACGAAAATCGGAATCGGAACGCAGGCTTTGACGGTCTGCCGGCAGAAAAGTCACTTCAAAATGAAATTTGCTTCCGCTGCCTTCTTCGCTTTCCAGCCAGATGCGCCCATTCATTAGCTTGACGAGCCGCTCGGAGATGGACAGCCCCAGCCCCGTTCCACCGTAGCGCCGGGTGGTGGACATGTCCGCTTGCGCAAACGCTTCAAATATCTTCCGCTGCTTTTCGACCGGGATGCCGATTCCAGTATCCGAAATAGTGAAATGAAATCGCATGCCGGATTCGGTGGTGGCGGAATGTTCGGCGAGAATCGTTTCTTCCCTTTGCTTCGTAAACTTCAGTGCATTGCCAACCAGGTTAATAAGTATTTGCCGCAGACGCATCTGATCCCCACGCACCATTGGTGGAACTCCGATGGCGTCCCATACCAGGTCGATTCCTTTTTCCTGGGCTTGCGGAATTACCGGTTGCAAAGCCTGTTCGAAGCAATCCTCAATGGAAAAGTCGGTGATTTCCAACTCCAGTTTCCCGGACTCGATTTTTGAAAGGTCCAGAATGTCGTTCAACAACGAAAGGAGCGATTCGCCCGAACTTTTGACCATGCCAAGGTATTCGCGTTGTTCCGCGGAGAGATCGGTATCCAGTGCCAAAGCGGCCATGCCGAGAATTCCGTTCATCGGGGTGCGAAGCTCATGGCTCATATTGGCCAGGAAATCGCTTTTCGCGCGATTCGCGGCTTCCGCACTTTCTTTCGCGTACCGCAGAGACTCTTCTGTTCGGAGCCGCTCGGTGATGTCAGTAAAAATGACCACCGCGCCTGCCACTTCATTGTTCTGAATCAAGGGCGAGGACCACAGTTCCACTGGAAAAGCCGTCCCGTCCGAGCTCCACATTAATTCCCGGGGCAGATGCAGTTTTTCACCGGCCATGAAAGCGTTACGAAGGACACATTCGGACCACGGGTAGGGCGATCCGTCAGGTCGAGTGTGGTGAATCACCTCATGGATACTTCTTCCCAACAAAGCCTGAGAATTCGCATATCCGATGCGGCGCAAAAACGCGGCGTTGCAGAAAGTACAGTCTCCATTACAGTCCACCCCATATACAGCTTCCCCAACGGATTCCAGCAATAGCCGCATGCGCTCTTCTTCGTGGGATAATTGTTTCTCGGTGCGATCGCGCTCGCTGATCAGCGTGCCCAGAATTAGCCCGGTGAGCGAAAGAACCAGCATCAGCAATTGCAAAACCTCGAATCGAGATGGTCCCCAGCGAGAAAATTGCAGCGAAAGAACGATGCCGGTATCCAGCATCAAGATTGCTGTAGCGGCTCCCCGTAAACCGCGGCGTACCGCAATCCAAACAATGGGCAGAAAGAAAACGTAAAACATATTCTGGTTGCCGGCGCTTCTTGGTCCGAGCGCCAGCCAAAGCGATCCGGCAAGCGCCGTGAGGAAACAAACTGACTCAACCGCACGGTAAAAACCCTGGGATTCATGAACGTTCTTGCCTGCGGAAGCCGACTCCACGTCAGCTGGGGCTTGAGCCAATCCCGCGAAGCGCCGCACCATCGGCATCACCATAACCAGACAAAAGGGCGTGAGACACGCAATGGCCACGGCATCACCGATCCACCAATCCCGCGCAGCGGTCACATACCCGCTCCATGGAATGACGTGGTCGAAAATGAGCGCCACCGTAGCCACGAAGGCCGCAACGCCACTCAGAGGGAGAGCGACGAATAACAACACCATCACGTCTCGGATCGATGTCAAACGCCAGTCCAGCTTGAATACCTTGCGTAGAACCATGGATGGGATCGTATACGTGCCAAAATCCAGTGCGTTTCCTGGCACGAAGATGTAGCTGAAAAATGGTTGATGGTAATTCACTTGGGCGCTAATAAATCCGGCCAGCCAGTAAAGTGGCGCGTACTGCGGACCCATGCCGATTAAAAAAGCCAGGGCAATTCCCACCGGTGGATACCAGGCGCTGATCCCAGGTAAAATTTGTAAGTAAACCGTCGTCCGGTCCAACAGCACGAAAATCAGGACGAATAAGAATCCAATCAGATATCTGCGCAACCTAAATATGCGGTCTGAATCAGGGTGTTTTTTCGCAATGAGAGGGGCGGTCATTTTGCCCCAGAAAAACGTACTGACATGTGTGCAGGTCGTGCGGGGAAATTCTCGAATCGGAACACCTCGGCATAGGCGCAGCCCGAAATGGCACCGGGCGCTGACGAATTTTCTGGACCAACAGCGGGCGGATCGCCGACCACGCACTCACCCGGAGGCGTAAGGTGCTTAGAAACAACGTTCCTGGTTAGTTTTGAACGCACTCGTGCCCGCAAGGCAAACTACTTCAATAAATATTCTTAGCGTCCTAACAGCCAAACCTCGGGACATGGCAGTCCAGGAATGAAACGATTCAGCTCGCTGTATTTGCGTAGGAAATGACCAGGATGGACAGCAGATAAAACACAAACATGCCCGCCAGATAAACATAAGCCTGACGGTTCGCGCCGCGAAATTCCTTCCACGCCAGCACGCCCCAGAGCGCCGCTACCATCGGCGCGGATTGACCAATCGCATACGAGATCGCTACGCCCGTAAAATGCGCAGCCACCAGATTGAACACCGTACCAATTCCCCAGATGCAGCCGCCCAGCAAACCAAGAACATGACCCGTCACTGGCCCTCGAAAAAATCCCGCAAAATTTACCGGCTGGCCAACCAGTGGATGCTTCATGAAATAAATGTTCCACACGAAACAAGACAGCAACGCCCCCAGCGTCAGAAACACCGCCACACTGTAAGGCCCTAGCGTATTTCCATGGGTCATCGAGTGCGTGACAAAGGGCGCCCAGACACCCATCAAAATCCCCGACACCACACACGTGACGATGCTTTTTTTGCTGATGGCGCGATTGGCCGTGGGCAAACTGCCGTAAGCCTTTCCGTCCAGGATTACCGCCACTAAAGCGCAGACTACGCCCGCGGCCAGCAAGCCCGCGTGACCCTTGGGCTGAAGAATGTAACTGGACACCACCCCGACCACCAGCGCGATTCCTATCGCCACAGGAAAAGCGATGGCCAGCCCCGCCATATCAATCGCGGCCACCAGCAGGAGATTCGCAAGATTGAAAATCACGCCGGCAAACATGGTCGAAGCGATATTGGAATTGTCAGCATTGTGAACGTTGGTCAGAAAACGCGATGGGTCGTCTGCTGTACTTCCCATCGTGAATGCCAGCACCAAGGAAATCAGGAAGATCCCCAGCGCATAATCCCAATAAAAAAGTTCAAAACGATAATTTCTGACACCCTTATAGGTATTCGCCCACGAGCCCCAGCACACCGCGCTGGCGATCATCATGATCAAAGCGATGAGGAACTCATGGGGCACAAACATTTGTATTCTCCTGCCGCGAATCCGTGCATAACGTTTCGCCGCAATACTTCGTTGAATTACATAGTTACGGCACTAGAACGCGGAAGCTTCCGCTTTGCGCTGTGACTGGATAAGAGCCATCACGTCCTCACGTCTGCCCATGGATCGCGCACCAACCTTGGTGCAGCAAATCGCCGCGCAGGCATTTGCAAAAGTTCCCACGCGGCGATAGTCCCATTCCTGCAGCAAGCCGTAAGACAAGCCGCCCATGAAGGCATCTCCGGCCCCTGTGGAGTCGACCACCGCGACCTTAAATGGCGGAATGTGAACCACGTCGTTTCTTGCGGCGATCAAGCAGCCATCCGCGCCCATCGTCAGAGCAACAATTTTGGGACCGAGCCCAAATAACTTTGCCGCCATTTTCTCGTAATCCGTTTCCCCGGTAATTTCCCGCGCCGCAGCTTTACACGGCTTCAACACATCGACCAGCCGCAGAGCCGCAATCAGTTCGTCTTCGCTGCCGAGCTTGGCCTGTGCGAAATAACTTGGCGCCACATCCAGATCGAAAATCACGCGCACACCGGCGCCGCGCGCGATCTGCATACCCTCGATGACCGGCGGCAAAGGCAATTGCGAAGCCTCCGTGTGAAAGTGCCTGGCTTGCGTGATGTGAGAAGAAAATAGTTTGCGCACCTGCTCCGCCGAAAGCTGGCCATTGATATTCGGAAACATGTAAATGCAACGCTCGCCTTGGGCATCCACGGGAATCCACACAAACGTGGAGTGTTCACCTTTGATCGTTTCAATCCCGGAAAGATCTAGCCCATCGTCCTCAAACGCTTTGGTGATTAGTCGTCCGCTCTCATCGTCGCCAATCAGGCCAAGCCAACCGGCCGAAACTCCCAGGCGCCCAACTTGCGTAAGGTTATTGCCGGTAACTCCGCCGGCATGAATCTCCAGCCGATCGGCGTTGATTTTTTCTTCCGGGCCGAGCAGCCGCGGCACAATCGCAAAGTAGTCGACTCCACAGCTTCCAATTCCTACAACTTTTGTGGGCTCTGCCATATTTCTCCTGCGAAAAAAATCGCGATGCGTTGTAAACGCCGGAACGATAGCACAAGCCCAAGTGTAAAGGGCAGCGTCGCGCAAATTTTTACGAACCCCACCCCAACTAGCGCGCGTCATACCGGCAGCGAGATTATTTCGCCGTGTTCGCGGCAGCCTTCGGTGTCGGACGAGACAATAGTTCCACGTATTCCTTGTAAAACTTTTCTTTGTCCAACTCTTTTTGCACTTCCACCAACTGTTCGCCCATGCCCGGTTGTTGTCCAGGCGCCCAAGCTAGCGTATCCCCGTAAGAGGCTCCGTGACTGGTATCCACGTCGATGTAAAGTTTTTGCCATTTGGTGATGAAGCTCGGGTCCAGCCACGCTACCGCGGCTAACTCATCCCACAGATAATTTGCTTCCGCGTACTTCACGACATATTGCGCCGCAGGCGTCTGGCTTTTTGCCACCTCCGCGATCAAGCTTTTTTCCATGCGCGTTTGCACCGAAATATCCACGGTGGTAAGCACGATGCGCGGCCAGCGCGCGTGCAGCACCGCGTGCGACGCTTCCGGATCCATCCAGAAATTAAATTCTCGTCGCGGCGTCAGGCTGAACTCCGGATCGTCGGTGCGTGGATTAATACTTCCGCCCATCACGATCAATTCTTTGGTGAGTTCGGCGAAATGCGGGTCAAGCGCGATGGCCAGCGCCAAGTTGGTCATCGGTCCCGCGGCGTAAATCGTTACTTCATGCGGATATTTATGCACCAGACGCACCATGAATCGCGCGGCGTCTTCGGTGGAAGGTTTCGTCGTGGGCGGGCCCTCAGGCATGGGCGGAATATCGTACGGGCCATGCACCGGATTGTGCTTCGCATAATTCCATGCGCCCTGGTAGACCACCTTGCCGTAAAGTGTTTCCCACTTGGCGATGTACTCTTTGCTGTTCACCAGCGGAAAAACCGCGCCAGGCACCACCGGAATATCCGGGCGCCCGATTATTTCCAGCAGCCGTAAAGTGTGCTGCACCTCCTCAGTCGCGCCACGCATCGCCAGTGAGCACCGTTATTCCCAGCACCTCTGTCTCGGGAGAATTGATGAGCGCCAGAATGGCCTGCATATCCGTGCCCCCCGGCCCGGCGCAGTCTTGATCGATGATCACTTTGCGTTTTTCTTGTGCGTGCGAAGGGAATTGAACACAAAACGCCATAAGCGCGAGTACGCCACAGCGTAAGAACCATTTCCTGTACATCATGAAAATATTTCCTTTCCAGCAGGCGTCAAAAGATTTTCGGCCATTCTAATACATGATGGTCCGCGTCAAATGATGAGGCCATGAAGTGGTGTGGTAGTGAGTCCAAAGCCGCGCATCGATTTGCGGAATGATCACCGGTTCTTTCGGCCCGCGAAGTTTGTTGATTTCTTCTGCAAGCAACGCCGTGGCGTAGAGACAATGCGCGCGAATTTCAATCTCCCGGCGCGAGTCCCGCGGTATCAATTGATGCGTATTAATGGCGGTTTCCAGTTCCGTCGAATAGGACGTTATGCCCAGCAAGCGTAACGCCACCGGAACGATGTAATCCGCGAACGCCGTCATTTTCTCCGGGTCGTCCAGCCGAAATTTGCCGGACTTGTGCAGCGTGGAGTACAACATCCAAACTCCCAACTGCGCCAATTTGTAAAATTTTATTTCGTGCCCCTCAAACTCGCTAACGTCATTGAAGCGTGGAAATTCCTTTACCATTCGTTCGATGAGCCCGTTTCCGCGGTCATATAGTCGCGGCGAGCAATCCTGCACGAACTTGTGGAAGCGCCCATCGTATTTTTCCGCCAATACCGCACCGACTTGATGCAGCACTGCAAGTTTTTCGTCCAGCATGGGCATCTTCATGTTGCCGGCAAAAATATCATCAAGCTCCGCGCGGGAAATTGTGGCCAGGTATTTGCCGTCGAGGATTGGTTTTCCCGCGTCCAGCGCTCGTTTCAGGCAAGCGAACTCCGCGTCGGAATCCGACCAGTGCTGGCCCGCGAAATCCACTTGGAATTTTTCGTGCGTGGAGAAATCGGTGAATGCCGTATCGATAGAATCCGCCACCAGAACAAAATCGATCGCTTCGTCTGCGTTGCCGGCGCCAATAGCAAAAGGAAGCGTGAATTCCGGAAGGGGCAAATCCTCATATCCCATCCACCCGGCGACTTCGATAATCTTCCCGATATTGGTACGAACGTCGCGAGAATTTTGAATGACCGGTCGTAAGCTATCCAGAACCGGGCTACCGCTCAAAGTGGGCCAGCGCACAGGATTTTCCTTCGCAAGAGTATTTGAACTTGTTATCAAGTACGCGCCCAATGGGCGAGCCAGCGGCAAAATCGCCAGCGTTCCTACCAAACCTCTAAGGAAGCGCCGTCGTTCCTCGATTGCTGATTTCATTTAGAACTGAAAAGTCCCACGCATACTGCAGGACCGACGCGGCGGCCGCCCAACGCATCACTTCCCTTGAATGCGTGAAACAAAGAGTTGCAAAAAACGGTCGGCCTGTACTTCGACGCACACTTTGGCGTTGGGTTGCACCTTATCGACGCCTTCGATGATGTAGCGGTCGCCATGCAGAACGTTGCGTTCAACTTCATTGCGGCGGTTGGCAACGGTTTCTCCACGCGTGAATGCGCCTCGTGTTTCAACATCCACATGCATCGCCGGCGCAGTAACCAGCGTCGAGTCAATGGCTACACCAACCGCCAGCGGATCGTACATCGGCGTACCGCTATCGCCGAATTTTTCAGAAAGCTCCACCAGAAATTTCGTTACTCCATAAATAAAATCGTTCACCGGACCGTGCGTGCTGGCCAATTGATCCAATTGCTTATGACCGAGCAGGGTTTTGTCGCCAACATCCAGGCCCACCACTGGTCAACGGCCAGCCGGCCTGAAAAACAATTTGTGCCGCTTCCGGGTCGTTGTAGATGTTGGCTTCTGCCGCGGCGTTTACATTTCCTCCTTTGATCGACCCGCCCATCAGGATTACTTCTTTAATCAGCGGAACAATGGAAGGTGTCTCTCCACCGCTAACGCGATATTGGTAAGCGGCCCGACCGGCACCAGAGTGATTTCATGCGGCGACGCATGAATTAATTCGATGATTAGATCGGGGACGAAACGCGGATCCGCTTTGCATTGCTACGAGGCAATTCGATATTGGCCAGCCCATTTTTACCGTGCCAGAACTCCGCGGTGATCAATTTTTGAAATAGCGGGGTCGCGCGCCTCCAGCAACCGGAATGTCGCACCGATTCGCAAGCGACACCATGCGCAATGCGTTTTCCAGGCCCTGCTCTGCGGTCACGTTGCCGGGCACCACCGTAATCGCGCGAACATCCAGTTCCGGCGAATTCAACGCCAGCATCAGCGCCATCGCATCGTCCGTCCCGGGTCGGTGTCAAAAATAATTTTGCGTACAGCCGCCTGACTCGAAGCGTTGAATATCGCACAGGCAAAAATGATTCATGCGATGCCAGAAAAACGTGCAGCGATGTAAACGGAAATGTCCAAAACGGACCGCGATTAGACCACAAAGCAACAGCATCATTGGCCCGCGCGAGAATAACAGATGAAGAAGACCGCTTTCTTTGACGCGGCAGATCCAGCTCCCGAACGAATTGTGCGTAATCTAGCGTTCGAATATGTGAAGGTCAAGACGAAAGTGATCTTTTACAAAATGATCGCGTGTGCCGGAATGAAACACCGGCCAGCGATCTTCTACAAGTCCCGCACCCGATCGAAAATGGTCTCAGCTATAATCCCCATCGTGAAAAATGTTCTCGATGGTATTCGCGTTATAGAAATTACCGAAGCACTCGCCGGGCCTTACTGTGCCATGCTGCTTGGCGATCTGGGAGCTGACGTAATCAAAGTAGAGCGCCCTGGTATCGGCGATCAGGCTCGCGGATGGGGCCCGCCATTTGTCGGCGAGATGTCGGCCTATTTTTTATCTACCAATCGCAACAAGCGTTCCATCGCGCTTGATTACAAACAGCCGAACGGTCTTGAAGCGCTCCATAAATTTGATTGCTACGGCCGATATTTTCATCACCAATCAGCCGTCTTTGGAATCATTGCAGAAACGAAAGCTCGATGCGGCAACTCTGCGCGAGCGTCATCCGAAACTGATTTATTGCAGTATCAGCGGATACGGTTTTTCCGGCCCGAAAGCAGGCTCACCCGGCTACGACATCCTCGCGCAAGCTGAAGCTTGGCTCATGAGCTTTACCGGTGACGAAAATTCCGGGCCCATGCGCTATCCCATCGCTATTGCGGATATGACCTGCGGTATTTATGCCGCGATGGGCATTCTGGCCGCGCTTTTTGCCCGGGAGAAAACGGGCAAGGCCAATTCCTCGACATGGCGCTCTTCGATTCTCAACTGACCTGGCTCGCAAATGCAGGCAGCAGTTACTTGAACGCGGGAGTCACCCCGCAACGCTGGGGAAATGCGCACCCCAGCATCGTCCCGTACGAGATGTTTAGCGGCAGCGACGGCGTTTATTTTGTAATCGGCGTCGGCACCGGCTGCTGTGGCAGAAATTTACCGAATTGATCGATGCAAGTATCGATCTCAGCAGCGACCGGAGATTTTACAATAATGCGGAGCGCATGAAACACAGGTCAGAGTTGATTCCCATCGTGCAAAAAGCATTCGGCAAAAAACCCGCCTCCGAATGGCTCCAGCGTTTCGCGACCGCCGGCATTCCGGCCGCGAAGATTAACGGTGTCTCGGAAGCTCTCAACGATATCCAGGCCAACGCTCGCGGCCTCGTCGTGCAGCTGGAACACCCGATGTTAGGAATCGTTAAGAACATCGCCAATCCGATGCGTTTATCGGATGCTCCGGTAACTTACCGGCTCGCTCCTCCCTTTGGTGAACACACTAGCCAGATCCTCCAAGCTCTCGGCTACTCCACCCACGATACGGAAGCGCTGGCAAGTTCATCGACATAATTAGAACGATCTAATTTGATGATTGCGTTTCCATGCAACTCGCGAGCAGATTTATCCCGCAACCGCTTGCCTTGCCCGCACGGATTCCCCGACAATGAGAAGCTCGACAACGCGGGCTTTTCTACCTAAATAATCGTTAATCTTCGAAGTGGCGTAGAAGGAATCGAATGGAGTGCGTTAAAGATCGATTAGTTGCGTATTTCTCCATGGAGATTGCGCTTGAGAATTCCATGCCGACTTACAGCGGCGGACTGGGTGTCCTTGCCGGAGACACCATTCGCGCCGCTGCCGATCTGCGTTTGCCGATGGTCGCGGTTTCGCTGCTTTATCGCAAAGGATATTTTTCTCAGCGTCTGGCCGAGGACGGCACGCAAACCGAAGAACCCGTCGAATGGCGTGTAGAGGATTTTCTGCACGAAGAATGTCCGCGGGTAACCATTCCTCTTGAAGACCGCCGCGTCGAGCTTCGCTGCTGGCGTTATGACGCAGTAGGCGTACGCGGATACGTAGTCCCCATTTATTTTCTCGATGCCGATTTGCCTTCAAATGCGCCCGCGGATCGAGCCCTCACCGGCAATTTATACGGCGGCGATCCTTATTACCGCCTCTGCCAGGAAGTTATTCTGGGCATCGGTGGCGTTCGCATGCTTCGAGCCTTGGGCCACGAGGGGCTCACCCGTTATCACATGAACGAAGGCCACGCCGCGCTGCTCTCGCTGGAACTTCTGGAAGCCGAGGCAGCCAAAGCGGGACGCACCACCATTCGCGCTGAAGACATTGAGAAAGTCCGTTGCAAATGTGTTTTCACCACGCACACGCCTGTTCCCGCGGGTCACGACCGCTTTCCCATGGAGTACCTCACCAGGGCATTTCCCCGTCAGACTGACCTTTTCGATTTGAAAGATGCTTCGGCGGCCGATCTCGTGAAGCGTGTGCTTCAGGCTGAACAAGCTTTCCCGGATTTGCAGCAAGCCGCGCGCGCCGGCGCCTCCCTGAACATGACGTATCTCGCCCTCAGCCTGAGCAAATACGTGAATGGCGTCGCCAAGCAGCATGGCGAGACGTCGCGACAGATGTTTCCTGGCGTACCCATCGAAGCCATTACCAACGGTGTTCACGCTGGAACCTGGACCGCTCCGGCATTTCGCGAAATTTTTGATCGCTATATTCCCACGTGGCGCGAAGACAACTACAGTCTCCGTGGCGCGCTGGGCCTTCCGCCAGAAGAAGTCTGGACCGCTCACCTGATCGCCAAGCATGAATTGCTGGAAGTAATACGGCAGAAAACCGGCATCAAGTTTGACCCGGGAAAATTCACCATCGGATTTGCGCGGCGCGCCACCGGTTACAAGCGCGCCGATCTGATCCTCGCAGACCTGGATCGACTGCGGCAGGTCGCAAAAAATTCCGGGGCGTTTCAGATTGTGTACGCCGGCAAAGCGCATCCCCACGACGCCGGCGGAAAATCCATCATCAAACATATTTTTCAAGCCAAGAAAGCTTTGCGCAAAGCGGTGCCGGTCGTGTTTCTCGACGACTACAACATGGATCTGGGTGGAAAGATAACCGCTGGCGTAGATCTGTGGCTGAACACTCCGCAATTTCCGCTCGAAGCTTCCGGAACCAGCGGCATGAAGGCCGCCTTAAATGGCGTGCCCAGCCTCAGCATCCTCGATGGTTGGTGGTCGGAAGGTCATATCGAAGGCGTAACCGGTTGGTCCATCGGGGAAGCACGCCGTGCCACGCCCGATCTTGTCACCGACAACAAAGCCGACGCCGAATCGCTTTACACCAAGTTAGACAGCGTGATCATTCCGATGTTTTATAACGAGCGCTACCGTTATCTCAGCGTCATGCAGCACGCCATCGCTATCAATGGATCTTTCTTCAATACGCAGCGCATGGTGCAGCAATATATTACCGACGCGTATATGCGCTAGTTTTTTAACGCAACATATTTTTGTACATCGCCATACCCACGGCCGCATCCATCCCCATTTTTTCTAGCGTGGAGACTTCGCGCCGGGTTTTAATTCCGCCCGCCGCAATAACTGGATGGTCCGTCGCGTTTCGCAAGCTCCGAAACCATTTCAAATTGGCGCCACTCATGGTGCCTTCGCGATCAACATCAGTACAAAGAACGCCCGCAGTAGGGGCTGCAATTCAGTCATGACGTCTTCGGCGCGAAATTTCAACGTGCATCGCCAACCCTGAATTGTTATATGACCTTCGAGCGGTATCCAGAGCGATTACGATCCGAGCTCGTCGAGCTTGTTTACCAACCGCTCAAGAAATGACAGGTTCACTTTTCCTTCATGGAACACAGCGCTGCCAATGATGATTTGCTCCGGCTTCCATCCGGCGACCTTAACCGCGCGTGCCACGGTACGAATCCCTCCGCCGATCCGAACTTTCATCCCATAACGCGAGCGAGCCGTAAAACACAAATTCTGCGCCAGTTTTGCGTTAGAAGCTTTTCCCATCGCCGCGTCCAAATCGATAATGTGCAGCCACTCGTAATTCTTAAATTTCTCAAGCACGCCCAGCACGTCGATTATCGCCAGTTCGTTTACGCCCATGAATCAATTGCACAGCCATCCCATTTTGTAGATCGATGCAGGGAATCAGCACGGCAGCCGAACCTGGATTTTCTGATCGGCTAGAAACTCCTTGAGGGAGCGAATGCTTTGAATTTCGTCATGAAAAATTGAGGCTGCCAACGCTGCGTCCGCCGCTCCTGCGCAAAAAATCTCTGCAAAATGTTGCGGCCATCTGGCCCCGCCGGAAGCAATCACCGGCACCAAAACGTTTTTCGATATCGCCGCCGTGAGAGCCACGTCAAAACCACTTTGTGTTCCGTCGCGGTCCATTGAAGTCAGCAGAATTTCCCCCGCTCCAAGTTCTGCTCCTTTTGTAGCCCAAGAGATGGCGTCCAAGTCCGTCGACACTCGCCCGCCAGTCGTCATTACACGCCAAAAATCGCCATCCCTTTGTGCGTCAATCGCCAAAACCACCGCTTGCGAGCCAAATTCCTCCGACACTTCTGAAATCAATCCTGCCGCAACACCGCGGCAGTATTCACGGTCACTTTTCCGCACCAGCGCGGACGACCGCGCGTGCGTCGTCCAGCGTTCGAATGCCACCCCAGCCGTTAGCGGGATAGCCAATTCGGCTGCAACTTTTCGAATTGTTTCGAGAAATGTGGGACGTCGATCGCGCGACGCAGCTATGTCCAGAACTACCAACTCGTCCGCGCCCTCCGCGTTGTAGCGTCGCGCCAGCGCCACCGGATCCCCGGCGTCGCGCAATGCCACAAAGTTCACGCCCTTCACCACGCGCTCGCCGTCGGTATCCAGGCAGGGAATTATCCGGTGCGCCAGGCTCATGCCGCGATCCGCAGAAAATTCTCAAGTACGGTTTGGCCGGCGGCACCACTCTTTTCTGGATGGAATTGCACCGCGAAAATGTTTTCTGTCTCCGTCACCGCGACGAATTCGCCGCCATACGAACAGGTTTCTCGAGTTTCCCGCGCCGGCTCTTCGCCGCCAAACGGCACAGCGTACGAGTGTGCAAAATAAAAATAGGCCTCCAGCAGCGAACTGAACCAAGTAACGACATAAAAATAAAAAAAAAA
>CAVPKZ010000014.1:0-32899 GCA_963705755.1 uncultured Acidobacteriota bacterium | reverse complement strand
TCTCTTTATTGTTCTGGCGCACCTGGGTTCAGTTCGCGTATTGCTGAATTGGAGTGCGGGTGGACCATGCCAACGTGCCGGGAATAGCGCCCTGGTAGACGGCTTTGTCTACGTCGACGGGCTCGGCGTAATTATTCTGCACTACGTCGAGGACACGAGTGAAATCGCGCACGGCGGACTGGTAATCGTCGGCCGAGGAACTGGTAGCGCGTACGTTAGGTCCGTAAATGGCTCCGACACTGCACATAGGAGCAGGACGGTGACTACAAGCACCAGGCCACGAAACTGTGATTTCATGCTGACCTCGGGAAAGTTGGACATCCAACCAATTGTAACACAGCGTACTCTATAGGCTGGACGCGCCACGCGTGGGTTTGACAGCGTTTGACACCGTTCTCTATGATGCCAGATGGCCGCGAAAACGGCTACCAGGTGAGTGTCCATTTTTTTTTTTTATGCTAAGTATTCCACACATGCTGGTGGTGTTTGTGATTTGTGCTGGGTGGTCTTTGGGCCGCAGAAGCTGCCGGAGCTTGACGCGGAAGCCTGGGGAAATTAATGGCGGAATTTCGCAAGGCGTCTGACGGATTTTCGCGGTGCATTTGAAGCAAGAGATGAAGAGATATGGAGCGGCAGGTGCGCGAGGTGGAGCGCAAGAAGAGGCTGCGGGAGTGTCGCGGCTAAGGCCGCGAATGAGGGTGCCGGTGCAGGCGGCGACGTTTGCTTCGCCTGCGGGCGTGGAAACGCCTGCGAGCGGGGCGGGGGAGTTCTGGGTTGGCGGGGGCGCGCAGTTCGACGGCGGCTGGTGATGGGGTGCCGGCCAGCCCGGTCGCGGATGCTTTTGGGGAGCCCATTGATGCGCGCGTGACGGAGGGAACCGCGGAGTTAGTGATTACGCCGGTGGCGGAATCGGTGGCGCGCTCTTCAGCGGGTTTCACGGAGACGACGACAGAAGGCGCAAACGGAGCGGCGTCTCAAGCTGTCAACGCGAATGTTAACGGAAGCGGAGACAGTTCAAAAACAACCGCTATAGTGGGCGAAACAAGCGTCGAAACAAGCGTCGAAACAAGCGTCGAAACAAGCGTCGAAACAAGCGTCGAAACAAGCGTTGAAACAAGCGTTGAAACAAAAGGGCCCCTTAGTCAGCATTGATGTACCTCATGACCAGCAACCCGCCTGAAGCAACGATCATGCCGACAACACCGCCGGAGGATCCTGGCGGGCAGATGACATTTTTTGAGCACCTGGTGGAGCTGCGCAAGCGGATCATTACGTCGCTCATTGCGGTGGGGATCGGCGCGGGCGTTGGGTGGTTTGTGGCGCCGCATTTCGTTTCATGGATTACCAAGCCGATGTTGAAGGCGCTGGCGGATCGAGCACCTCACACAGCAGTTGGTGTACACCAATCCTACGGGGTTCCTGAGTCTGTTGATTGCTCTTTCCATTTATCTGGGACTGGTGCTGGCGTCGCCAGTGGTGCTGTATCAATTCTGGCTATTTGTCGCGCCGGCTTTATACAAGCACGAACGGAGCGCCACGACTGGATTTCTGTTTTCGACGGTGATTTTATTTTTGGCGGGAATTGGTCTCGGGTATTTCATGATGCTGCCGAAGGTGTTGAAGTTTTTGATCAGCTTTCAGGGGCCGGTGGTGCCGCTGATGAGCGTCAATAATATTTTGATTTGACGTTGATGGTGCTGTTCGGCTAACGAATTAATATTTGAGTTCCGGTGCTGATTTTCTTTTTGACGTTATTTGGAATTGTGACGCCGAAATTTTTATTTGTTAATTCGAAGTACGCCATTTTGGTCATTGCGATAATTGCGGCAATTGTTACCCCGACTCCGGATGCGTTGACGATGCTGGTGGTGATGGCGCCGATGGTGCTTTTGTATTTTGCTGGAGTTGGGGTGTCGGCGCTGGTAGTGGGTAAACGGAACAGGCGGCTGGCAGCGGCGGCTGCAACTCCGGCTGCGGAGGTACACTGAGTGGGTTCGAAAGCGAGTGGAGTGAGATCTGATTTTGGGATGTGCACGCGGGCGGCGTGGAAGCTAAGCGCACAAGTTGCACTTTTTTTATGTGCAGGGCTTTTCAGCTTGACGGGGTGCAAGGCGAACAGCGATGAGGCGCACGGTGCTGCGGCGGGCAATCCCGCAGCCGTGAGCGCAGCTGCGACGAACGCAGCGCAGGGCGGCGCAGAAGATACCCCGTCGCCGGAGAGCACGGGCGGATTCGATGGTAAGCTGGCGTTCGAACATGTGGCCACGCAAGTCGGATTTGGGCCCCGGCCGTCGGGTTCGCAAGCGATCGCGCAAACGCAGGACTATATATTGACGCAGTTGAAGAGCGACGGGTGCACGACGGAGGTGGATGCGTTTAATGCGGACACGCCCATCGGGCGGCTGCCAATGAAGAATATTTTGGTGAAGATTCCTGGCGATGACTCGTCGATTATTCTGCTGGGTACACACTACGATTCGCTGTTGCGACATGACATTACGTTCGTCGGAGCGGATGACAGCGCATCGTCTACTGCAGTGATGCTGGAGCTGGCGCGGCTGCTTTGCGCGAAACATGGAAAGCACGCGGTATGGATTGCGTTTTTTGATGGCGAAGAGGCGATGAAGACGTGGAGCGAGACGGATAGCCGCTATGGCAGCAGGCAGATGGCGGCGCGATTTGCGGCGAGCGGGGACATTTCGAAGGTCAAGGCTTTTTTGTTGGCGGACATGGTGGGCAGCCGGTCTTTGCATTTTGCGCGTGAGTCGACGTCGACGCCATTGTTGGTGGATCTGATGTGGGCTACGGCGGCGACTCTGGGGTACTCGCAGATATTTTTGGATACCTCGAATGGCGCGGAAGACGATCACGATTCGTTTTTGAAACGCAAAGTGCCGTCCATGGATGTGATCGATTTCGATCGACAGCAGGATGTGCCGTTCTGGCATACGGCTGAGGATACGCTGGATAAAATCAGCGCGCGGAGTTTGGCGATCAGCGGACACGTATTTTTGGAAACCGTGAACGAGCTTCAGAAGAAATAATTGTCCCGCGCGAGTGACGAACTGATCGGGACCGTGTGTTACATTCGAAATAGTTGTTGTCGTTTCCATTCACAATGAAAGCAAAAATAATCCGAGTGCGATCGGCTGCGGGGGGGTACGCCGTTTTATGTGGCGCGGGAATTTTGCGCGACGCGGCGGCCGAGATCGCAAAGTTAGGCGAGTTCTCGAGCGTGTACGTGTTGACATCTCCGAAGGTGTGGCGCGCGGTGGGAAAAGCCGTGAAGCCCGCTATTCCGCACTATGCGTCGAAGAACATATATCTTTTTGACGATGCGGAAACGAAGAAGAACGTGCGCACGGTGGAATTACTATGCCGCAAGTTGACGCGGGCTGGGGCGGATCGTAAATCGTTGATTGTGGCGGTTGGAGGAGGTGTGGTTGGAGATGTGGCTGGATTTGTGGCAGCGAGCTATCTGCGAGGGGTGGCGTTGGTTCATGTGCCTACGACTCTGGTGGCGCAGGTGGACAGCTCGATTGGCGGGAAGACGGGCGTGAATTTGCCGGAGGGGAAGAATCTGGTTGGGGCGTTCTATCCTCCGCGACTGGTCATTATTGATACGGATTTATTGAGGACTTTGCCGGAGCGGCAGTTCCGCAGCGGTGTGGCTGAGGTTATAAAGTACGGGGTGATTGCCGATGCGGAGTTGTTTGGGTATTTAGAGCAGAGCATGGAGAAGTTGCTGCGTCAGGATCGCGACGTATTGGAATATATGATTCCGCGCTGCGTCGAGATTAAGGCAGACGTGGTGGGTCGTGATGAGCACGAATCTGGATTGCGCGAGATTCTAAATTTCGGGCACACATTTGGGCATGCGCTGGAGAGCGTGACAAAGTACCGGCGCTACTTGCATGGCGAAGCGGTGGCGTGGGGGATGATTGCGGCAGCGCTGGTCGGGCGCGAACTGGGAATCACCAGGAACGACGATGTATCGCGGGTTGTGTCCGTGATACGCAGAATTGGCAAAATGCCAGATTGGCCTCAGGTAGCGCCCAAAATACTTGTCGTGGCGATGCTCTCCGACAAAAAGACGCGGGCTGGGAAATTGCGGTTTGTTGTGTCGCCGCACATCGGCGAGGCGCATTCAAGCGTACCGGTGTCGATGGACGCGCTGGAGCGCGTTATGCAATTGACGCCGAAGGTTTTGGGTGGAGCAGGGGAAATGCATCGCACCGGGAAGTCGTATGGTTGAAACTGCCGCGCCGGTGAAGGGAACGCAACCGCTAGGCACGCAGACGGAGGCGGAAGCATCGCAAAAAGTTCGCGAGATGTTTACGCAGATCGCGCCGAAATACGATCTGCTGAATCATTTGTTATCCCTTCAACTGGATCGTCTGTGGCGCGCTAGAGCGGCGCGGTTGCTGGCACCGATTTTGAAGCGGCCGGATGCTCTGGTGCTGGATTTGTGCTGCGGGACGGGGGACTTGGCGCTTGCGCTTGCTCGCGTGGGCCCGGCACGCGTGATCGGCGCTGATTTCGCGCACCCCATGCTAGTGCAGGCGACGGCTAAGGGCGCTGCGAAGATTCCTTTTCTGGAGGCGGACGCGCTGCGACTGCCGTTCGCGGATTCGTCATTCGATTTGGTGACGGCGGCGTTTGGGTTCCGCAACCTTGCAAATTATGAAGAGGGCTTGCGGGAAATGATGCGCGTCTTGAAACCGGGCGGGACGCTAGCGATTCTGGAGTTTACGGAGCCGCCAGAAGGGCTGCTTGGCAATTTATATCGATGGTATTTTCGCGGCGTGCTTCCGCGTATTGGCGGGATGTTGTCGGGCGATCATGACGCGTATACCTATCTGCCCAGGTCGGTGTCGCGATTCTTTCGTCCTGTGCAATTGAAGACGCTGATGGAGTTGGTTGGTTATACGGCGGTGCAGTATCGAGTGTGGACGATGGGTACGGTGGCTTTTCACACTGGGGAAAAGTGATTAGCCTCTGCTCGATTGACTAGGACGTCGAACACTTACACTAACGGATAACTCGTGAAGCTTTTTCAATTTCTCCGCCGCTACTAAAGTGGGCTGGAGAATCGATTTGTTTGCACATGACGGGCCCCCCAGTAGCGTGGTGCGGTCGATGTCAATCTTCTCCAGCGTACCAACAGTCGGAAGGTGCGAGCCGGAGGTTTTGCCACGCAGACAGAACTACGGCAGACGACGAGGGAGATGCGCGATCTTGAGTCGTGTGGTCCTTACCATTTATCCGGATGAGGTACAGCGTAATCACACCCTGCGATCATACCTCAGTCGTTGATTTTGCGGAACGAAACGTGGACGTACATAAGCTGTCTGTCCGTGCCAGCCGGAGCGTAGGCGCGGTCGTTGTAGACTTCTTCTCGAACTTTTCGTAGTGGCAATACTTTGCGCCGTACGGCACAGCGTTGAACTCACAATCGTGAGGTTTCGGGTCTACCACGAGCGGGACTTTCTTCACCGCAGCTATAGATAAATCAGGATAGAACTCGACCGGGGTATTCATGAGCGTCGCCACGAGGTTCGGGAAGGTGACTAAGACGATGACTATCCCGACCACCACGACGGCCGAAGAAACTAGGAAATCTACGCGAGCGTCTCGTTTTATCTGCTGGTTTGATCGGTTCGTCACAATCCACAATGTAGCGGTATTTTAAAGCTTGCGATAGGTCTTAGGCGGAGCCTTACTTTCCACGGGGAGCGCTGGTGCTATTCAGCGAGACCAGCCGGAATCGCCGCCGGCTTTGCGTAAGGCGTCTTCCAGATCGCTCAAGCCTTGTTTTAGTTGCTCGATTTCCTTTTGCTTGGCTGCAATTTTTGCGTCCTTCTCGTTGATGTCTTTGCGGGTGTATTGCTCGGTCATGGCTTTTTGGGGATCGGGATAATACTGAATCTGACCTTTTTGACCTTCACGTTGCAGGATGTCCAGTTCTTTTTCTGCGCGAGCGATATTGTCGCGTTGTTCTTTGAAACGCTTGCGCCAGTCGGCTTCGGCCTTGGCGTCCTGAACCCCGGAAGTTGGTGTTTTCGCGGAAGTGCCAGCAGCCGGTTTGGAAGATTCTTGCGTCGAGGAATTATCCGTCGTGGACGTAGCTGCAGGGGCTGGCTTAGGCCTGCTCACATCCTCGTCGGTATAAACTCTTTTGGGTTTGGGGGCGGTTTGCTTGGCTTCGCGAGCGCGGCGGGCGGCGTCGGCGACAGGATCGCCGGTTTGCTGAGAGTTGTCTTGCTGACGCGCGACGACAATGCCGGAACAGAACAAAATGATTGACGCTAACAGGAATGATTTAGACTTCATAGAACCTGCTTTCCGCATCGGGACCGCTGCTACCGATTTTATGGCCTGGGCTCACCAGGTAACAATCCGCCATATGGATGTCCACGTCTTATTGTACTGCTTCGCGAACCAACCGGAGGGAGAGCGGCGGCGTAACGATAACTGGCCGTCAGTCCACTAGACTAGGTCAGGACAGGTAGTGTGGTTGTCACGGCGTGCGGGAAGTTAGATTTATAAGCGGAGAGGAAAAGAGAAAAACTACGACCAGGGCACCAATGCCGAGGAAAGTACCCAGCGGAAGTTGGTACTGAGTGGCGATGGCCCAACGCAGGGAACGCACTTTGCCCAGCCCACGGCGGCTGGCGCGTTCGGCCAGGCGGCGTTTCCAGCCAACGGCGTAGAGCGTGAGGATCAGCGCGAGCCCCAAAATACTGCCAAGCAATGTGCCCAGCAGAATAGTGATGAACGAACCGCGCAAGCCCAGGAATGTGCCGACCATGGCCATCATTTTTACGTCGCCCAAACCCATGCCTTCACGGCCGCGAATGACTTTATAGAGCGCAGCGGCGCCCCAGAGCAGGAGGCTACCGAAGGCAGCGCCGAGAAGCGCGTCGAGGATGCCCAACGCGCCTTCTGGAAGCAGGCCGTGAAAGAGACGAACATTTAACAGGATGGCAGTGCCATCGCCAGGGGGAACGAAGTAAGCAAAGATCAAGCCGGCGATGAAGCCCGGGAGGTTCACGGCATCGGGCAAGATGCGCACACGTAGGTCAGTAATGGTCAGAACGACGATGATGCAAGAGAAAACTAGCCACTTGAAGGTTTCAACCGTCAACCCAAAGCTCAGATAGCAACCTACAAAGAGCAATCCGGTGACAAGCTCGATCAGTGGATACATCGGGGAGATGGGCAGCGCGCAGGCGCGACATTTGCCACGCAGCCACAGCCAGCCGAGGATAGGTACGTTGTCGTAAGGCTTGATGGGCGTGTGGCAGCGTGGGCAGCGCGAGCCGGGCGAAACAATGGATTGGCCCTCTGGAATGCGCGAGATGCACACATTGAGAAAGCTGCCAATTATGATTCCAAAAATAAAAAAGAAGAAGAGGACCACGGATTGACTGTGCCACAGTCGAGGATGGGCCTCAAGAAAAGGCGTGGGTGTCGTGTCGGATGGCTAACAAGTGTGACTGACGAGCCGTCAGTTAGGCCTCGACTTGCCAGGCGAGAGCTTGCGGCGCTGCAAAAACGCTTGACACAACTAAAGAAGTAGTTGTATCTACTTCAACTGTAGTAGGAGATAACACGATGAGCAAACCCAAACTTTCACGGTTGGAATTCAAAATCATGGATGCGGTGTGGAGTCGAAAGACGGCATCTATCCGCGAGATTCAAGAGACGTTTCCCGCTTCAGACCGCCCCGCATACACGACAATTCAGACGGTCGTGTACCGATTGGAAGCGAAGAAGGCCGTGCGTCGCGTTAGGAAGGTTGGGAATTTTCATGTATTTGAAGCGGCGGTGTCGCGGGATATGGCGCAACGCAAATTGATTGACGATTTGCTGGCGCTTTTCGGGGGCAGGACACAGCCGGTTATGGCTCACCTTATTGAATCTGGACGACTGACCCTGAGGGACGTAAAGGAAGCCGAAAAACTTCTCCGCAAGCTGTCAAAGGAGGGCAAGGCGAAATGAATTCGCAAAGTATGTTAACTGATTTGCCGGCCAGCGGTGCATTTCTGGCCAATCACGTGTGGCAGTCGACGGTTTTCGCATTTGTGACGGGACTCTTAACGTTATCTTTGAGAAGAAATCGAGCGGAGATCCGTTACCGGCTGTGGCTGGCGGCGTCGGTGAAGTTCCTCGTCCCACTCTCAGTTCTGGTGGAGTGCGGATCGTGGATCGGTAGGTTGCGCCATTCAATGGCGGTCGAACCTCCTTGGTACTGCGCGATGCAGAGAGCGACCGTGCCGTTCTTGAAGGGAGCCCGTACGTTGGTTTCGCAGACGACGTCAGGAGCATCGTCAGCGACTCCGTTCAATTTTTTGCCGCTTATTTTAGCTGCCTGGTTGTGCGGGATTGTAATCGTTTTCCTGGGCTATTGGGTTCGGTGGCGTAGAGTCTTGGTGGCGTCTCGACTTGCCGCGGAGTTGCATGAAGGGCGAGAGCGTGATTCTTCGGCGCCTGGAGTCCGAGTTGGGAATTGCTAGGCCCGTAGAGATGCTGTTGTCACTTAATGAGACGGAGCCGGGGATTTTTGGCATATTGAGGCCGAGACTGTTATGGCCGCAGGCAATATCAGCGCGGATGGACGACGCACATATAGAAGCGATAATTAGGCACGAACTACTGCATGTACTCCGGCGCGACAATCTTGCGGCGCTCGTTCATATGATGGTGCAAAGTCTTTTCTGGTTCCATCCGTTGGTTTGGTGGATGGGGGAGCGGCTGGTTCAGGAACGCGAACGCGTCTGTGACGAAGAGGTGCTGCTGAGCGGCGGCGACCGAAGAATATATGCCGAAAGCATCTTGCGAGTGTGCGAATTTTGCGTGGGATCTCCGCTTGCGTGTGTTTCCGGGGTTACCGGTGCGGATCTCAAGGTGCGGATTGCACGAATATTGTCCGGCCAGATCGTTCCCAAACTCAATTTTGGCAGAAAAATCTTGCTTGGGTCGGCAGGCGGAGCCGTCATTGCCTTTCCGATATTGTTCGGTTTAGTACACGCGAATCCGATTTTGGCGAACTCACAAAGCGGACGCCTACAGGAAACGACAGCGAGATACGAGGCGATATCGATCAAGTTGGACACGGAAGGAACAGCCGCACTGAAAACCGGCGAAGGAGTTATCTATCAGAGCATGTTGTCCAAGCCGGATTCGTTTAGCGCCAAAAACACCAGCGTTCAGGAGTTTATAAGACTCGCCTTCCAAGTGCGCGACTATCAAATCGTTGGGGCACCGAGTTGGTTCACGTCGGACTTGTATGACGTGGAAGCGAAGATCGGAAAAACCGCACTCGACGAGAGGCAGGACCTGAGCGCCGAGGAACGCGAGAAGAGACATCGGAACATGTCTCAAGAACTTATCGACAGAGGATTTAAACTCACATTTCATCGAGAAGTTAGAGAACTACCGAGTTATTCGTTGGTGGTGGCTGAACCGGGAAAGCTTCACGAAGGAACCGAAAATTGCGACCCGCATGCGCTCACTATTTTTGCGCCAGGGGATCCGCCGCCACCGCCCCCGTGTGAATCGGTGCGGGTATCTGTTGCCGAAGGTCGAATGGATGGACGAAAGGTCCCCATGTCTGAGCTGGTCGCTTCGATTTCTGAGCAAACCGGTCGGAAGGTGAGCGACAATACGAACCTCTCCGGGAAATACGATCTCAATATTGAGTGGATACCAGAACAGAGCGGCTTCGCGAAACTTCCCGCTTCTTTGCGAAACCTTTATTTATCGTCCATATGGAAGCGGTCCCCTCTCACACAGGCCATCCAAGAGCAGCCAGGTTTGAGGTTGCAGCCCGAACAAGCGAATGTAGAAGTGTTCGTTATTGACCATGTAGAGCGACCAGCGGAGAACTACCACTGATTAGAGTACGTCCGTTCATAAAGAACGGGGCGAGGGTTTGATGAATATGAGCTGACTGGATTTGCATGAGTTTTCTTGCGTCGCTTATAGTTGACTTCAGACGCTATGAAATGGTTTGAACGCAGAATTCGGAGGTATGAGCATCGCCGGTGGACTACGGATGATAACCGGCGGGTGCAGCCGTTCGCATGGGGCCTCGAGCACATTGATGGGAATGCGGCGGAGTCAAATCCTCAGGAATATGTGCGGCAGTATGCGCGGCATGCCATTGAAACGAGCCATGAATGGTTCGCGACGACTCCTCCGCCGGACTATCGAGTGGACGGGGAGAATGTGCTTACGTTTCCTAGTTCCATAGAGTCGGCCTGGCCGGAAAACAATATTGTTCACGCGCAGATTTTCCCGGGAAAGAAAAATGGGGCGGCGGTGTTGGTGCTGCCGAACTGGAATGCCAAGTGGCGTGGACAGCGTGGGCTTTGCGAGTGGATTCAGCGGTTGGGGATTACGGCGGTGAAGATGAGCATGCCGTATCACGACCGGCGCATGGCCAAGGGGCACGAACGGGCGGACCAAATCTGCGGGCCGAATATCGGGTTGACGCTGCAAGCGAACCGGCAAGCGGTGCAAGACACGCGGCGATGTTTGCGATGGCTGGAGCAGCAAGGTTATAAGCGGCTGGGGCTTCTGGGGACGAGCATCGGGTCGTCGATCGGATATATCGCGCTGATGCATGACGAAGCGATTCGCGCGGGCGGCTTCTTTCACATCTCGACGTATTACGCGGATGTGGTGAGCCAGGGCATGACTACCAATCACGTGTGGGAAAGTTTGCGGCATCACGTGACGGTGGATGAGTTGCGGGAATATTGGGCGCCGATCAGCCCGATGCCCTATGTGGAGCGCGGACTTGGAGCAGACCGAAACTGTTTCATGGTTTATGGCAAGTACGATCCCACGATGTTGCCGGAATTGACGGAGCAAATGCTGAATTCGCTGCGGCGGCATGGTTCGAATCCACGGGTGCTGGAGCTGGCCTGCGGGCATTATTCGCTGGAGTTGCGGCCTTTCAGTTACATCGCGGGATATCAGATGCTTTCGTTTTTCCGGCGGGCATTGAGCAATCCTCGATAGATTCGCCGGTGAATACGCGGTTAGGGTATCGACTTCGGAGGGGAAGATGGGAACAGCAATGCCTCAGATGGAGCAGCTGAAGAAGAATATGAAAGCGGCATGGATGGCGGGAGATTTTGGTCAAATCGCGAAATATAACGAAGAAGAAGGGGTGCAATTTATCAAGCGGCTCGAATACGTCGAGGTTCGGATGTGTTGGATGTGGCGTGCGGAACGGGGAATACGGCTATTCCGGCGGCGCGCGAAGGCGCGAATGTGATTGGCGTAGACATCGCCACGAATTTGCTGGAACAAGCACGGGCTCGAGCGGCACGCGAAGGGTTGAAGGTAGAGTTTCGCGAAGGGGATGCGGAGGCGCTGCCTTTCGGTGTGGCAGAATTTGATGGGGTGGTTTCGATGTTTGGGGCTATGTTTGCGCCGCGTCCTGCTTTAGTGGTCACGGAATTGACGCGGGTTTGCCGAGTAGACGGATTTATCGCCATGGCCAACTGGACGCCGACGGGTCTTATCGGTAAGAACTTCGCGATCAACGCACGATATTTGCCGCCGCCCGAAAATCTGGAAGCGCCGGCATTGTGGGGCAAAGAGGAAGTTGTTGCGGAGCGCTTTTCTAAAGTAGGTTGGAAAGCCGAGATCACGCGACGGCAAATGGAATTCAAATATCCACATGCGGCTGCGGACGTCGTGAAATTATTCCGGGAATATTTCGGGCCGACGAAAATAGCTTTTTCGCGGCTTGATGCGGCCGGACAGCAAGGGCTGGCTGCTGATATGGAGAAACTTTGGGCGGAGCATAACGAAGGACCGGCCAACGAGACCCACGTTAAAGCGGAATACCTGGAAGTGATCGCGCGAAAAGCCTAGCGAGATCTTTGCGTAGTGCAAGAGCGCCTAGGTTTTTTCCGGTTACGAAATTCAATCCGGAGATTCGATTATGCAATTCGGCTTGTCATTCTTCGCGTAAGGCGCGAGTCGGTTCGATCCGGGCGGCTCGATAGGCGGGGATAATGCTGGCTATTAGCGCGACCGCGGCGAGCAGCGCCGCGACGGCAGCAAAGGTCAGCGGATCGTACGCGGCGATGCCGTAGATGAAGCTGGCTAAGACGCGTCCCAAGGCGAACGCGCCGGCCACGCCAAGAAGTAGACCAATAAGCGCGGGCTTCATTCCTTCAGTGACAATCAAACGCAAAATATCTTTTGCCTCCGCGCCCAAAGCTACGCGAATGCCGATTTCGCGGACGCGGCGCCGGACCGCAAAGGCTAACACGCTATAAATCCCCACCGCTGCCAACAACAGTGCGAGAACCGCAAAGGCCGCGAGCAAAAGCATGCTGAAACGGCGCTGGGAGAGGGAATTGTCGATGAGATCGTCCATGGTCATGATGTCGGTCACGGGTTGATCGCTATCGATGGAATGAATCGCGCTGGTGACGGCAGAGACGAGGCTGGACGGTTGCGATTTTGTGCGCACCGCAATTTGCATGGGGAAGGGACGCCATTCGCCGAGGCTCGACGCGGAGAGTTGGCCAGCCGGCAGATAGACGGTGGAAGGGGAGGCGGCCATGTCCATGCCCTCCAGCTTCACGTCGCCTACGATGCCGACGATTTCGCGGACTTTGTCGGGAAAGAAGGTCATGGTGAGGTGCCTTCCGATGGGATCCTGGTTAGGCCAGAAACGCTTGGCCATGGATTCACTTATCAGGACTACGCCGGGACGATCCGGTTCATCCGCGCCAGAAAGATCGCGGCCACGGCGCAAGGGTATACGCATGGTGCTCAAATAGCCTGGCGTGATGAAGCGCGTATCGACTTCGGGTTGATCGGACATAGCTTGCCGCGGACGGCCTTCAATGGCGACGGGTTGATGAGAACCATCACCGCTAAGCGGGAGATTGTCGATCAGGCCAGCGGATATAACTCCGGGCAGGACCCGCACTTTTGCCAGCACTCGATCGAAAAAAGCGATCTCATCTATGGGGCGTGAATATTTATTGTGTGGAACAACTAAGGTCATCGTCAGAACGCCGTGAGGATCAAAGCCGGCGTCCAGTGTGCTCAAGAGCCACAGACTGCGAATCATGAGACCCGCGCCGACCAACAAAATCAGCGAGAGGGCGACCTCGGAGACTACCAGGATGCTTCTGGTGCGGTGGCCGGCGGAGTCGGAGTCGGTTTTGCCAAGGCCTTGTTTCAGCGCATCGTTGACGTTGGTTTTTGTCATGCGGATGGCGGGCAGCAGGCCTGCGATTACGCCTGTGACGATGGAAATAAAAACGGTGAAGGCCAGGACAAAACCATCGAGGCTGACTTCCGTGGATTTGGGCAAATTATCGGAAAGGAATTTTAGCGTCAGCGCCATGCCGAAACGCGCGAGTAGAAGACCGAGCGCGCCGCCAGCTAGAGACAGCAGCAGAGTTTCAGCGAGGATTTGCTGAACTACGCGGCCGCCGGTAGCACCCAGAGCCACGCGGATGGCAATTTCTTTGCGGCGGCCGAAAGTCTTGGCCAGCACCAGATTCGCGACGTTGGCGCAGGCGATCAGAAGTACGAAAGCGACGGCGCCGAGAAGGATCAGTAGAGCTGGGCGCACTTCGGAGGCGAGTTGCTCGCGGAGAGGGACGACGACCGCACCCCAACCATTGTCGTCTTCGGGATATTGTTGCGCGAGCCGGCTGGAGATGGCGTTCATCTGGGCTTGGGCTTGAGATATGGGGATGGTGGTCTTGAGACGAGCGATGACCAGGTAGTGGTGCTCGCCGCGCACGGCGCGCTGTTTGGCGGTCCAGCCCATGGGGGTCCAATATTGTGCCCAGCCCGGGAAGTTAAACTTTGGACCCATGACTCCGGCGACGACGTACGGCTGGCCGTCGAGGTTTACCGGCTGTCCGGCGATATTGGGATTGGCTGCGAAGCGACTTTTCCATAAGCCGTGGCTGAGAATCACTGTGTGGTTTTTGCCCTGCTGATCTTCGTCAGGTGTAAAAGTGCGACCCAGCATTGGTTGCACCTGCAAAGTAGAGAAAAAGTCCGCGGAGACGGCGGCGCCCTGGAGGGCCTCGGGTTGTTCGCGGCCTGTCAAATTGAGGCTTGAGCCGGTGTAGATGGCCATTCTGTCGAACACATCATTCTGTTGCCCCCAGTCGATGAAATTGGCGGCGGAGACGGCGAACTGAGTCATGCCGGGGAAACTTTTTGGCGGAGGCACATGCCAGATCTGAACGAGGCGAGCGGGATCGCGGAACGGGAGTGGGCGCAGGAGCACGGCGTTCACTACGCTGAAGATAGCGGTGTTTGCTCCGATGCCCAGGGCCAGGACGATGACGGCGGCTGCGGCAAAGCTGGGGTTTTTCAGCAACACACGCAGGCCGTGTTTGAAATCCGTTAGAAGGGTAAGCATGCGGAGTTCTACCTCAGGACAGATAACGCGGAATGGGCGCGAAATGTTTCCGCGTTTTTGGGGGCTCTGAAAGGCCCATTAATGGCCTTTAAGTTTGGGGCGCTGGGCAGGTAGTGTCAGGGGAGATGGTCAACTATGTGCTTGTTAGCCCGTTCAATTTTTGCCCGTGAGTCCATGAAAAGATGAGCCATAGAGGCAAATTAACATAATTGCTCGCTTTGTCGTCTATATTTACTGCCCAAAAATTCAGTAGCACGATTAACGCAATATTGTAGAAAAGGAATTTTGCGATATCAGTGCGGTTACTGCTTCTATGTCTGGGGCCAGCGGGCGGTCGTCGATTAGCTTGGGAGATTTTTGGCGGACGGCGGCGTAGGCTTTTTGGGCGCGCAGGCCGGTTTGAAGCGGAGCCAGAAGGTCGATACCCTGGCAGGCGCATAGGAGTTCGATGGCAATAGTGTGGCGGAGATTTGTGAGCATGCGCGAGAGGCGGCGTGCGCCGCTCATGCCCATAGAGACGTAGTCTTCCTGATTGCCTGATGTGGAGATGGAGTCCACAGAATGCGGCGTGGCGAGCGCTTTATTTTCGCTGGTCAGCGCGGCGGCAGTGACTTGCGCGATCATGAAGCCAGAGTTCAGGCCAGGCTCGGGAGTTAAAAAAGCTGGGAGCATGCTGGTGAGGGGATTGGTCATCTGCTCGATGCGGCGTTCACTGATGCCGCCTAGCGTGGCGAGAGCGATGGCTACCTGATCGGCGGCCATGGCTAATGGCTGGCCATGAAAATTTCCGCCGCTGACGATGTCGCCGTTCGCGGACGCGGTGTTCGTGTCGGATCCAGGTGTTGATGAAGCGAAAACCAGGGGATTGTCGGTGGCACTGTTAAGTTCCACTTCGGCCATGGCGCGCGCTTGCGAAAGGGAATCGCGAACGGCGCCGTGAACCTGCGGAGTGCAGCGCAGGCTGTAGGCGTCCTGAACACGGGGGTCTTTGGCGTTCGAACGGTGGGACTCACGAATCTGGCTGCCTTCGTTGAGGTGCGCCAAATTTTTCGCGGTGACGGCGGCGCCGGGATAGGCGCGGGCTTGCATGATGCGTGGGTCGAATGCGCCAGGGCTGCCGCGCAAAGCGTCCAGAGAAAGCACGGCGGCAATATCGGCGGCATCCACGAGAGCGTCGGTTTCCAGAAGTGCGAGACTGAGAAGCGCGAGCATTCCTTGCGTGCCGTTGAGGAGTGAGAGGCCTTCTTTTGCTTGGAGAGCTACAGGCGTGATTCCGGCGCGTTGCAGCGCAGTGACGCCATCCAAAATTTCTCCGTTGTAATTGGCGCGGCCTTCTCCGATAACCACTTGGGCCAGATGCGCCAATGGAGCGAGATCGCCGGAAGCTCCCACGGAACCCTGCGAGGGAATTAGCGGATGAATTTTGGCGTTGAGCATTTTGCAAAGGGTGTCGACTACTTGCGGGCGAATGCCGCTGAGGCCTTTGGCGAGAGCGTTGGCGCGGAGCAGCATCATGGCGCGTGTTTCGGCTTCGCTGAGCGGTTCGCCCACGCCGCAGGCATGCGAGCGCACCAGATTCACCTGCAGTCGTGCAACCTGCTCCGTGGAGATGCGCACGGAAGCGAGTTTGCCGAAGCCGGTGTTAATGCCGTAAGCGGTCGCGCCGGAGGCGACGAGTTGGTCGACCACGGCGCGAGAAGCTTTCATACGCTCGATCGCGGCGGGATGGAGTGAGACGGATTCATGCTGCAGCGCCACCGCGCGCAATTGCTCGAAGGACAGATCGTTGCCGGTAAGAATCACGCTCATGGAGTAAGCGTCGTTACGATTTTGCTCATGATGTTCATGATCTGCTGATGCCGGCGGGGGCAGCGAGCGCTGCTGCGAAAGCGCGACGATATTTTTCTGGGAGAAGTTTAGGCTTGCCATTGCTGCCGCAAATCACGTGAACGGTTTCTCCGGTGGCGAGAAGACGATCGTCGTCAGCGCGAAATATTTCGTAGGAGAAGCGAATGGTGCGGTTTTTGGTTTCGGCGATTCGCGTGCGCACACGCAAACGCTCGTCGTAGCGCGCCGGGTAGAGATAGCGGCAGTGGGCTTCGGCGACGACGATGTGGCAATCGTCGGCGCTTTCCATGGTTTTGTACTCAACGCCTAGAGCACGGATCAGTTCCACGCGGCCGACTTCGAACCAGATGAGGTAGTTGGCGTGGTAAACGACGCCCATCTGGTCGGTTTCGGCATAACGCACGCGAACGGCGGCGTCGTGATACTCAAGCATGCGAATTCCCCTGAAAGACTTTTGATGCCTGCATCATTCGGAGTCGCCGCGCCATTGGGGTTTGCGTTTTTCGAGGAAAGAAGCCAAACCTTCTTTGAAATCCGGAGTGCAACGGATGCGGGCGTTTTCCAGAACGGCGCGTTCGAGATCGGCGTCGATGGTGCTCGCGGCCGAGGCGGTGAGCAGGCGCTTGGCGCGGGTGAGGCTGCTGGGGCTGGCTTCGATCAGCACGGCGGCCAATTCCTTGGCGCGATCCATCAGGCAATCGGGTTCGACAATTTCATTGACGAGGCCTAGTTCCTTAGCTTCCGCGGCGGTGATCATGCGGCCGGTGAGCAGCAAATCGCGGGCGCGCTTATCGCCGATCTGGCGGATGAGAAAAACAGAGACGATGGCGGGGAGGAATCCGATTTTCACTTCGGTGTATCCGAATTTGGCTTCGGGCACGGCCAACGTGAAATCGCACAACGTGGCGATGCCGCAACCGCCGGCAAGTGCCGCGCCGTTTACGGCGGCGATCAGCGGCTTGCTAAAGCTCCAGATGCGGCGGAAGATGCGCGCCATGCGACGGGAGTCGTCCATATTTTCCTGGGGGGATTGGCGGGCGATGGCGGAGAGCATTTCGAGATCCATGCCGGCACTGAAGGTTTTGCCGATGCCGGTGAGGATACCTACGCGCGCGGGACTTTTCTCGATGATGTCGAAGGCAGATTGCAACTCCGAGAGCATTTGCGGGGAAATCGCGTTGCGTTTTTCGGGGCGATTGAGCGTGAGGACAGCCAGTTCGCCGGGAAAATCTAATTTTAGCGTTTCAAACATGGAGCAATTCTTTCTGGCCTTTCGGTCGCATCAGTCGATTTGCGCACTAGGCGATTGCGCCCCAAGCTTACTGCAAAACTACTGCACCATGGGCGCGTGCGCGTATTTAGATCGAATTTCGTTGGTCATTTGCAGCAGCGACGCTAGGGCGGCTGACTCGATGCCTGGGTCGCCTCCAGCTTTGCGGACGGCGGCCAGAACATCCTCGGTGGCGACATTGCCGACCAGAGTATCGCCGGCAAACGGGCAGCCGCCGAGCCCCGTGAGTGCGGAGTCAAAGCGGCGGCAGCCTGCTTCGTAGGCGGCGAGGATTTTTTCTTCGGCATTTTCCGGGCGGCTGTGCAGATGGACGCCCAGCTCGATGCCCGCGACGTAATCTTTTACGCCGCGATAGAGATCGCCGACGAGTTGCGGAGAGGCGGTGCCGACAGTGTCGGCGAGCGACACGGTGTTGATGCGGATGTCTTTCAGCCATTCGAGAGTTTCGGCCACAATTTCCGGGCCCCAGGGTTCGTCGTAAGGATTGCCGAAAGCCATGGAAATGTAGATCACCAGACCGCGCTTCGCGGCGGTGGTTTCTTTTTTCAGTTTTTCCACCAGCAGACGCGATTCGGCACGGGTCATGTTGGCATTGGCGCGGCGGAAGTACGCGCTGATGGAATACGGGTAGCCGATCGTTGTAACTCCTGGCGTTGCGATTGCGCGCTCGAGGCCTTTTTCATTTACGACGATGCCGATAATTTCCGGCTTGTCGTGATCAGCAGACGTTGCAGGCGTTGAAGAAGCCAGCTGGCTCATGACCTCTTCGCTGTCAGACATTTGTCTTACATGTTTGGGAGAAACGAAGCTCACGGCATCAATATGTTTGAAGCCTGCGGCGATCAACGCTTGCAAATAGGCCACTTTATACTCGGTGGGAATGAAGTCGGGCAATCCTTGCCATGCGTCGCGCGGGCATTCGACCAATTTCACGATTTCCATTTATGTTTGTAAAACTCCGGTTTTAAATTCGCGAATTTCCGAGTTTAACGCGGCGGTTTCGAGGGCCCAGATCAGCGCGTCACGCGTGTGCGCTGGATCGATGATAGCGTCGACCCACAAGCGGGCCGCGGCGTACCGTGGGTCGGTTTGATGTTCGTAGGTGGAACGGATGGATTCGTAGACTTCTTTCTTTTGCTTTTCGTCGACTTTCTTGCCTTCGCGTTCCAGTTGCTTCAATTTAATTTCTGCGAGCGTGGTGGCGGCCGCGTCGCCACTCATTACCGCGTAACGGGCGGTTGGCCATGCGAACATGAAGCGCGGGTCGTAGGCTTTGCCGCACATGGCGTAGTGGCCTGCGCCAAAGCTGCCGCCACAGACCACGGAAATTTTGGGCACCACACTGTTGGCTACGGCGTTGACCATTTTTGCGCCGGCGCGAATGATGCCCCTCCATTCGGCGTCCTTGCCGACCATGAAGCCGTTCACGTCGTGCAGAAAAATCAGCGGGATGCGGTTCTGGTTGCAGTCGAGGATGAAGCGGGCAGCTTTTTCCGCGGATTCGGTATAGATTACGCCGCCGAATTCGATGCGCTTCTGGTCTGAGCCGCGTGCGAAAGTCTGCACGTGTTTTTTCTGGTTGGCCACGATGCCTACGGCCCAGCCGCCGATGCGTGCGTAGCCGCAGAGCAAGGTTTCGCCGCTTTCGGCGCGGTATTCGTCGAACTCGCTACCGTCCACGATGCGGGCGATGATGTCACGCATGTCGTATTGCTTGCCGGGGTCAGCAGTGAAGATGCTGTAAATTTCTTCGCCGGGGTATAGCGGATCGCGGGATTTAGTGTGGCTGAAGGGCGCGACATTGGGAGCGCCCATTTTGTCCACCAGCGAGCGGATGCGTGCGATGCAGGACTCGTCGTCGGGCTCGCGAAAGTCCACTGTGCCGCTGATTTGCGAATGAATTTTCGCGCCGCCCAATTCTTCGGCGGAGGTTTTCTGGCCGATGGCGGCTTGCACCAGCGCAGGGCCGGCAAGGAAAAGGCCGGAGCCCTCGGTCATTAGAATGTGGTCGCACATCACTGGCAGGTAGGCGCCGCCTGCTACGCACATGCCCATGATGGCGGCGATTTGCGGGATGCCCATCGCGCTCATCACCGCGTTGTTGCGAAAGACGCGGCCGAAATCGTCGGTGTCGGGGAAGACATCTTCCTGCAGCGGGAGAAAAATGCCGGCGGAGTCGACCAGATAAATTGTGGGGATGCGATTTTCGATGGCGATATTTTGCGCGCGAATCACTTTTTTCGCGGTCATGGGGAAGAAGGCGCCGGCTTTTACGGTGGCGTCGTTGACGATGAGCATGACGGTGCGGCCGCAGACGCGCGCCAGGCCGGTAATTACGCCTGCTCCCGGTGCGCCGCCCCATTCTTCGTACATTTCGTAGGCGGCGTAGACTCCTAATTCGAAAAATTGCGAACCCGGATCGACTAGTTTCTTTACGCGCTCGCGTCCGGTGAGGCGGCCTTTTTTGTGTTGGGAGTCAACGGCCTTGGGGCCGCCGCCGACGCAGATTTGTTCTTCTTCGTTCTTTAGCTGGGTGAGTAAATCGACGATGCGACGATGATTTTTTTGGGCGGTTGGGGATTTGGTGTCAACGGTGCTTTTCAAGACGGAAGCGGGCACGCAGGACCTCGTACACTAACCGAAAATTATAGATTGCGAGTTTGAAATGAGATCCAGTATACGAGGTTTTTTCGAGTACGCGCTAACCATGACGACTTCGTTTCAGCCTCAGACGGACACCGATGCTGGATGTTCGGCTGAGGCGTTGAACGTTGTTAAGTAGCTGTGGGCGGCCATGTTGGCTCCGTTGGCAGAGGACTCTGGGTTACCGCTGCAGCAGGCTGGGGCCACAGCAGCGCCGCCAGCGGCGCATATCGCGGTGCCAAGAAATAGATGGAATAAGCAGGAAAAAAGACGATGGCGGGTACAGAAATAAACGAGACTGCAAACATACTGATCGCAAACACGATCAATCCTGCGAAGACCGCCAACTTGATGGTGAAGAAATTCCACGTTAACCCTGCGATTGTTCCACTGAGCCCGGCGATAACTCCGAGGGAAGCGATGGGAATCAGGAACGCTATCAAGACAATCACCGCAATGATGGCGAGGAAGACGCCAGCTCCGATCGCCAGCACGACTTTCATTCCGATGTAGCCGGCATAGCCGGCTTTCTCGACTTGTAACCAGGACCACAACCTGCGCCAGCCCTCCATCGCGCTGAGATTCTCGAGCGCCATCTGTGGCACTACAAAATCCTTCGTCATGACTTGAACCAGGAGCAGTATCAGCACGAAGGCAGCAAATACCATCAAAAATAAGAGGCCACTTAAAATCAACGGCACCAGATGGTCACGAGGGTGATTGAACCAGCCGAGTATCCATGCGCCTGCCAGTGGGAAAGCGATGATGATAAGGAGACCAGCGGAGCTGACCAGCGATATCAAAAGTTGCCAGCCGAACAGCTGCAAGCCGTGACGGCGGTGTCGAGTCCATCCTTTGCCGATGTGGCATTCCTTGGCAATCACGCTGTCAAACAAAATGAAGCGCATTACGCTGCTGATGTAAAGAAACAAGAGAAACAATGCAATTCCTGCGAAAACCAGAAAGACGATCGTTACAGCGCTCCATCTGGCGTGGTGTGCCAGTGGGAAAGGGAACGCTGTGTTGACAACACGCCCCGCTGGCTTCGTGTGTTGAGGCGCGGGCCAATTGAAACTGCATCCTCCGCCGGAACTTATTTCTCCGGTGAGAAGTCCGACGAACGCCAGGAGCGCCCACTGGCCAAAGCGGAAGGGCTTCAGGAGTTGTTGTTCGGTGTGATGGAAGGCAGGATTTATGACGTCAACGGGCGAGATAGGCAAGGGCACCCCGAGTTAGCGATTACCGACGAAGCAAATTACTCCGAAACTGGCAATAGTTCAATACATTCCCAGATTACAGGCATCGTTAACAAAAGTTGTGGCGCAAATATTGCGAGCGGATATTAGGTGCCGACGGCGAGGCGCTTATTGATGAATTCGATGATGTCTTGGGTGGAGGTGCCGGGGAGGAAAATTTCGGCGATGCCGGATTTTTTCATGGCGGGGATGTCGGCTTCGGGGATGATGCCGCCGACCAGGACGACTACATCGTCCATGCCCTTGGCTTTGAGCAGGGCCATCAGTTGGGGGCAGATGGTGTTGTGCGCGCCGGAAAGAATCGAGAGGCCGATCACGTCGACGTCTTCCTGAATGGCGGCGCTGGCGATCATCTCTGGCGTTTGACGCAAGCCGGTGAGATGACTTCCATGCCTGCGTCGCGCAGGGCGCGGGCAATTATTTTTGGCGCCGCGATCGTGACCGTCGAGGCCGGGCTTGGCGATTAAGACGCGGATCTTTTTGGTTGGCATAGTTGATCTAAATTCGCAGCGTCGCGTGTTACGTGATGGCTACTTCTTCGTAGGTGCCGAAGACATCGCGCATGGCTTCGCAGATTTCTCCCAGCGTGGCGTAGGCTTTTACCGTGTCGTAAATGAAGGGCATCAAATTTTCTTTGCCGCGAGCTGCGGTGCGCAGGGAATTCAAGCGGCGGTCGACTTCCGCTTGGGAACGATCGGCGCGGAGTTTGCGCAAGCGTTCGGCTTGGCGGTGGGCTACCGTCTCGTCGATCTGCAAAATTTCGAGCGGGTTTTCCTTGGTAACAAAATCGTTCACGCCCACGATGATTTTTTCTTTGCGATCCACTTCCATCTGGTAGCGATACGAGGCTTCGGCGATTTCGCGTTGCGGGTAGCTGCGTTCGATGGCCGTGACCATGCCGCCCATCGCGTCGATCTTGTGGATGTAATCGCAGGCGCCGCGTTCGACTTCATTGGTGAGGGTTTCCACGAAGTAGGCGCCGGCAAGGGGATCGACGGTGTTGGCGACGCCCGTTTCGTGGGCGATGATTTGTTGCGTGCGCAGCGCCAGCGTGGCGGCGAATTCCGTGGGCAGCGCCCAGGCTTCGTCGAGAGAATTGGTGTGCAGTGATTGCGTACCGCCGAGCACGGCAGCGAGTGCCTGTATCGCAGTGCGAACTACGTTGTTGTAAGGCTGCTGCGCGGTTAGCGAACAGCCGGCTGTCTGAGTGTGGAAACGGAGCGCCCAGGAGCGCGGGTTTTTTGATTTGTAGCGCTCGACCATAGCTTTGTGCCAGATGCGGCGAGCTGCGCGATATTTGGCGATTTCTTCGAAGAAATCATTGTGAGCGTTGAAGAAAAAAAGCTGCGGAACGAAGGCGTCGACCTCCATGCCGCGGCGCATGCCCCATTCGACGTACTCCAGGCCATCGCGCAGCGTGAAAGCCAGTTCCTGAATCGCGGTAGAACCGGCTTCGCGAATGTGATATCCGCTGATGGAGATGGGATTGAATTTGGGAGTATTTTTCACGCCGAACTCGAAGGTGTCGATCACCAGGCGCATGGAAGGCTCCGGCGGGTAGATATATTCCTTTTGCGCGATGTATTCCTTGAGGATGTCATTTTGCAAAGTGCCAGAAAGTTTTTTCCAGTCCGCGCCCTGTTTTTCGGCGACGGCAAGATACATCGCCCAGATTATGGCGGCGGGCGAATTGATGGTCATGGAAGTAGTCACGTTGGCCAGCGGAATTTTGTCGAAGAGCACTTCCATGTCGGCCAGCGAAGAGATGGCCACGCCGCATTTGCCGACTTCTCCTTCGGAGAGAGCATGATCGGAGTCGTAGCCCATCAGGGTGGGCAGATCAAAGGCGGTGGAGAGTCCGGTCTGGCCTTGCGCGAGAAGGTAACGGAAGCGTGCGTTGGTGTCTTCGGCGGCGCCGAAGCCCGCGAACTGGCGCATGGTCCACAAGCGTCCCCGGTGCATGGTGGAGTGAATGCCACGGGTGTAAGGCGGTTCACCTGGGAGGCCTAAATCTTTTTCTGGGCTCCAATCCGGTAAATCGGCTTCGGTGTAGAGGCGGCGGATGGGATGGCCTGAAATGGTGGTGAATTCGGCGCGGCGTTCCGGACTTTTTTCAAGCGTGGGCTTGAGGGTGTTTTCTTCCCAGGATTTTTCTTTGGGCCAAGGGCGGCGCGGTGAAACGGGTGTAGCGGGCGTGGCGATTTCAGTCTGAACCTTTGATTTGTCCGTCATTTCGGCGCGGCTCCCGCTGGCACGGCATTGCGAATCGATTAACTGGTGCGGACTTTAATGCTATGCGAAAGACGGAACTTGGGCAAGGGAACGACTAAACACAGGGATCAGGGATGCAATGGGTCGCGTCAAACCCTTGCGTCAGACTTCGGGACGAAGCGCTACATCGCGGTTGGCTCTGCGCGTTAGGGGTTAACTATCTATCTAAAAAGTTATCTTCGTAGCGTCAGCTCAGTGTTAGTATTTAGCTCGTTGGGAGGAATGTTATGTTTCCACTCCGCGCTTCCTGCCGTCGTTTGTCACACCGTCAAGCTGAGCCGAAAACCGTAAAGATTCTGACAGTCTGCTTCGCGGCCATTTTCTGGAGTATCGCCGTTGAGGGAACTGCAAGCGGCCAAACGGCTCAAACATATGAAGCGCCCGCGCCAAGTGTTTTCAACTTTGCTTCGTTGACTGACCCCGCTTGCCCGGTCACGAATAACTTTCCTCCGGCTCCGATAACGAGCGAGATTCACATTCTCTACTACCCGATGGGAAGGCCTGCGGCGATAAGGCATCCGAAGTCTTTGGTGCTTCACGTGGTTTTGGGCCACCAGATCGCGCCCTTTGAGCAGCAGGCAATTCCGTTTACGCGCCGCGAAGATGGAGTGTGGGTGGCAAACGTAACATACAAAGACTTTCGTGCGCCGAGATACGCGATCTATTGGGTAGAGAATCCTCAAAGTAAACAACAAGATACTAACTTCGGTGAATATTTCGAAGTGCCATTTTGTGACGTGCACGGTCGGATGTTGGAAGAGAGTGTCAGTCTGCAGGCCCAGTCGTATACAGGAATACTTGAAGCGCAAGGGATAGAACGACCGGCGATTTACGCGAAGGCCGTCGAAATTCTTGAAGATTACATCCATACGCCGTCGCGAGGACGAAACCTTATCGCTGACCTGTGGGAATACAAACTAAGGCTGCGCGGCGATACTCCGGAGAATCGCGCATTTGTGGTCGCGGAGATCAACAAATTTGTCAGCGATCATGCCACGGACGGATTTGGGTTATACAGCGCACTCAACTTTGTTGGCGGGCATTCGTGGGTCCCGGCTGATACCACTGAAAAACTCGTTCAGGAATTGGAGCGTAGGGTTCCACAATCGGATGCTCGTGAATTTCTTTTAGAAAGTCGCGCGTCAAATGAACCGGACCGGGACAAGCGTGCTGTTTTGCTGCGAGAGGTGATAAAGGAATTCCCAAACGGTCACGCCGCAATGGAGGCGCGGATGTGGTTGTTTGCCGAGGCCAGAGATCTCGGCGAGCGTGAAAAACTCTACTCCGAGATACGCGCTACGGATCCCAATGACATTTCGACTCGCATAGAAATGGCCGGTGCGTATCTTGAAGCCAATCAAAAGCTGCCGCAGGCATTGGTTTTGCTCAACGAGGCTGACGGCCTAATGCACCTAAATTCCAAAACTGCCCAACCGTCTTTGCGGTATCCCGAGCAACAGCTCAAGTTTTGGAAAGGGCGTATAGCTATTACACGGGCTGACATTTTCATTCGACAAGGTAAGCCCGCGGAAGCGCTCGCAATCTTACAACCCTGGAAAAATGGATTTAAATTGGGCCGGTCATTCTACGTTTATGGGCGCGCGCTAGAAGGGACGGGAGACAGGCGGGGTGCCGTAGACGCATATTTGCAATCAGTCGTGCGCGTTTCGCAATATCAGGAAGATGCGAATACGCGACTCGAGAAACTGTGGCTGAAACAAAAACTAGGCACAAAGAATGAGCTGCGGCAGAGAGTAGACGCTCTTAACACGCAGAGTTTTGTGGACCAAAACTACCAGCCACAAATTCTCAGACACGCGGCGCCGGAATTTGAGCTGACGACTGTGAATGGCGAGAAGTTGGGCAGCGCGCAGCTGCGTGGGAGAAAAATCGTTCTGAACTTCTGGGCGGTTTGGTGTGGACCTTGCCGGGCGGAACTTAAGGAACTAGAACAGTTTCAGCAGGACCATCCGAACCTAGTTGTTTTGACTGCTGTGGATACGACCGCAGACTCTAAGGATCTCAGGGATTTAATTCGCGAAGAGGGGCTCAAGAGTTTGCGAATCGCGCCAACTCCGCCGGGGCTGATGGAGAAGTTTGGCGCTTATGGTTATCCGAATACTTTTGTCATCGACGAAAACGGATTTGTCCGCATAGAGCAGCTTGGAGGAGGCGTGGGCATTTCACGTTACCTGACAGCCGGGTTGGATGCGATACGCGAGGCTGGCGCCGCAGGACCAGTCCAGACACAAAGGCCGTAACGCGATTCATTGGCTATCCCGCTGAGGACCGCGAACTCTGTATTCACCCCGCTCGCAGCAAATTATTTGTTGGTTGGCGTCGATGGATTGCTGAAAATTTTGTCGGTGCCCACGACTTGGCCGTGGAGGGTGCCAGGAATTAGCGTTTCCGGTTCAAACTCCGTGAGGCCGGACTTGGTGCCGGTGCTGGCGATGGTTACGCGATTCACTTCCAGCGTGCGGCCCACGGCGCGTTCGAAATTGGCTTTGGCTTCGTTCAAGTCAGCTAAGGCGCGCAACTCCACGCCTTGCGCGGTTACGTAGTCGCGTTGAGTCAAAATCACGTTGTAAACCGTGGAGGCGCCCAGGGTATATTTTTTCTGCTCCGCCTCGAAGGTTTGTCTTTGAAGTTCGCGGGCCTTGATGGCGGCATCCACGCGAGCGCGATCCTGTTGGAGCGCTATGTAGGTAATGCGAACGTCCAGCAGCGCGGCATTCTTCAATTGTTGCAACTGAGTTTCCAACTGACGCTGGGTCAGCATGGCGCGAGCGTTGTCTGCTTGAGCGGAACGGTTGCGCAACGGCAGAAACAGGTTCAGGGATGCGAAGTAGTCGGGAAACTGATTGGTAAAGACTTGATTTTGCGCGGTGCCAAAGCCCTGCGAGTAGTTCCGGTGATGGGCGCGTTGGTGCTTGATTGAAAGATAGGAGTCTGAACTCCGCCCGCTCCGGTAATAGATATGGGGTTGCCGTTGGTGTCCACGATTGGAATACCGCTGCTGGTGACCACCGGCGTCCCGCTAATCGGTGAATTTCCGGCCAGACCCGACGAACTGTACTGCCCACTCAAGGTCAACGTAGGCAACAAAGCGTTCTTGGTGGCGCGCACCTCAATTCCAGAGTTTTTCAGGTTGTATGCCTGCTCTTGAAGATCGGGACGCTTGACGAAGGCTTCCTGAATAGCGTCCTCGAAGGAAGCCGATTCAGTGGCGGCCGGCGGAATGGGCAGGTCCGTGGGAATAATTTCTACATTGATGAGATTGGACGCCAGGGGATTCTTGGTCATGGCGTTTTTCAAGACCTGTTCGTCCTGCAGCTGAGTGGTTTGCGCGACGATTAGATTCTGACGGTCACTGGCCACTTCTGACTCAGCGCGAGTAACGTCCAGGGGAGCCATAGTGCCGATTTCCAATTGTTTCTTGTTGTCGTTGAAAAGCTTTTCCGATACTGCGACAGCCTGCTGCTGAACCTTCACGTTTTCGCGGGCGTAAACCAGTTCCCAGTAAGCGTTGATGGTATTGGTTACGGTGGTGATGGCCTGGTTGACAAAACGAGATCGGCAATTTTACGATTGTTTTTGGCGATCAGGATGTTGCGGCGGCCAACGAAATACCCGAAGCCATTCAAAAGCTGTTGTGAAAAGCCGGCACTAAGCGAGGACTGCACGCTGGGGTTGAAAAAATTTGCACCCGAGGTGGACGAAGAGCGGGTGTTGTTCCAGGCAACATTTACGGTTGTGCCGGGAGTGAAACTCTGCTGGTATGCGACGTCAAAAAGGGTGGCATGAGAGTGCAAGCCCTGCAAAGAGCTCGCTCCCACCCCGGTTCCCGAAAGGAACGGATTGTTTACCGGCGCGGTGAGTGAGTTAATGGAGGTGGTGGCGCTGATGATGGGATCGAAGGACGGAAATATTGTATTGAACGGATCAATGGCTGCTTGAGACGCAGGAAAGTCCGCGCCTGTGGTGCCGCGGCCTTGGCCGCCAGCCTTCGTTCTGAGAATATCGGTGTCCGCGATCGAGGGATTGTATCGAGCAACGGCAATGTCGAGGCTATTCTCAAGGGCCAATTCGACGGCGTCTTGCAAAGTTATTTGTAGTTTGTTGTCATGAATTAATTGGTCGATGCGGGTGAATTGACCAGCACGGGTTCATCAATTTGAATGGGCGCGTAAGGGGCGATCAGAGTTGGAAACGCGCGCGGACCGTGCGTGAAATTGTGGGTGGACAGCCCCAATGAGACCGGGATCGGCGGTGCGGGAGGGGTGCCGTTCCGGTCGCGGCCTCAGGGCCGGCTTGAGAGGCGGGCGGTATGTTGCCATAGGTGCCGGGCGGTGGCGACTGCTGCTGCGAGGGATCCTGTTTCGTGGGATCTTGCTTGGGAGGCGCATTGGGCAAAGGCAGGCGCGACGTTTCCGATGGCGATAAGCAATGCCAGGAATGCCGCCACCAATGGGCGAAGGCATCGTCCCGACACACTTTTGATCCGGTTTATGGTCGGGCGATAGGCAGACCGCTGCGCGGTCATCCGCATCAAGCTCATAGTATTCTTTACCCCTCTGAATTGCCCCTGTAGGGACAGATTGGAAACGTCGGACTCACCTTTAAAACGTTAATGGGACTCAATTTGTTTCGTTCGATTTAGATAAATTATGGAAAAAAAGGGCTAATGAACGCCGGCGCGGGCGTGCCCGAACGAAAAGCAGTCTAGCAGGGGCGCGCATCCTTGACAACGCAGAGACTGGCGGCTAGGCTGCAGACGTTTCGACGGTTAAGTGCAGGATGCGGTTAGCCTGAACGATGATGAAACGCGAAGAATTGATGGCTATGTTTGAGAGCGCTGGAGCCATCCGGCACGGTCATTTTGAGCTGTCCAGCGGCCTGCACAGCGGGATGTATGTGCAGTGTGCGCTGGTGCTGCAATATCCCCGGTTTGCGGAAAAATTGGGGCAGAGTTTGGCGGCTTTGTTTGGAGATCTGGAGCTGGACGCCGTGGTGTCTCCGGCCATGGGCGGATTGATTGTTGGGCATGAGGTCGCCCGGGCGCTGCCGGAGGGGAAAAGCTACGGCGACGGGCCTGTTGAATCGGGTGTGCCGGCAATTTTTGTGGAGCGCGATGCCAGCGGGTCGATGACTATGCGGCGCGGTTTTTCGCTGCGGACTGGACAGCATGTGCTGGTGGTGGAAGATGTGTGGACGACCGGAGGATCGACGCGCGAGGCGATCCGCGTAGTCGAAGAAATGGGTGGGCACGTGGTGGCCGCCGGTGCCTTGATTGATCGCAGCGGCGGCGCGGTTCAACTTGGAGTTAAGACTAAAGCGTTACTGATCTTGCCATCCCGAGTTACCCGGCCAAAGATTGTCCATTGTGCGCGGACGGCAGCGTAGTTGTTAAGCCTGGCAGCCGGTTTGTGCGTGGCGGCGCGGATACCGGTGGCGGAAGCGCAAATGCACGGACGACCGTTGGCCGCTGAAATTTTACTGCGCTTGCTGAACTCTCCGCCGGCTAATTCCTCATGCGCTACTTCAAGCTGACGATTGCGTATGAAGGAACTGATTTTCACGGGTGGCAAGTTCAAACCAACAAGCCCACCATTCAAGGAGAGATCACAAACATTCTAGGGCGCTTGACGCAGGAGCGCGTTGCGCTCTATGGGGCCGGGCGTACGGACGCGGGTGTGCATGCGCTCGGGCAGGTAGCCAGCTTCAAAACCTTGTCGGGGCTTTCGGCCAGCGAATTTCAACGCGCGTTGAATGCGCTGCTTCCTCCCGCAATTCGAATCGTTGCGGCTGATGAAGTAGGACCTACGTTTCATGCGCGTTGTTGGCGCGCGGGAAAATTTACCGTTACCGGATTTATCGCGGCAAGGTGGTGCCGCCGATGATCTGGCGCTACGTACTGCATTATCCGTTTCCGCTAGATGAAGTTTCGATGCGCGATGCTGCCGCGCGATTTGCGGGCGTACATGATTTCGCATCCTTCGCGGCGTCGACTGGTTCCGAGGATGACGATCAGGAACGCTCCACGGAGCGCGAAATGTTTTCTGCGGAACTGGGGGCGCAGCGCTGATAATGAGGAGTTGGTGTTTACGGTAAGCTGGCGTCCGTTTTTGCGTTACATGGTGCGCAAAATGGTGGGCACCATGCTGGATATTGGCAGGGGCAAGCTGACGCCGGATGATATAGAGCGGCTTTTTGAACTTAAGGATCGATCTGGCAAACCGGTTTAACGGTTCCCGCGCAAGGATTGGTCATGGTGGCGGTGAAACATGATGAATCGTGGCGCTTCTGAGATTCAGCGCAGAAAACGGCGTGAGAAATCGGGTAGAGTAATCTGAATGAGGATGATTTGATTTACGACTGGAATTTGGCTTCGCCTCCGGCGATTCCGCCGGGCACGCGAGTTTTGTTGAATGATGAGACGCTGCGCGATGGACTGCAGAATCCTTCCGTGTTTGATCCTCCCATCGAAGAAAAGATCGAAATTCTGCATTTGATGGAATCGTTGGGAATTGATTCCGTAAATATTGGGCTTCCAGCTACGGGCCCGCGGGCGGTTGCGATACCGAGGCCTTTGGCGCGTGAAATTGCCAGCAACCGAATGAAGATCAAGCCAAATTGCGCGGCGCGTACCGTGGAAGCGGATATTTTGCCGATTGTTGAAATATCGCAGCGGGTGGGAATTGCCATTGAAGGTGGCGACATTTCTGGGGTCGAGTCCGATTCGCAGACTGGTTGAGGATTGGACCGTCGATCATCTGGAGCGCACCACGGAAAAAGCGGTGCGATTCGCCGTGCAGCACGGACTGCCGTCAATGTACGTGACGGAAGATACCACTCGCACCGACGCGGATACCGTGAAACGGTTGTACAGCTGCGCGATTCGCAACGGGGCGTAGCTATCGTGCTGCGCCAGACCGCGGGGCACGCCACCTCCCGTAGCGGTGCTTACAACCTGGTGAAATTCGCGGTGGATGAAGTCGTGAAGCCGTCGGGCGAAACGATTCGCGTCGACTGGCATGGGCATAACGACCGCGGGCTTGCGGTTGCCAATTCGCTGGCGGCTATTGCGGGTGGCGCGAACCAGGTGCACGCAGCGGCCAATTCGCTTGGCGAGCCGTGTGGAAATACCGCGATGGAGTTGATGCTGGTCAATCTGCGATTGATGGGATCAATCATCGGGCAGGATCTTTCGCGGTTGAGGGAATATTGCGAGCGCGTGGCGTTGGCTACCATACCAGCATCCCTGTTAATTATCCGGTGGTGGGGCGAGATGCTTTCCGTACGGCGACGGGTGTGCACGCGGCTGCGATCATTAAAGCGTTTCGCAAAAATGATCCGGAACTGGTTAACGCCGTCTACAGTGGAGTGCCCGCACAGCTTTTTGGGCTGGAGCAGGTCATCGAAATCGGGCCCATGAGCGGAAAATCAAATGTGCTTTACTGGCTGGAAAAACGTGGGATGACCGGCGACGAAGCGCTGGTAAATCCCGCATTTACGACGCGGCGAAAAAGTCTTCGCGGGTGCTGACCGATGCGGAGATTCTGGCGCTATGCCAGAAATCGGCAGGGAATTAAAGCGGCGCGACAAAAAGCGCACGATGAAACACTTTTTGGTTTGGGTTATTCTCCTAAGCATGCCGCTGCGTTCCCCGCTTGCTGCTCAACCGCCCCGCCAAGGCAGTGCGCCCGAAATTACCAAGCACCCCGCAGATCCAGACCGCGCTCGACTGGTTCAAGCCGCACAAGTCCCCCTCATTAACGACGTCCAAATAAAACTTGCCGAGATTCCTGCGCCGTCTTATCAGGAAGAAGAACGCGCGGCTGCCGTCGAGGCACTGCTTGGCGCCGCGGGATTGACCACGCATCGCGACAAGATGGGGAATATCATCGGAGAATTCGCGGCGCAAACGAGAAAGAAGTTGTGATTCTGTCGGCGCATCTGGATACCGTGTTCCGCAGGAACAGATGTGAAGGTTCGCCACGAAGGGGAGCGGCTCAGCGGGCCGGGGATTTCCGACAATGGCACTGGATTGGCGGCGCTTGTGGCCATTGCGCGCGCGATGCAAGCAGCGAAAATCAAGCCGCGCCGCACGATTTTGTTTGCCGCTAACGTCGGAGAAGGCAATTTACGCGGCATGCGCGCATTGGTGGACGCATACCGGGCGAATTTGAAGGCGGCGATCGTTCTGGACAGTTCGGGAACGGACGCGTTACGACGAAAGCGCTGGCCTCGCGACGGCTGGAGGTGGCCATCACCGGACCGGGCGGGCATAGTTGGTCGGATTTCGGGATGGTGAATCCTATCAACGCGCTGGTGCGCGGCTCGGTGCGATTTATTAATACCAAAGTTCCTGCGACACCGCGGACGACTTTTAATTTGGGCCAGATCGAAGGCGGCACGTCGGTAAATTCCATCCGCATGAAGCCAAGTTGAAGGTGGATATTGGTTCGGAGAGCGAAGAGGAACTAACCCGCATCGAGGCAGCGCTGCGCCAATGCATGGCTGCGGGGGTGCGCGATGAACAGGAGTCGGCGCGCGACCGTTCGAAAGGGCGATTGGAGCTGAAAGGTCGAGCTGCTGGGCAGCCGGCCTGGCGGTGAACTGGCCGCTGGCTCGCCGGTGTCGGCAGCATTGCAGGCCGCAGACCGAATTTTTAGGGAATCATTCGCGGCTGGAGCGTTCGTCTACCGATGCGAATATTCCGTTGTCCATGGGGATCGATGCGATCGCGATTGGCGCCGGCGGGAATGGCGGCGGGGCGCATTCGTTGCAGGAGTGGTATGAGCCGTCGGGACGCGAGATGGGACTGAAGCGAGCGTTGCTGACGTTGCTGGAAGTTGCGGGGATTGCGCAATAAAAAAGGGCGATAAATAAATTAAGAGCTTCGCGGCCTAAGTAGTGACGATTCCACGTTACAAGACCCACCCTCCAAAAAGTCCGAAAGCGGGGCACCTCCGCGTTATTTAAATTTTTAGCCACACAGGATCAATTGGCTAGGGGAATCACCTCTTTACGTCTACAGGTTCGAACATGGTGGCGGTGGCGGCGTGTGGTCTGTTCGTAGGCGGTGATTTCGGGTTCGTGTTTTCTAGGGTAGTCCCGATGTCGTCGAGGCCCTGGAGCAGGACTTCTTCGCGGGCC
>CAVPKZ010000013.1:0-10587 GCA_963705755.1 uncultured Acidobacteriota bacterium | reverse complement strand
TCCGCCGCACAAACACGACGTGCATAACCCACCTGCCGAGGTGGATCTCGACGAAATTTACTACTACCGGATTGAGCATCCCAAAGAAGGATTCGCGCTGCAAAGACTGTACTCACCGGATAAGTCGCGAGACTTCACAGTGCGGGCACAGGACGGCGATGCTGTATTGGTTCATTCCGGTTTTCATCCGGTGGTGGCGGGACCAGGATATAACGTGTACTACTTGAATTTTCTTGCGGGGACCTCGCGGACCTTGTCGGTAACGGAAGATCCGAACCATGTGTGGATTAAATCGACGTGGAAAGAAACCGACCCGCGCCTTCCATTGATCCGGTAGCGCCGCGATCATTCCTTGGAGTGATGAAATACAGTCGAAAAGCGCGGACGTGCCAAATCGAATAAGCGGTTAGCGAAACTCTTTATTTTTAACTGGTGCCTCTTGAAGTTCTGCGGCATGCTATGGCCCAAATTGACGAATCGCCATCGGGGAGCGCTCCTGCATGAATCGCCGCCTGACTGTTGCGCAAGCCATCGTGGCATTTCTATCGAACCAGTATTCCAGCCGGGATAACCGGGAACAGAGATTCTTCGAGGGATGTTTCGGAATTTTTGGGCACGGCAACGTGGCCGGCATGGGACAGGCGCTCGGAGCAAGATCTGAGGCTTCGCTATTACCTTTGCCGAAATGAGCAGGCTATGGTTCATACTGCCGCGGCTTTCAGCAAAGCAAGTTTCCGGCTGCGCACTTTGGCCTGCACAACTTCGATCGGACCGGGCGCAACGAACATGGTCACTGGGGCGGCGTTGGCAACCATCAACCGTCTGCCGGTGCTGCTTTTGCCCGGGGATATTTTTGCGAGAAGAAATGTGTGCGCCCGTTTTGCAGCAACTGGAATCGGCCCCGCATCACAAGATGTTTCCGTCAACGATTGCTTCAAGCCCGTTTCGCGCTATTGGGACCGCATCCAGCGGCCGGAGCAAATCCTAACTTCTTTGCCCGAAGCCATGCGCGTGCTTACTTCGCCGGAGAATACCGGGGCGGTGACGCTCAGCTTGCCGCAAGACGTGCAAACCGAGGCTTCGATTTTCCCGAGGAATTTTTCGAGAAGCGAGTGTGGACCGTTCCGCGAAATCGCTGCGACCGGACTTTTCTTACGACCGCAGCGGAATGGATTCGTTCCGCGAAAAAACCATTGATCGTTGCAGGTGGAGGAGTGCTTTATTCGGAGGCCTGGGAAGCGCTTGCGAAATTTGCGCAACAGACGGGCATTCCCGTATGCGAAACCCAAGCTGGAAAAGGGTCTTTGCCTTCGATCACGCGCAGCAATTGGAGCGATTGGAGTCACCGGCACCCGGGCGCGAATATCATGGCGTGGGAAGCGGATCTGATTATCGGAATTGGAACACGCTACAGCGACTTTACTACCGCGTCGAAAACCGCGTTTCAAAATCCAGAGGCGCGATTCATCAATATTAATGTGGCGGAATTTGACAGCTACAAACATCGCGCGCTGCCACTCACAGGAGATGCTCGGGTGACACTCGAGGAATTGAGCGAGGCAACGGCTGGCGTGCAAGTGGACTCGACCTACCAAGCGAGAATTTCGAAATTTCGCGACGAGTGGGAGAAGGAAGTTGATCGCATATATGGAATACGAAAAGACCCGCCTATCACGCAAGGCGAAGTCATCGGGGTGGTAAACGAAGTATGTAAAGCCGATGACGTCGTGGTATGTGCGGCAGGAAGTTTGCCTGGCGATTTGCACAAACTATGGCGCACACGCCGGCCCGGCAACTATCACATGGAATATGGCTATTCCTGCATGGGTTACGAAATCGCGGGCGGGCTGGGGATAAAAATGGCCAAGCCCGAGAGCGATGTGTACGTGATGGTTGGCGACGGATCGTATCTGATGATGGCGCAGGAAATTGTCACTTCGGTGCAGGAAGGCTACAAGCTGAATATCATCCTGCTGGATAACCATGGATTCTCGAGTATCGGTGGATTGAGCCGTGGCTGCGGGAACGAAGGGATGGGTACTAACTATCGCTACCGACAAGGCGAGCGCTATGACGGAGAGCTGCTGCCAGTGGATTTCCAGGCCAATGCGGCAAGCCTGGGAGCCTGGGCGGTTAGGGCGCGCAGCTCGGAAGAATTGAGAAATGCCTTATGCGAGGGAAAAAAACAGACGCGAACTTCCGTGGTGGTGATGGAAACTTCTTACGAAGACCGCGTGGCTGGATACGAGTCGTGGTGGGACGTGCCTATTGCGGAGGTTTCCGAACGGGAAACGGTGAAAAATGCACGAAGTGAATACGAGAAAGCGCGCAAGAATGAGCGGCTGCTTTTCTGAATGATGAACGAACAGTCTAGGTACAGCGTGTCTGGACCTTGGCGCAGAAACGCGACTTAGCAGAAAGGGGCTGGGTGGATCAAACCAAGCAGCTCACCTCGGAATCTTCAACGAAGCCTCACCTGAAACGCGTGCGACCCTGTGGGACCTGATTTATTTCGGGGTCATCCTCACATCACCCATAGCTGCGGTGCCTCTTTTTGGAGAAGCGTAAGTTCTATCGCGTGGGCACACCGCGTTGACGATGCTGTTAGTTAGCGATGGTGGCCATGTCGGTAACGGCAGTGAGATTCGGGCGCATGGCCGCAGTTTATCCTTCGGCAGGTTCGGTCTATACATACATTAGCCGCGGAATGAATCCGCATATTGGATTCATGGTGGGCTGGGCGATGTTTCTTGAATATCTTTTTCAACCGGTGCAAAACGCCCTGTACGCAGTGTTGGCGATTCAACGCATTGAGCCGCGTCCGCCATTCTGGTTTCTGGCGGCAATTACCGTACTGTTTATTACGATCATGACGGATCAGGGGATCGAGTTTACGGCGCGCAAAGATCAGCTGTTGCTGGGATTCATGGTGGTAATTACGGCGGCATTCCTGGTCGAGACAGTTCGATACATCGTGTTGCATGAACATTTCAGCGGACTTTTTTCGCTTCAGCCGATTTACAATCCGGCTACGTTTAACGTTCGCGCGGTCGCCGCGGGCACTTCGCTGGCGGCACTGGTGTTCATTGGCTTTGATGGTGTTTCGATTCTGGCGGAAGAAGTAAAAAATCCCAGGCGCAATGTTTTGCTGGCTTCGGTGCTGGTGTGCGTGTTCACCGCGCTCTTCAGCGGGCTGCAGGTCTATCTGGCGCAGCGGGTGTGGCCAGATCACACCACGCTTTTAAATCCGGAGACTGCGTTCATGGACGTAGCGCGGCGAGCCAGCGGGCCGCTGCTGACACACGGCGTCGTAGGCGCCTTGATAATCGTCGGAGATGACCGCGTCGGCGGTTAATTTGGGATAAGTGCGCATCACCAGCACAAAAGGAATCTTGACTTCTTTAATCAATTGCCGCAGTGGCGGACGAAAATCTTCAGCTGCTTTAGTAAGCAAAATGCCATCGACGCGCTTGGAGAGGAGCAGTTCGATGGCGCGTTCTTCTTTGTCAAGGGAGTCATCGCTATTGCAGAGCAAGAGGTTGTAACCATGTTTCTGCGCGGTGCCTTCCGCGCCGCGAACTATCACGGGGAAAAAAGGATTTGCGATATCGGGCACGATCATTCCGATAGTGTGAGGTTTTTGTTTGGCGAGACTGCGGGCGATCAGGTTGGGACGATAATTCAATTTACGGATGGTTTCTTCTACGCGATCGCGAAGCTTCTTGCTGACGTGGCTCTTCTTATTGACTACCTCGGACACGGTAAACACCGAGACGGCGGATTCGCGCGCGACGTCGTAGATGCTGGCAGCTTTGCCTTTATTGGTTCTGGGCTCATGCGCACCTGGAAGCCGACATTTTCTGTCTGTCAGTACAATTGCAACCTGCGTTGCGAACGATTTGGTTTTGATAAGTCTGCATATTATCTCCCTTCACCGAAACGCGAAGTTCACTCATACGCAGATACGTAGATTGCTAACTTTCGCGGTCCGCGCGGCCCAGCCGCTGATTGCGAATTGCTTTATGATCCAGGCCTCGCAGCTCTTCGATATTTGAGAGAACCTTGTGTATTGCTTCAGTGATGGCGTCCACATCTTGGTCGGGTCGAGCGGGAAAAGCGAACTCTTATAAACCGGCTCGTAAAACAGGCCATCGCATGGGATGCCTTCCGTTTGCAACGCAGCCACAAACTCTGCGCGAGGAATGTTTTTGGCCTGAGGCTGAAAATATTTGAGGACGTAACCATAGGGAGCCTGTTCAGTAATGGGGGGCTCAGGTTTAAGAAGACCGATGGCTGCGGCATTGTGCAGGCGGCTTTCAAAATGGAGCATGTTTTTCTTGCGGAGTGAGGCTTGCTCAGGCAAGCGTTCGAGCTGAGCGCACAAAACCGCCGCTTGAAATTCGCCGAGACGGTAATTGAAGCCGATGATCCGGTGATGATATTGATCGGTGAGACTAGCGCGGCCGGCATTAATATAGCTCTGAACGCGTTCCAGATATTCCAGATTATTGGTGATGACTGCGCCACCTTCGCCGGAGGTAATCAGTTTGCTGGATTGGAAACTGAAGGCCCCGAGGTCACCCATGGAGCCGGCGCCTTTGCCATTCCACTTCCCGCCGTGGGCGTGGGCGCAATCTTCGACAACTTTGAGGTTGTGTTCTTTTGCGATACGCAAAATCTCATCCATGTCTGCAAAACGCATTCCCAAGTGCACGGGAAGGAGGGCTTTGGTCTTTGGAGTAATCGCTATTTCGATTTGTTTTGCGCCGAGACAGTAGGTGTCTGGATCAATGTCCACAAACACAGGAACCGCATTCACCAGCAAAACCGGACCAACGGTACCTTCCCAGGTGTACGCCGGGACGATCACTTCATCACCGGGCCGGATATCGATAGCTTTCAACGCGGCCTGGATCGCTACCGTTCCGGTGTTAACGCATTGGCCGTACTTTGCGGTGTGGACCTCTGCAAATTTCTTAGCGAAGGCATGAGCATATTTCCCGGGAAACGGCTGGCCGCCCACCTGGAGCTCTCCAGCACATCTTGAAGATTGCGGGCCTCTACCTCTTTTCCGAGCGGCCAAACTGGAAACCGAGTACTTCGAACCGCATCGCCGCCGGTAATTGCGAGTTTTCTCATGCTGCCTTCCTCCAAGGAGCTTCTAAGATTTATGCCGTGTCAGGATTCGGCAACAAAACGTCGCGCACGATGGCGTTGAGATCACTGCATGCCGCGATGAACTGCCGCAATGTTCTTCGTGCGGGGCCGAAGGAATCGAACTCGGCAATTGAAAGGCCATCTTCCATAGAGGCACGCCGGAAATCGGCGAAGTTCTTCGTTAGACCCTCAATAATTTGCGAAGGGACTTCCTGATCCATGCGCGAAGTTACTTCAATCTGGCTGGCGTTGAAGCGCTTCTGCCATGCATAGGGAGGTGAGATAACCACCTCGCCTCCAATGAATTCGCTCCAGTGCATATGATTGCGGAATGCCGCGGACAGCAAACGGATGCGATAACCGCGCTGGCGAAAAAGGTTATAGGTCTTCTTGAAAACAGCGACGCCGGCCCACTCCAGATAACCGGGGTCCACTGAAATATTTTCTCTTTCCAATAAAACTTTAAGCCAGTCGTCCAGGCGCCCAACCATAATGGTGCATACCGGGCCCATTGTTTTTATCTGTTTGCCCTCGCGCTCACGGCGTTTCAATCCGCGCTCCACGGCCTCGGCAACCGCAACGCCTTGCGGCAAGGTAAAGCAGACGGTGGCATTAATGCTGATACCACGATAAGTGGCTTCTTCAATGGCGGGAATGCCCTCTTTGGTGACAGGGATTTTGACAATCATGTTGGGAGCGAGTTGGTTGAACTCCACGGCTTGTTCGACAATGGCGCGTGCATCGCGATAAAGTCGCGGATCGGTTTGAATCGAGAGTCTTCCATTTCGGCCTTGATGGGCATCGAAAATTGGTTTCAGCAGCGCGGCACTCTCGGCGGAAATTTCGCGGACTACCTGCCAGCCCAGTTGGTCTTCCGTAGCGTGAGGCATTTCGTCGATCAATTGGCGGATACGCGGAGCCCAGCGGGCCATTTCTTTCTTTAGAACTCCGACGACGATCACTGGATTGCATGTTGCGCCGACGGCACCATGGTTGATGGAATAGGACAACTCCTCAAGCGATGCGGAATCGTTCCAGAGGCTCGTAGAGGTGGTCAGGGTCATCTTGTGCAACGGGCTTTTATAGGATGTTGCAGTTGTTTCTGTCATACATTCTCGCTACGACCTTTGATTTTTGGTCATCGAGTCACACTGCCGCGTGTTAGGTCCTAATTTCCGCATTTGCAAAGCTCCCGAAATTCGATAGTGGCCATCATTAGAACAAATTAGTAAGCGGCCATTTCTGTTCCAAGGTCACTCACAACGCCGCGCAGATATTTCAGACTCGCGGATACGCTTTCGACGGGAGGAATCGGTGTGGCGCCAAACTTTACATCCTGCTCAACCACCGACCATCCTGAATAGCCATTTTTTACGAGTGTCCGGAAGAAGGATGGGAAATCAATATTTCCCCGGCCAATAATGGTAAAAACCTTATGCTCGATGGCTTCCTCAAATGTCCACTTTTTGCGGCGCGCTTCTTCCAAAACACGATTGTCGCAATCCTTGATATGTACAAAGCGCAGCTTATGCTTGTATTTTTCTGCTTCCTTCACCGAGTCACCGTAGCCGTACACGCAGTGTCCGGTGTCCAGGCACAGCCCAACGTTAGTGTGAGAGGCAGCATCAAAAACAGTCGCATTCTTCAGGCGTCTCGACATAGGTCGCTACGTGGGGATGAAATACCAGATCAAGACCGAATTCGTTAGCGGCTTTTTCGGCATCCGCGACGACCTTGCCCACGTGCTTCCATTGTTGCGCACTTAGAGCCGGGCAATCTCTGTCGTAGGCCCTGCCGGAGAAGGCGATTCGCTCCGGCGACTGGTCGTCAGCCATTACCAGGAACGGGGCTTTCAAGGCCGCGAGCAAGCCGCCAACTTTGCGGATCCGCTCGATGCACGCCACGCCCGCGGCCGGGTCGGTCATTTTAACGGGCACGAAGGAAGCCAGCAGCTTCAACTTCCTTTTGTCCAACTGAGGTTGCAGGAATTTTGCATCGGTAGGAAAAAATCCATAGGGGCCTAATTCCGTGCCCGTGTATCCGGCGGACACCATCTCATCCAGCATTTTCTCGTACGATTGTTTCCACGACGGCCCGGGATAATCGAGGACACCCCAGCTGTCGGGAGCAGAGGCAAATAAGAATCTGTCTTTAAGACCACCCATTCGTTTCATTCCCTTCACAAAATGCGTTTACAAAGCACATAGTATGCGCGAGCCGTTAACTTCGCGGCTCCAAAACAGTCTTCGTAGTATCCGGGCTCAATTGATTTTTGCACCGCTGTATGTACTTCGCGCAACTGAAATCGATGCGAAACAAATACGCCGCGCGGATACTGTTTCTGGGAATGAGCCACCAGGCCTCAGTTATGACAATAACTATTCTAACCGGTTATTTGGCCGAAATATATTTGCATCGCTGCGCTTTACAGTGCAGGCCTTGAGCTCTTGTCAAACGCAAAATCAGGGATTGCTCATCCGCCGGCCAGTCAGTTTTTTTCCTGAGAAATCAGGCTCGGCACCGGAAAAGATGGTGATAGAGATCGGAAATTCGAGAAACGATCTAACCGATTATAAAACGGCCAGACGAGAGGCATTCCAGCGTTGGGTTATTAAGCGGGGCAACGTAGACAGGGCAAATTGTGCGGTTGAAGGTTTATCTGGCGGTCCACCTCCGTCGATGAGCATGGTATGTCCGGTAATGAGGGCAGCAGCAGGCGAGGCCAAAAATATTACCGCACCAGCGACCTCCATGGGCTCGCCAAGACGATGCAATCCGGCTATGCGTTCGATCACATCGGCGCGAAACGCCGGATCCGAAAGTTGTTCTTCCGTTCCAGGAGTGGCGATGAAGGTCGGGGCGACGGCGTTTACCGTGATGTTTTGCGGGCCCCACTCCACTGCCAAGCATTTCGTTAATTGAGAAATTGCGGCTTTGCTGGCGCAATATACCGATTCGGTGGGCAACGCCGCGAAAGCCGCTTGCGAACTCATATTGATGATTTTGCCGCCGCCGTGCCGAGCCATAATCTTGGCGGCGCCCTGACTCGCAAAAAATGTCGACTTTATATTCAGCGTAAGGGTGGTATCAAATTCGGACTCAGACACATCGGCGGCCAAGTTCGTGAATCCGCCGCCAGCATTGTTGACAAGGATATCCAATTTCCCGAAAAAGGCTTCGGTGCGCTCCAGGGCGCGGAAGATTTCATCGAGTCGCACCACATCCGTTTGCAATGGAAGCGCGCGCCGCCCCATCGATTCGATTTGTCGCGCCAGTTCAACCCCTGTGGCCTTATCGCGCAGTCCTAAAGCGACATCGGCGCCCGCGTGCGCAAGTGCCAGAGAAATGGCCCGTCCCAAGCCTGAGCTGCTCTGTTATAAGCGCTACCTGGCCGGTCAAATTCAAACTAGGGTATTCAGTCATGTAATTCGCCATCCTAATCGATATCGTTAAGAACGAGTTCTTTTCAGCTTAAGCACTCTTTCAGTCCCGGCCAAAACTCTTCCACACTTTGAGGCCGTCTGCTCCAGATAGGCGCAAAAGTACGTCCGAAAAACTCGTGCCATGTATCGGGAGCTTCCGGAACCAACATCGTAATCTTTGGAAATGTCGCTCCCAGGATAGCGCTGCGCAGCGTCGAGTAGTCCGTTCCTCGGAAACGGCGCCGTACCGCACAACGATTTGTACGCAATTACAACCAATGCCCAGATGTCCCGAGCGGGGGAGTACCGATTTCGCCTTGAAATCGCTCGGCGACATATAGCGGATGGTGCCGACCAACACGCCGGTGGCTGTAGCATTCGCGTCATTACTGATTTCATCTAATACCTTGGCAATTTCAAAGTCGGTGATCTTAACAATTTTATAGATCCGGTCCCAGAATATATTTTCGGGTTTCAGGTCCCGATGCACGAGGCCCCGGGAGTGCGCCGCTCCGATTCCGGCACAAATGCCTTCAAACAATTCCAGCGTGCGTTCGGCTGTCAATCGTGACTTCTGACGCAACTCCTCGCGCAGCGTAATCCCTTCCAATAGTTCCATGACCAGAAATACGCGCTGGTTCGCATCTACTCCAAAATCGTGAACTGTCACCACGTTCGGGTGCGCAAGGCTCGCCGTCACACGCGATTCCTGCCGGAACTTTTCCATAGCGCTTTGGTTCGCGAAGAATTCATCGCGAATCATTTTTACAGCGACGGTGCGGTTCAAGGAGACATCTGTGGCGCAATAAACTTTGCCCATTTCTCCCGGCCAAGCCGCTTCTCCAAGCGATAGCGCTGCCCGAGCATTCGCGCGGTAGGCACCAGTGTAAGTAATGAATCATCTTTCTGGCATTTAGTAGTTCCGGTGTCATAGCAGGCCCCACACTGGACACTCCTCAAGCCAACGTCCGAGCATCGCCGCGGCACCGCGTATCAGCAAAGAGCGCCACCGCACTCGCTACACTTTCCAGAAGGCTGGTGTCTTCAGTGCTGTAAGGTTCTCCGATCGCTTTTGCCACCACAATTATTGTTCGTGCGCCTTCTGCCAGCGCACCGGACCAACAAATCGATGCGCGCGCTGTGCAAAAATTCTTTATCCACTTGCGGCAACTGCTGTCCCAGCCACCGCTCTCGGCCAGCATGATCGGTACCGGGCGATCCAGCATGCGCACCAGTGGAACCAATTTGTTGGTGGCGGGCAAATCAGCGGTCAGCGAACCGGTGGGCGCCACGGCCACGACGCGATACGACGATTCCGCGGGCTTGCGCACCAGCAACGCACAAAACTCTGCGTGGAGCGCCTCTGCCACGCGAGTCACAACACTGGACGCCACCTCCTCGATATTCCCGGCGTGACGGATGTCCTCCACGACTTGTCTAAACAGTTTTTGCGCATCATATTTGTCACGAAAAAATCTGCGGTCCAACTCCGATAGCCACGTTTGCCGTTGCCCGTATGCCAACCCAGCCACCGCGCAAATGGCGACGTACACTGCCCCGTGCGATTTCAAGACCTCGAACAGAGGCTGGTTTCCATGAAGAATCAGGTCCACCGCCAACAATCCTGCCGCCATCACCGGCAGTGCCAGGAGAAAACGCCGTGCCATCGCGTACTGCAAACCTCTCCGAATGATGACCCGTACGTCGAACAATCGCTGCCGCAAAATCGCATATGCGAAAGACAGCGGAAAAATCAGCACCCCCACGTTGCACACAAGCGTAGCGGTCGGTGACTCCCAGAATTGGGACAACACCGAATTCGTTTCAAAGGCCGCCGATTCGATCACTCTGGGCAGATACACACCATTCCTAAGGAGCGCACCGTAGGAGACCACACGAAATCGCCGGGCGGTCAGTCACCAATTCCAGTCGCAAGTAATTGACTGGAACGACGACCACGGCAATTAGCAGATAGAGAGGCTTCGGCAGTCTCAAACGCGGTTAACAC
>CAVPKZ010000012.1:0-11014 GCA_963705755.1 uncultured Acidobacteriota bacterium | reverse complement strand
AAACGCGGCTCCTCGGATATATCGACGGCCGCTTGAAAGAAAAAGAGCAGCGCGAGATGGAGAACCATCTTGCGACATGCCCGGCGTGCACGGTACGCGTGAACGAATTTCGCTCCGTCAGCAGTTTGTTGGATGAACTGCCGCAGATTGAGCCATCGTCTGCATTTGATATTCGCGTGCGTGCTCGCATCGCCGCTGAGCCGGTGAAGCAAGAGTGGTGGTCCTGGCTGGGCGCAGCGCCTCGCGTGTTGGTGGCCGCTTCGATGTTGCTGCTGGCCACTGTGTGGGTGGGCCACCGTCCGGCGGATAGCACGAACATGGCGAGTTCCGGCGGCGCTGATGAAACGCAGATTATTCAGGATCAGGATTTGCCAGTGCTGGAAAACTACGATGTGCTGGCTAACTTTGAACCGCTAACGGAATTGCCACAACCCGTTTCGGCTGATGAGCCCACTGAACAGGACATGTAAGACGGATGACGCTGCGGACAAAATTCGAGGGCTGCCTGCTCGTGCTTTGTCTCAGCGCGAGCTTAGCGGCTTCGAGTTCGCGCAGCGTCCGGATCCCAGCAATAGGCCACCACAGCAGCCTGCTCCCGCTCCCGCTGCGCCTCAGCGGAGCACGCCGCCACGCAGCCAAGTAGCGTGCCCAGGCAATCGGGCGGCTCGCACCGCGATCCGGCGCCCGTATCTCGCGACGACCGGCCGCCGGCTCGCTCCGGGACTGCAAATCATTCTTCTGGGCGAAACTCAGTTCATCAACCGGGGCGGATCCCAATCGTTCCCCCGTCAATCGTGTGGATCCCATCGCCCGCCGAGCAGTCAATATTCACGAGACGAGCAATATTCAAGAGGCGGGCAAAATAGTTACAACAGCTACAGAAATAACCAGCAACGCCTCAGCCCCGAAGAGCGGCAGCGGGTGCTGCAGAATCAGCAACGCTTTCGGCAATCGTCCCAGCAACAGTAGAGGACATGCGCGACCGCGAACGGGTCCAGCAGCAGATGACGCAGCAACAACGCGATCACATTAAATATGAAGTGCTGCCCGAATTGGCGCACTTTGCCGCCGCAGCGAAAGAAAGCCATCGAGCAGCGTCTGGGTGTTCTCCAGAATATGCCCAGTTCGCGCTAATGATCCCACTCACCCGAACTTTACGCGCGGTATGAGCGCACAAAGACCGCGCCATGCTGCGCGATCTGAGCCATCTTCACGTGGGCGTGAATCTCACCCGCCAACCAATCGTCCGTACTAGCGCAAGTAAGCTGCGGCATTACACTGCATAGCCATCCATCGCATAACATCGCAATATAATTCGCAATATAATTTCTCAAAATAAATTAACCACACATGTTTGCGTTGCACTTCTCCGCGGACAATCCTCCGTTACACTACTAATGGCTCGTTGTGTGACGCTGCACCAACGCACGCATCGAATTGGAGAGGAATTTCCCGCTAGTGTCTACGCGTTTCCGCGCCTTGCAACACCGCAACTTTCAACTCTTCATCGGCGGCCAGCTAATTTCACTCATCGGCACGTGGATGCAGACGACCGCGCAGTTGTGGCTGGTCTACAAATTGACGGGTTCGGCGGCGCTGTTGGGCGTTTTCGGATTTGCGAACCAGGTGCCGATTCTATTTCTTGCCTCTATCGGCGGCTATGTTGGCGATCGCTATAACCGACACCACGGAGTTATCGCCACCCAGGCGGTATCCATGCTGCTGGCTTTCGCTCTCGCGGCATTGACCTTTGCCGAAGCTATAAAAGTATGGGAGTTGATTCTCATCGCTTTTCTGGTCGGCGTGGTGAATGCCTTTGACGTGCCCATTCGCCAATCATTTCTGGTGCAAATGGTTGTGAAAGAGGATTTGCCCAACGCTATCGCGCTGAACTCTTCCATCTTCAATGGCGCCCGGGTGGTGGGTCCCGCAGTGGCCGGCTTCGCCTTGGCCTGGAAAGGACCGGCATGGTGTTTCCTGCTGAACGGCATCAGCTTCCTTGCGGTGCTCGCGGCGCTGCTGGCCATGCGCATACCAAAAATGGCGCTAAAGCCTCCAGAAGGCTCGCCCTTTCAGAATTTTATCCAAGGCTTCCGGTTTGCGATGAGCGATATGCCGGTACGATCGGCTTTGTTGCTGCTTAGTCTCTTAAGTCTTCTGGGACTGCAATACTCGGTTTTCTTGCCGATCTTCGCGAGCGAAGTTCTGCACCGCGGCGCCAAGGGTTTTGGGTTGCTGATGAGCACTGCCGGAATTGGAGCGGTCCTGGGGGCGCTCTATTTCGCTGGGCGTACCAGCTACAAGGGGCTGGCGCGCTGGATTGCGGGCACCTCGCTGGTTTGTGGAGTTTGCCTGATGCTTTTTTCACAATCCAAGGTGTTTTGGTTCTCTGCCGCGGTTTTGCTCTTTGTGGGGTTTGCCGCCACGGTGCAAATGGCCGCCACCAACACTATCGTGCAAAGCCGTGTGCCGGATGAACTACGCGGCCGGGTTATGGCAGTCTACGCGACCATGTTCATGGGCGTGCAACCGATTGGGTCATTGATCGCGGGAGGCATAGCCAAACATATCGGCGCACCAGACACGCTGACCGTCTTCGGCGCGCTTGTCCTGGTCGGCAGCCTGGTTTTCTTGTTCCGAGTGGTGTTGCGCTTACGCTCGCAGGCCACGCACGCCGCGCCAAACCCAACCGGATAACGACTGGCAAGAGACTCCCAAAACGGTCACAAAAGTGCACACCATTTCATGACCCTGCCCGGTCAGAACACACGGTATTAAAGAAATTTTCCCGGGAAAGCGGTCATCCAGATGAACATAAGATTTGAACCCAAAATAGTACTCGGTATGGTCTTCGCGTTAATGCTTGGCGGTGCGACATTGGCGGACAGCGTTTCGACCTACCAAGGCAATGCTGTCAGCGATACGAGAGGCACGGACTTCGGTGTCCCTAGCGGACATGGCTGGGATCGAGGTACCAACCCCTGCAATTGCAGCCTGGATGGCAGTTTTGCACGCAAAGATCTGGAAGAGGGCACCGCCTGGAGCTTCACTGCCGGGTCACATACTGTGGCCGTGCCTGCGGCGGAACCGGCAACGGGTCTATTTGTGGGGTTAGGCTTGGCAGTTTTTGGTCTGATGCGCCGTCGCAAGAAAAAACCGCTTGAAAACGCAGTGTGGGAGAATCTGGGCTAACACTTTCTCTGGCAGTTCCCATCTTCGGCTACCGGCATGCGCCGGAATTATTTTTACCATTTTTCGCACACAAAGTGCCCATGTTAGGCACGTTTCCGTAATCTATGTCGGATTCGACCGGTAGATCCACGCCGGCTTTACGTCCGCTGCTATCGTTGTGACGGGGATGTCGGCCACCCGGGCTAGTACCGCATCCACTTTTTTTCTGTTGGGCGACAGCGAGCACACCGGATCGGTGGCCGCAGCGTCATCTACCAGCAGCAGGGCTTGGCACCGGCACCCGCCAAAATCGATTTCCCGGCGGTCGCAACTGCGGCACGGCTCCTGCATCCACTCTTCGCCGCGAAACTTTTGGAACGCGGCAGAGGATTCCCAGATTTCGCGCAGGCTGCGGTCTTTGGCATTTTCAAACGTGAGCCCTGGGATCACACGGGCGGCATGGCAGGGCAAAACGTCGCCGCTCGGCACGATGAGCATGAGTTTGCGTCCCCAGCCGCCCATGCAGGCCTTCGGAAATTTCGCGTAATAGTCGGGAACCACGTACTCGATGCGCATCTTGCCGCGCAGCCGCTCCTGCGCCTGCTTCAATATTTCCAGCGAGGAATCCAGTTGCTCACGGGTGGGCAGGAGATTTTCGCGGTTGGCAAAAGCCCACCCGTAATACTGCACGTTGGCAAACTCAACTCGTGTGGCACAGGAGGCTTCCGCGATCGCCAGCATTTCCGGGAGTTGATCCATGTTGCGGCGATGGATAACAAAATTCAGCGTTACCGCCCCGCGGTGGCCTCGAAGCCACTGAAGCACGCGCAATTTCTGCGCATGCGTAGTGGTGCCGGAGATTTCGCTGGCGATTTCGGGGCGGGCGCCCTGAAAGCTGAGCTGGAAATGGTCCAATCCTGCGGTGACTAGTTTCTCAAGGCGCGGTTCGTCGAGCGGCAATCCCGAGGTGATGAGGTTCACGTACAGGCCGGCAGCGCGGGCCGCGCTTACCAGCTCTACTAGATCCGGACGGGCCAGCGGCTCGCCGCCGGTGAAGTCTGCCTGTAATACGCCCAGTTCCGCAGCCTGAACAAAAATATTGCGCCAGGCTTCGGTGGAAAGCTCATTCGTGCGGGCATTCAACTCCAGGGGATTCGAACAGTAGACGCAGTGCAGCGGACACCGGTGCGTAAGTTCGGCGATTAAAGCCAGAGGTGTGGAAACGGGGCTATTCATTTATATTTAACGTCTCATTTTCAATTCTCGAATCAACTCTCAAAAGACGGCGAAGTTTCCCTTTGCCGCGGAATCTATACTTACGCACTTATTTTGGCGAACGAGGCTAGTTAAAATTGCGCTGCACCAAGCTCCAGTCGCGAACTCGAAGGGGGAACCCAACTCGGTACCGATGTAGGATCGAATGTGCAGAAAGATAATAATCTGGCACAAAAGAGGAATGTAGGGTGCTGGGGGAGGCCGTAATCTTGTCAGGGTATGTTGACCACCGCCCCGACGCCAGCGTAAAGGTACCGGTCGCCAAAGGCTTTTTGCAGCGCGGCAAAAGTCGGCTCTCCTGTGCAGTGGCCGATCGCGATGTAATCCAGTTTCCATTGATCGTGCAAGGCAGTCGATATTCTCTGAATATCGGCATCTCGCGCCGATACCAGATGGAGTCCTCCAAACAAAACATGGACATGGGGGTCTATTTTAACCGCAGCTTCGAGGATCTTCTCCACGCCCGCGTGAGAACAACCGTCCACGATGATCAGGCCCTGCGGGCCGCGAATCGCCAGCGAGATTTCGCGAAGTTCGAGCGTCCCGGTGACCTGGGAGATGGTCGGGACAACAAAAATGCCAGGCTCGATCTCCGTCGTTGAATCTACTCTTACAAAGCTGGCCTCAGGCCAGGGCGTACTCGCCGAAAGAGTATTGGGCGGATTCCCGTCAAAGTAGCGCATGTTCGCAGCCAGCGACTCGTCTTTGCGATAGAAGGTGTTCGGGATTCCCCACCCGAATGGCCCCCACGGTTCCGCCGGAGTATAAATCTTAAGTCTTGGATTGATGCGCAGCAGATAATTCAGCCCGCTGATGTGGTCGCTGTGCCGGTGAGACAGCACGACGAAGTCCAGCTTGGTGAGATCCACTCCGAGTGCCTTGACGTTATGCTCGAAAATCTCGGCATTCCCGCCGGTATCGAAGAGTATTCGCTTGCCGCCATACTCCACCAGCGCGGAAAATCCCCAGGCTTTCGTCATCGCCGGAGCCTTTCCAAAAGCGTCATAGAGGATCGTAACGTGATCGCCGGACTGGGCAGCACCGGGAAGAGGGAGTAGACAGAGAACGACGACAAGACCAAGCGAGATGCGGTATCGCATGGTGTCCCCCTTGAAGGTCAGGCCTGGCATCATCAGAAGACTGAAATTGTAAGCCCGGTTGCCATGCCCTAGCACGCCCTATTTTTCCCGCGACCTGAAGGGCCTTGCGTTGGGACAAGCGGCATTGCAATAAATTAGCTACTAAGCGCGGCCGCCGCCGCCCGCAGAGGCATCAGCATCCACAAAGTCCAACGCCCGCTGATCGTTTAGCAAAGACAAATATCTGAGGATGTCACTCTCTACTTTTTGCGGCTCGGCCTTGTCGTAAATTTTCTGCAATTCCGTGATTATCTGGCGCACGGTGTGTTGGCCATCGCAACGCTCGACTATTTCCAGGCTAGGCCCGTTTAATCGCAGCGCCTTTTCCGGCATCAGCAAGACGCGCGGCTGTTGCTTCGCGTCGTTCAGGCGGCATCCTGGCGCCAAACGCGGACGGCTATTTAGATCGGGAGTCATAAATTTTTGTCGGCGAGGTATTCATTTGTCGCTTGGCTTAAAAGCGCCGGGCGGTGGCCAGCCAGGTTGCACATACGCAAAATACAAGGCATCGAGCTGGGCCCACAGGATGTCGCACTTGGTGCGCAGCGCGGCGTAGGATTTTTCCTGTTCTTCGGGCGTCCGCGCGTTCTTTACCACCCACGCCAGCGCGAACTCCGCGTCTTCCGGCGCCTGCGTCAGCCGCGCGTTGAAATAATCTAGTCCGCCGGTCAGCCATGGATAATGCTGGCGCAGGCGGTCAACTCGCAAGGTAATCAACTTGTCCGAGAAAAGTTCAGTCAGTGAAGAGGCCACCGCTTCGAGCGGCGTATGCGTGCTCACAAAATTTACGTAGGCCTGCACCGCGAATCGTGTGGCTGGCAATATGCCGTCGCCGTGCAGCGCTTGCTGGCGCGGCAATCCGGTGGCCTCCACCAGTCGCAGCCATTTTTCAATGCCGCCGGGATTGTTTCCGTCGCCGTCGTGGTCGATCACACGTTTGCGCCACGCCAGACGAAACGCCGGGTCCTCGCTGCGTGACAGAATGGCCGCATCTTTTAGCGGAATATGACTCTGGTAGTAATAGCGATTCAGGGCCCAGGCCTGCAGTTGCCCGCGAGTCAGCTTGCCTTCATGCATCAACAAATGAAACGGGTGCTGATGGTGATAGCGCTCTTCGCCAATGGCGTGAAAGCCGGCGATGAATTCATTTTCCGGCAGCATCATTTTTCCGGCCGTGAGGCTCGCAGGGATGTTAGCGGGCGCGTTCATATCTCCAACGCCATCCCATCGTAGGCCAATTCGAAACCTGCATCCAGCACGGCGCGATGTTGCGGGCTGTCTTCGTCGAGGATTGGATTGGTGTTGTTGATATGGATCAGAATTTTGCGGCCCTTGATGGTCTTGGGGTACTGCTCGAGGATTCCGCCGGGCCCCGAGAGCGGCACGTGACCGATCTGACGTGCGGTTTTCTTGCTGCGGCCAGTTTTGATCAATTCGTCGTCGCTCCAGAATGTGCCGTCGATAAACGCCGCGTCGCTATTTTCGATCCAGGCACCGGCGTGCCCGTTGGCCGTTTTTGTGTCAGCGGGAATAGCGGGAGCATAAAATAGTTTCTTGTCACCTTTATGAATCACAAACGCCGAGGTGGCTTCTTCCGCCACGAGCGTTCGCCGCAGTTCTTCGCTTACGTAATCGGGATAACAACCGCCCATGGGAACGGTGGTGCACAGAAACTCTGGCGTGGAGCCGACTCTTCCTCGAGATGGCAGCCCAAGCGGCCCTTACTGGACAGCCGCACCCACTTTACCGGAGGGTCGGCGCGATCGAGAACACGAAAGACGCGATTTTCTTTTTGCAGAGCGGACTGTACCGAGGGTGTGGCGAAAACAAAAAAGGACTGGAATTCGCGCAAAATGAAGAAGACCCGCTGCGGAGTCGATATCGGCGCTCGGCAAGAACACCCCCCAATAGGGGACTCGACTGACTCAGACGCGACGGCTGTGGGCACGCCCATTCGAGTCGAGGCGCTAGCGGCGCGATTCGGACACAACTCAGGCGTAGCAATGAGTTGCGTTCTGAGCAGAGCATTGTCCGGAGAAGCGCTAAGAAGAAACCAAACTTTGGAGTTGGTGGTGAAAGCCAGCTGGGTCTGGCTGCGCGCGCGGCCATGAAACTTCCCGGCTCTTAGCCTTTGGCAATTGGCACAAGCGCAATTCCACTGGGGAAAACCACCCCCGGCTGCAGAGCCGAGGACTTTTACGCGCATTCGATCAGGATCCGAGCAACCGCGAAGCGGTCATCGCACTACAGCTCAGCGTTGGCGTAAGAACTGATTTCGCAGTTGAGGTCGATCTCTTCGTGTTGCGGTGTGGTCCATTCCATGGCAAAGCTCCTTGAATTAAAAACAAAATAGTAATCGCACAAAAAGAATAACACGCACCCGCCGAGAATGGAACACGGTCTTCCGTACAAAAACTTTCGGCCGTTACATCCGGAGAACCGCGCATGAACCCCACGCGCTTGGCGGAGATTTCAACGGGGAATTAAAGAGTTCTTAACCGCCGGTGAACGCTTCATCCCGAATCGGGCCACAACAAATCGACTACCAAGTATGGTAATCATGAGCCACTCAAACCACTATTAGTCGTACCGAAAAATCGCAATTACACTGCACGCGTTTCTCACAACATTTTTTACAACTTTTCACCTTTCCTCTTGACATGCGATAAATCGCGCATATGATGTGGAGCAATGTGGAGTGAAGTGGGTGGCAGTAGAAGCAAGTAGGGCGCGGTAAAGCGTTGTGGGCGTCAGCGGGGCAACATAAGAAAGACTTAATTTTTGGGCCATTTGTAGGTGTTTTGGGGGCATTTTGCGCATCCCAGACTTCCTTTTAGTGTGTGGGTGTGTGGCCGTAAGATCAAAGACGGCTATCACATCGTGAATCCGAGCGGGGCACATGAATCTGCGGGGAAATTATCCGGCGAAGGTCGACGAGAAGGGCCGGTTGAAGATTCCCGCCTTGTTCTTGGAAGGGCTGAAGGAGTTCGGCAATCAGTTTTACATCACCAGCCCAACCGGCGAATCGGCGCGCATTTACCCGATGAAAGTTTGGATGGGTATTGAGGACAAACTTGCAGGAGTGTCCTCGCAGAACCGGGCGAAGCGAAAATTTCTTATGAGAACGAGTTATTACGGGCAAACGGTTGAACTCGACGCGCAGGGGAGAGTGCTGCTGCCCGCGGTGTTGCGCGAATCGGCGCAAACCAAGGGCGAGGTGGACGTTTTGGGAACCTCGACTACCTGGAAGTGATGAATCACACCCGGGTGCTCGACGAACTGAAGAATTCGCCGTACACCAACGAGGATTACAAGGCGCTGGAAGATTTGGGAATTTAACGGATTAGCTGTAACGAGCGGCGAGTGAGCGGTGAATAGAACTGAGTCGCACACGCCGGTTTTAGTTGAAGAGGTGTTGCAATGGCTGGAAGTAAAACCAGACGGTATCTACGTAGACGCCACGCTGGGAGCCGGGGGCCACTCGGCGGCCATCGCGCAAAGATTGGTGTCGGGCAAATTGATCAGCCTGGACCAGGACGAACGGGCCTTAGAGTTGGCGAGAGAATTTGAAGCCGTGGAAGGAACGCGTGGCTCTCGTGAAATCGGCATTTCGAGGATTGCGGAGGTCGTACAAGAGTTGGGGATTCCGAAGGTGGACGGGGTCTTGGCCGACTTGGGGGTTTCCTCGATGCAGCTTGATCAGAGCGCGCGCGGGTTTTCGTTTCGCGAAGCAGGCCCGCTGGATATGCGCATGGATGCCGAGGGTGAACTCACGGCAGATGAAATTGTGAATCAGTGGTCGGAAAAAGAAATAGCCGACCTGCTCTATCGCGAAGCGGATGAGCATGATTCCAGAAGAATCGCCAAGGCGATAGTACGAGCGCGACCCCTACGGGATACCGCGCACTTGGCAACGACTGTGGCAGGGGCCCGAAAGCAATGGGGAAGGCAGAGACTGCATCCCGCAACAAAAACGTTTCTGGCGCTGCGGATCGCGGTGAATCGAGAGATGGAGGAACTCGGGCAGTTTCTTTCTCGGACCCCCGCCACAATAAATCCAGGAGGCCGCTGCGTGGTGCTTAGTTACCACTCACGCGAAGATCGCCTCGTGAAGCACGCATTTCAAGAAGGCGAGCGCGCTGGCACGCTGCGCGTGCTCACCAGACACGTCATTCAGCCTAGCGAAGCAGAGCGGGCGAATAATCCGCGGTCGCGAAGCGCGAAACTGCGGTGTGCAGAAATTTTGGCAGCCGCTTAAGGCGCCAGTAAAAGGTAAAGCTATGACGCGGAAGAAGAAGAGCCGGGCATCAACTGAATTTCATACTGTGAAGCGGCTGGATAATACCCGCCTGGTTCGTCACGTGGAGCCGGTAAAGATGCGCAATCTTTATCGCACCGTGTGGCGCTGGGCGGCATTATCGCGGCATTTTTTCTGCTTTCTTTTACCAGCACTTCAAATGCATCGATTTAAGCTTTCAGCTCGAAGCCGTGCGTACCGAGCGGCTGGAAGCCTCAGCTTTAAATTCATCCTTAAGACTCGAAATAGCAGGTCTCAGCAATCCTAAACGCATCGACATGATCGCGCGCCACCAACTGGGCCTGACGGAAACGTTGCCCTCTCAAGTCCGCGAATCCAACCAGTGGCGGAAGCCGAAGTGGCGGATGCTCAGCTAATTCGCGTGAACCACGACCAGTAGTCCAGACCACATGAGGACGCGGGCGCCTAAAGTCATCAAACCCTTCCTCTCCTTCTCAGTCATCCACAACAATTTCTCTTTTGAGTTGAGCGTCCCATGGGAGGGCGTACCGGCGTAATTCTTACATGCAACAAAGTCGAGCTCACGTCCGTTTGCTGATCGTCGCTGGCGTAGCTCTATTGTGGGCCACCGCAGTTTTCGGCCGCCCTGGGCTACCTGCAACTGTACCGGCATCGCGATTATCTGCTTCGCGCGCAACGTCAACAGCAACGCATCATTGAAATTTCTCCCAAGCGTGGCGCGATTTACGATCGCAACATGCACGCGTTGGCCATGAGCATCAAGGTCGATTCAGCGTTTGCGATTCCCAACGAGATCAAGGATAAGCAGCTTGCCGCTCAACTTTTGTCCGGCGTGCTTGGCATTCCAGCGGACCTGGTTGCATCGCGCCTGGACTCTTCGCAAAATTTTGTGTGGATCGAACGAAAACTTACGCCCGAAAAATCCGAAGCGATCACCGCGCTAAACCTTAAAGGTGTTTATACCCAAGCGGAAAACAAGCGTTTCTATCCGAAGGCGGATCTGGCGTCTCATGTTCTCGGCTTTGTCGATGTGGATGAAAAGGGGTTAGGCGGCATCGAGTACACGCTCGACAGTCAGATTCGCGGCAAAAGCGAAAAAATCGTAATGATGGCCGACGCGCACCAGAAATGGTTCGATGGCGCGGAAGCT
>CAVPKZ010000011.1:0-5048 GCA_963705755.1 uncultured Acidobacteriota bacterium | reverse complement strand
GTTGACGGTGATCCCAGACCTGCCGACGTCGAGTCCGTCCGAGATCCGACAGATCATGTTCGCGGTCAGCTTCACGCTGTGAGTGAGGGTCGATCCGCACCGGGGATTTGCGCCCGCCGCATCGGCCTCCGCAAGCGTCAGCACGCCAACCGCCAACGCGGCCAGGAAAGACGTGCCGACTGCCCTACGCCATTGTCCGTGCCTCCCGCCGGCTCAGCTGCAGCCCCGCACCCTGAGGCAGTTCCGCACCCCGTTGCCCGACGCGTGGTTGTGACTGCCAAGGGCCCAGTACGACGCGAAGAACCCGTAGTCGGTGTTGTCGTTGGCGGTGTTCGCGATCAGGTCCGCTTGGTATTCCCACTGCGGAAGGTTGTCGGCTACGTAGACGCCCGCGTAGCCGTTGTGGGTCGCGTAGAAGTTGTTAATCACGTAGGGCCCCGAACTCGTGTAGGCGGCCGGATAGTCGATGTAGAACCCGTAACTGCCGTTGTTGCTGGCCGTGACGTGGTTATGTGTGGCCGAGCTGTCGTAGTCGTAGACGCCGTAGGTGGAGTTGTTGGTCGCCGTGCTATTGGTCGCGCTGACGTTCGTGTTCTCGTAGAGGTAGATGCCGTAGGTGGAGTTGTGAAGGCGCCCGAGTGGTCGATCACCCCGTCCAGCGAGTACCAGTAGGCGATACCGGCATTCTGGGCACCATGCACCTTGATTTCAGGATCTTCGATTGGCTCGAGGACTCCACGTGAACGGCGTCATCGACATTATTCACCGTGCCGTTCTCGATGAGCCGCGACCTGCACATCGGCCACTATTTCGGCGCGCTAGAAACTGGGTCCGTCTCCAAGCCGATCCCGACTACGATTGCTTCTATTTCATCGCCGACTGGCACGCCCTTAACCAGCGACTACGCCGACGCCAGCGCCGTAGCTCAAAACACTATCGAGATCACCACCGACTATCTCGCAGCCGGCCTCAATCCCGACAAATCCGTAATCTTCCAGCAATCCCTGGTGCGCGAACACGCCGAGCTTCATCTCCTCCTATCCATGGTCACGCCCTTAGGCTGGCTCGAACGCGTCCCCACCTACAAAGAAGCCCTGGAAAACGTAAAAGACAAAGACCTCCACACCTTCGGCTTCCTAGGCTATCCCTGCCTCCAAACCGCCGACATCGTCATCTACAGCGCCGCAAACACCGACCTCTTCGTCCCCGTAGGCGAAGACCAAGTCTCCCACGTCGAGCTAAGCCGCGAAATTGTGCGCCGTCTCAACAATTATTGGGGACGTAATCTGCGACAAGACGCCTTTGCTGAGAAGAAGAAAGCGGCAATGAGAGTCGTTGCAGACGTATTAGGAAGTGAGCTCGTTCCTAGTCAGGGTACTCCCTACACGACCGAGCAGAAAGCTTACCTCACGCAACATATCCGCAATAATGTGCGCGAGGTCGGGTTCGACAATTTTGCTTATCCAAATGAGCTGCGAGAATTAATTGAGGCGGACGTTTTGGTCGAACCGCAAGTAATGCTGACCCAAACCCCCCGCATCCCCGGCCTCGACGGTCGCAAAATGTCCAAAAGCTACGGTAACGCCATCACCTTAAGCGAATCCAACGCCGACATCCGCGCCAAAACAAAAGTCATGGTCACCGATCCCGCCCGCAAACGCCGCACCGACCCAGGCAATCCCGACGTGTGCCCCGTCTACGATTGGCATAAACTGTTCTCGCCGCCGCCCACGCTTGCATGGGCCGCCAACGGCTGCCGCACCGCCGGAATCGGCTGCATCGAATGCAAAAGCGCCATGGCCGACAATTTAATTAAATGGATTGAGCCCATACGCGAGCGTCGCATCGAACATGAAAAAAATCCGGCGCGCGTCTTGAAAATCTTGAACGAGGGCTCTGCTAAAGCGCGTGACCAAGCCCAAAAAACCATGTCCCGCGTACGCGAAGCCGTCTTCGGCTGGGACAGCAGAAGAAAAGAAATCTTCGACGCGCCAGGGGAATAACAAATGGCCTCACCCTACAAAATAAATATCCCCATGTACGAAGGTCCCCTCGACCTGCTTCTCGATCTCATCAAGAAGCACGAGATGAACATCCACGACATCCAGATTTCCACCATCACCTCGCAATACCTCGACTATCTGCACAAACTTGAAGAGCTTGACGTCAACGTCTCCGCCGAATTCGTCTACATGGCCGCCACGCTCATCTACATCAAATCCAAAATGCTGCTCCCACCCGACCCCCTGGCAGGCCCCGAAACAGAATCCAGCGATCCGCGCGCCGAACTAGTCCAGCGCCTCGTCGAACACGAAAAATTCAAAAACGCCGCGCAGCTCCTCTACCAGAAACAGCAAATCGAAGAAAACGTCTGGTCCAAGCCCGACAAATCTCTTTACAACGACGAAGGCAGCGACGCCGATCTCGTCGTCTCGCTCGTCGATCTCGTTAAAGTTTTCCAGCAAGTCCTTGAGCGCCGCAAAGAAGTCTCGCGCATCGATCTGCGCCACGAAGAATTCACCGTCGCTCAAATGATCGCCCAGCTTCGCGCGCAAATTCTGGCCAGCGAAGATAACACCCTCAATCTCATCCAGTTCTTCGAAGCCTGCCCCTCGCGCCACGCCATGATCGTCGCCTTTCTCGCGGTTCTCGAAATGGTCAAGCTCCAGGCCGTTGCCCTCGTGCAGGAAAAGCAGTTTGGCGCTATTCTTCTTCGCAAGCACAAGATGTTCGATTTGATCTTTGACGAGCAAGGCGGCATCCGCCAAATCGACGAGCAGTATCAGTAGCAGGCGCGGAGTTGAAATATCAGCAGAAAGCCGCGCGGGGTGCCGCACCCTTCGAATCTAAGGGGGCGGGTTTTGAATTCAGGACTTTTCAGCGATCGCAGCGAACAGAACTCCCCCCGGGGTGTTAAAAATTAAATGACCAACGAAGAACGAAAAGCCGCTCTGGAAGCCATCATTTACGCCGCCGACGAGCCCGCCACCATCGACCGGCTCGCTACCGCTCTTGGCGACGAAAAGCTGGCCGTCCAATCCTCGCTCGACGAGCTCGTCGCCAGCTACGTCAGCGAAGATCACGGCATCGAAATTCGCGAAGTGGCCGGCGGCTTCAAGCTCTACACCAAACCTCAGCAGCACGACGTTGTTCGCCGCTTCATTAAAAGTTTGCGCCCGCCGCTTCGTCTCACCATGCCCGCGCTCGAAACGCTCGCAGTCATTTCCTACAAGCAGCCCGTCACCGGTCCCGAAATTGGCGAAATTCGCGGCGTAAACACCAGCGGCGTTTTAAAAACTCTCCTCGACAAGCGCCTCATCACCACCGCAGGCCGCAAAGAAGTCATCGGCCGCCCGATCCTCTACCGCACCTCCAAAGAATTTCTCATGCGCTTCGGCCTCAGCGACCTTGGCGAATTGCCCAGCCTCAAGGAATTCGAAGCCCTTGCCCGCGAAGCTCTCGGCAGCGACGAAGGCGTAGTCCCCGACGAGTTGCCAACGGACGAGCTCGACGAAGTTCTCGACTCCCCGGAAAATACCGGAATTCAATCCGAACCCGCGTCCGATGGCGCCAATCACTACCGCGAGGACCCGGTAGACCCACTAGTCGACTCCGCGGAAAATGCCGGCTATGACGGCCACGAGCGGGTGGACCCATTCGTCTCAGCCTTCGCATCCAAGCTGCAGAGAGGAAACATGGCCACCAAAGACATTCCCGCTAATCAGTCGGACGAAAACGAAGAAATAGCCGCGGAAGTTAATGCCACCGGCGAGGGCATGCCCGCAGGCGAAATCGATGAAGCCCCAAGAGATCCCGAAGTCGTGCAGTCTCCTAGCGCCTTCGACGAAGAAAATCGCCGCAAGAATCTTACGCCCACAGGGAAGAGCACCGACAAACCCAGCGGAGAATCAAAGGGAGTCGCCGCCGGCGAATAAAATCTCGCCTTCACGTAGGACCTGCATCGCTGCACTCTAAGAACTTCCAAAACAAATCTGTCACTTCCCACGCAAAACTTCGGTCATTCCGACCGGAGCGGGCCGACGCATTTTCTTCTCGTTCGCTCCCGCGAACGAGTCGGCCCGCGAAGGAATCTCTCTTCGATGCTGCCGGAGCGTCACCAAACTTAACAGTGCGGTTTCTCCCGAACCCGTTCACAATAGATACCGTCATACAAATTCATCTCAACCACCGGACACACCCCAATAATGCTTGAACGCCTACAAAAAATAATCGCCCGCGCCGGCATCGCTTCTCGCCGCCACGCCGAACAACTCATCCTCAGCGGACAAGTTCGCGTCAACGGCCAGGTCATCACCGAGCTAGGCTCCAAGGCCGACGCTAAAGAAGATCGCATCGAAGCCGCTGGCAAACTAGTCGAAGCCAACGAACGCCGCGTCTACATCGTCTTGAACAAACCTCCAGAAGTAGTCTCGACGATGGCCGACCCTGAAGGCCGCAAAACGCTACGAAATTGCCTCAAAGGTTTACCGGAGCGCGTATATCCCGTCGGCCGCCTGGACTATGACGCCACCGGTTTGGTTTTTCTAACCAACGACGGCGATCTCGCCGCTGAAATGCTGAAAGACTGGGCCAATCTTCAGCAGCATTACCACGTGAAAATCAAAGGCCGTCTCATGATGGAAGAGCTCGAGCGCCTGGGCCGCAACGCAGGAGCCACCATCCGCACCGTTCGCCAACCCGACGCCACTCGCGGTCACGCCGAAAATTTCTGGTATGAAGTCGCCTTGCAGGATTCCAAAAAAGACATTCTCCGCCGCGTCCTCTTTGCCGAAAAACACCCCGTCGAAAAATTAAAACGCATCGGGCTAGGTCCGCTCACCCTCGAAGGCTTGCCACAAGGCCGCTACCGTCTGCTTATCGACAAAGAAGTCGACGAACTCCGCCGCGCCCTAAAAATAATTCCAAAGCCGCGTGTGTCGTACATACCGCCCCAGGAATCGGTTACGCAAAAGGACGCAACGGTTATTCACGCCGCACCGCAACCTCCCGCAAATAAATATTTTGAAAAGCGCCGCCCGGAAAATAGA
>CAVPKZ010000010.1:0-17607 GCA_963705755.1 uncultured Acidobacteriota bacterium | reverse complement strand
TGTTGATAATTTCTTTCGTGGTGCTCTCCACCGTGTACGGCGTCAATCGGCGAATCGGCCGGCGCATGTGGGCCTCGTGGGCAGCGAGATAAATCCGCCAGTGCTCCAAGCGCAGCTGCAAAAAGCGCGCTCCGCTCGTGCGCGATCTTCGTTCATACTGGATGTTGCGATCGAAATTCCTTCGGGAATCACCATTGTCTTTGGCCCTTCGGGAGCCGGAAAATCCACGCTACTGGATTGCATCGCCGGATTGCTCAAGCCTGATAGCGGTCAAATTGAAATAGATGGCGAGGTCCTGCTCGATGTGGAGCAGCGGATCGACGTGCCGCCGGCAAAGAAAAATCGCCTACGTTTTTCAATCCCTGGCGTTATTTCCACATATGACCGTGGAGCAAAACGTCGCCTATGGACTGGCAGACCTGCCGGCGCCGCAACAAGCCTCACGAGTAAAAGCGATGCTGGAAGCTTTTCGCGTTCAGCAGTTAGCCAAGCGAAAAGCCCATGAAATATCCGGCGGGCGAACAACAGCGAGTCGCGCTGGCTCGTTCGCTGGCAACTTCACCACGGGTGTTGCTGCTCGACGAGCCGCTGACGGCGCTGGACGAAGGACTAAAAAAATCCATCATGGAAGATTTGCGGCGCTGGAACGTGGCGCAAAACATCCCAATTTTGTACGTCACCCACAGCCGCGGCGAAGTTGACGCGCTCGGCGAACGCGTGATCGTCCTCGATCAGGGAAAAATTATCAGTACCGGAACACCTCACGAAGTGTTGGACGCACCTCGGCGCTCGTCATTGGCACAAGCCTCGGGATTTGAAAATCTGTTCAGCGGTATGGTGGCCGAACTGCGGGGAATCGGATGGTGTAATGCGCGTGCGCTTGGATAAAGGCGCATGTGAAATCGAAACGCCTCTGGGCCATGCCGCCGTAAAAACCGCTGTCCGCTTGGCGATTCGTGCCGGAGATATTTTGTTGGCCACCGAACGCCCTTACGGCCTAAGCGCCCGCAACGTGATTTCCGGTAAAATTATCGCGCTCGAACAACGCGGCGCCATGTTTGTTGCGCAAGTCTCGGCCGACGCCGACCACGCGGTAGTTTTTACCGTTCACCTGACGCTCGGAGCAAAACGAGCGCTGAGCTGAATGTAAATCAGCCTGCGTGGCTGGTCATAAAAACGCACTCCTGCCATGTTCTCGAAGACTAAAAATACATTCAGAGCGATGTTGCGAAGAGAATTATGGTTGCTGTTGAGACTTCGAGGAACCGGAGCCAGATGCGCTCAGCGCGGCGAACCTAACTTCGTCGGCTTCCAGGTCGTCGCCCTTCGGAGTGGCATGGATCACCACGTTCTCACCGACGGCCAGATCCGAAAGCGCCGCAGGCTTGTCCGCGGTCGCCACGCGTGCAACGTATGTGGTGGAGGGAACGAGTTTCACCTGTACCAATTTTCCATCCCTGGTCTTAACCGTCACGGAGCCGGAATTTAATTTTGTTATCGTTCCGATGACGTGCTTTTTGTCGCCGTGCGCCGAGAGCGTAACGGCAACGAGGAAAAAAGCCAGCAAAGTTGTGAAAAATCGACGAGTCATAAAACCCCCAGGGCCTTGTAGATTCAAGAGTGCCCTTTCAAGAATACCTCAATGATTAGAGTTGGATGTTCCAGATTTCTGCGGTGTTGTACCATTCAGAAATTCATCTTCCTCTTTTTCTGCTTCGCGATCCTCCGGGCTTTTTGGGTTATAACGGGACATTTCGAGGCGCTCTTCAGCGCTAAGGTGCGGCAGGTGCCTTATGAAAAGGACCAGCTTCCAGGAATCGTTGTCCATACCGTGACTGGCGAATGATGGCATGCCAGTGAAGCGCACCCCGTTCTCAATAATCCAGAAAAGCTCCCCGTCGGAGCGATTCTGTGTCTCGGCTTGGCGTAGATCCGGCGGCTTGGGGTATAAGCCCCGCCCAAAAAGCGCGTCACCGCTGCCATCGTTGGCGTGGCAGATCGCGCAGTGATCCGCGAAATGCAGCCGCGCATCCTTAAGATTCTCTTCAGAAGCAGGCAACGGATTGCGCATGGCGCGCGCGTCCGATGGAATGGAAAGACGCCACGCGTTACGCGCCAGCATTTCTTCCATGGCGCTGGGTCGCGCGCGGGCGCTCAGGCCGTTGTGTAGAAGCGAGGCGGCAACCGCGACAACAAAACCAACCAACGCGACAACGATTACTAGTAGTGTGGACCTGCGCCTCATGTGTTCTCTTCGGATAGTAAATGACACTCGCAGGCATTGCCAGCAGTTCGCACGCACCTACGCCCCCAAAGCCCGAGCAATTCGTGAGTTGACAGCGCGGCGCGCGTCACACGTACACTATTCAGGCCGTCAACTCTCGTTCACGACTTACCATGCGGACTCTTTGTTCCCAAACTCCTCGGGCAATACTAATTGCTGTATTGCTGCTTTGTGGCCAACCGTTGACATTGACGTTAGCGGGGCAAAAGCCCGCGGACAAACTCAAGCGCATTCCAAAAACAATCTGGAATTTTGACGGCGGTGTTTTTCTGGAGACGGACGGCAGCCTGAGCGATAACACTTGTTTCCGGTTGGCCGGCCACATGGCGGACAAGGGTTTTTTCGATAATTTGAAACGCATCGACGATAACCAGGGCACCAGATATCTTCGCGGGAAAGAAGTCGTGACCGAATTTCCTGAGCATCTGAAACTGCTGTTCGTGATCCATGACCAGCCCTGTCCTTCACAGGTGCCAGACCCCAAGGACCGTCAATACCTGACTCGCGAAATGATGAGTACGGTGCATCTGTCGCTGTTCTGGAAGCGAGGAGTCGATTTGCGCCCGGCAGAAAATGTTAAGCTGAAATTTTTCTCCGTCGAGCTGATTCCTCCGTACGCCACGGAACTTGCCAAGGACTTGCCCAAGAGATTTCAATGGGCCTACGAACTGGAGATTCCCAGTGCCGGAATTCCTTTGAGCGACAGTTTGGTATTGATTCTCCGTCGCGACGATGGCCACATCGCCGCCCGCGTAGCTGCGCGCCTGTGATCGCCCTGAGTTGATACGCGCGGGCCTCGATCGGCGATCGTGAGGAGGGTGCCTATAAAAGTGCCGCGCCGGTCAGTTCTTGAATTTCTTTTCTGCTCCAGCCGGGAGCAGTCTCGTGCAACAGCAGTCCTTCCGCTCGCACATCGATCACCGCCAAATCCGTCACGATAGTGTCCACGCACGCCAGTGCGGTGAGCGGATAGGTGCAGCGCTTCACAATTTTTGGAGCGCCGTCTTTCGTGGTGTGCTCCATGCACACGATCAATACTTTTGCGCCGGCCGCGATGTCCATGGCTCCGCCGATTCCACCTGAGCCGCGAGCGCCGGGAACTTTCCAATTGGCGAGATCGCCTTTCTCGGAAACTTGAAATCCGCCGAGAACGGCGACGTCCAGGTGGCCACCGCGGCTCATCAGGTGCGCGTCCGCTTGATGAAAAAAAGATGCGCCGGGCGCCAGTGTCACGGGAACTTTCATGGCGTCCACCAGGTCGTAATCTTCTTCTCCGGCCCTGGCGCGACGCCCCATTCCGAGAATGCCATTTTCGCTGTGAAAAAAAACGGTGAGGCCGGGCGGCAAATAATCCGCGATTAAATTTGGGATGCCCCAACCAAGATTTACGTAAGCGCCATCCGGCAGTTCTTTGGCGGCGCGCGCGGCGAGCTCTTCTCGAGTGAGCCGGAGCTTATCCGGCATAGCGAATTCCTTTAGCTTGCACGATACGATGAACGAATATGGCGGGAGTTATCACATTTTCGGGCTCGATGGCTCCGACAGGAACGATTTCTTCCACTTCCACGACGGTGGTTTTCGCAGCCATGGCCATGATCGGATTAAAATTTCTGGCCGCCAATCGATAGGTCAGATTTCCAAGTTCATCGGCCTTGTCCGCTTTGATGAATGCGTAGTCGGCATGGATGGGCGATTCCAGAATGCAGCGCTGGTTATCGATTACGCGCTCTTCTTTGCCTGCGGCCACTTCCGTTCCGACGCCCACGGTAGTGTAAAAGCCCAAAAGTCCGGCGGCCGCGGCGCGCATGCGTTCGCACAGAATGCCTTGCGGCACCAACTCCAGCGTGACTTCCTTCGCGGCGAACCGCTCTTGAAAATAATTTGCATGCGGTCCGGGAAAAGAAGCGATTACGTGGCTGATCTGACCGTTCTTGAACATCAGTCCCAGCTCGCCGTCGCGAGTGCCGCAATTATTGCTGATCGCGGTGATGTTTTTAGTTCCTTTGCGGGCCAGCGCTTGTATGAGGTTGTTGGGGAAGCCCGCACCGCCAAATCCGCCGAACATAATGCGCGCACCGTCGGTAACGTCCGCCACGGCAGCATCGACGCTGGGGAAAAGTTTCTGCCTCATGAAAACATCGGCGTGTTGAATTTCAACCTGGTGCTTGAGTAGCGGGTCACGGATGAGTCATGTCTTCGGCGCGGACCAGTTGGTCGAATTCCTCACCGGTGATGAAACCAAGTTTAATCGCGGCTTCGCGAAGACTGCTGTGTTCGTGATGAGCGGTGTGAGCAACTTTGGCGGCGTTATCGTAGCCGATTTTCGGCGCGAGCGCGGTGACCAGCATCAGGGAATGTCTTGACGTAATGATCGATCTTTTCGCGATTGACCTCGATGCCGTGGGCGCAGTGTTCCGACAAAACTATGGCAAGCGTCGGCAAGCAACTCTACCGAATGCAAATAATTAAAAATCATCACGGGCTTAAAAACGTTCAGCTCAAAGTTGCCTTGTGAACCTGCAAAACCGATCGCCGCATCGTTGCCCATCACTTGTGTGGCCACCATGGTGAGGGCTTCGCACTGCGTGGGATTTACTTTGCCGGGCATGATGGAAGAGCCCGGCTCATTTTCCGGGAGCGTCAACTCGCCGAGACCGCAGCGCGGGCCGGAGGCCAGCCAGCGAATATCATTGGCGATTTTCATCAGCGAGGCGGCCAGAGTTTTGAGCGCGCCGCTGGCAAATACGATTTCATCGTGCGCGGAGAGAGCAGCAAATTTGTTGGGATGCGAACGGAAAGGAAGTCCAGTTAACTCTGAAATTTTGCGGGCGGCACGCTCGGCGAATTCGGGATGGGCGTTCAGTCCGGTGCCGACAGCGGTGCCGCCAATCGCCAGATCGTAGAGACCGTCGAGCGCTTCGTTAATCCGTTTGATGTCGCGGTCGAGCAGGCTGACCCAGCCCGAAAATTCCTGGCCCACGGTAAGCGGCGTGGCGTCCTGCAAGTGAGTGCGGCCGATTTTTACGATGCCTATGAATTCGCGGGCCTTGGCGTCGAGCGCGTCGCGCAAATTTTTCACGGCAGGCACAAGTTTACGCACGGTTTCCGTCGCGGCAGCGATATGCATGGCCGTGGGAAAAGTGTCATTGGAAGACTGCGACATGTTGACGTCATCGTTGGGATGAATGGGTTTTTTGCTGCCCATGACGCCGCCGGAAAGCTCGATGGCCCGATTTGAAATGACTTCGTTGACGTTCATGTTGGTTTGCGTGCCGCTGCCGGTTTGCCAGATGCGCAGAGGGAAGTGATCGCGTAGTTTTCCGGCGATTACTTCATCGGCAGCCTGGACAATCAGCTTGGTTTTTTCTGCCGGAAGCTTGCCGAGGTCCTGATTGACCAGCGCAGCGGCTTTTTTGAGCACGCCGAAAGCGCTGATGAGTTCCGGGGGCATGGTGTCTTTGCCGATGGCAAAGTGAATCAACGAGCGTGCGGTCTGCGCGCCGTAGTAGCGGTCGGCGGGAACTTCCATTTTGCCCATGCTGTCGGATTCGGTGCGGGTCTTTTGGGACGGTGAGGTGTGGGGATGCGCAGCGTGAACAGCGTCGGCCATCTCGGCTCCTGAAGCTCGCGAAAAACCGCTGCTTTAAGTTTAGCAGAAGCATCGGAGTTGCGAGGAGGAGCGAGTTAAGCGCCTGTAAATGGAGCTTGCGGACGAGGTCGGCGAACGCGACCCGGGTGGTCAGGATTCTTCCCGGCACACCAAACACTAATAATTTTTGCCGATGTAATTCAGACCAAGTTGCGCATCCTGTTGCATTCCTAAAAATTTATTCAGATGAGCTTCATGGCAAGTTCATGAAGGTGTCACGCAGCGTTCATGTTTGCGGGTTACCGTGCGCCATCGGCACCAACCGGGTGTATTCCTCAGGTCGAAAAAAAGGGAACACCAGACGCGCCGATCCGGGGCTTCTGCAAGAACACAATACGGAATTCAAAAAATGACCACTCTGGCCACGCGCACGAGTGTGAGGAGAGCTATGCGCAGATTCTTGCATTTGATTTTTGCAGCGTTGATTTTAGGTTACGGAGCGTGGGTGGCTCCGGCCGCGGGGCAAAGCGGCAAAGGCACGATTACAGGAACTGCGAAAGATTCCGCGGACGCTCCCTTATCAAGCACCCTGATTGAGCTACAACCGCTGGGAAGGCGGGTAGTTTCGGATGACCAGGGTCAGTTCCGAATTAGCGATGTCCCGGCGGGCGAGTATACGTTGACCGCCTCTTACGTGGGATTAAATCCGTTCAGCGGTACGGTGAAGGTAGAAGCCGGGCAAACGGTGAATGTCGATCCCGTTTTGCAAGTTGCTTCGCAGGCCGATCAGGTGGTCGTCACCGCCGAACGACTGCAAGGTGAAAGTGAAGCGATCAATATTGAACGAACGTCGGATGAGATCGTCCAAGTGTTGCCCTCGAGAGTTATCAACAGCTTGCCCAACACAAACGTGGCCGACGCAGTTGGCAGGCTGCCCAGTGTGTCGCTGGAGCGCGATGAGGGCGAAGGAAAATATGTGCAGATTCGCGGAACTGAACCGCGTCTTAGCAACGTAACGATCAACGGCGTGAATGTGCCTTCCCCGGAAGGCATAGTGCGCAATATCAAGCTGGATGCCGTACCGGCGAATTTGGTCGAACGCATTGAAGTATTCAAGACCCTTTCCGCCAGCCAGGATGCTGACGGAATCGGCGGCACCGTCAATCTCGTAACTAAGACGGCGGGCGAAAAGCCGACTTACAACTTTGGAGGCGAAGGCGGCTACACGCCTATTCAGGGCGGACGCACTCTCGGCGGCTTCGACGGAACTGTCGGTCAACGCTTTGGCGTAAACAAAAAGCTTGGAATTTTGCTGGGCGGCACCTGGGATCGCAATAATCGCGGCATCGATGATCTGGAGCCAGTTCAAGCAGTGGGCACTACGCCTCCTGGAAAGAATATTGCCTACGTTCCCACCGAAGATATGCGGTCCTACAATTACTACCGCACGCGATATGGCTTTGCCTCTGGCGTCGACTACACGTTTAAGCCAGGATCATCTGCTTACATAAAAGGATTGTATTCGGACTTTCACGACTACGGCGACACTATTGTGTATACGCCCAATGCCGGAAACACCATCAAATCGGTCAACGGTTCCCAAGTCACGTTTGATAATGCGCAGGACTGCCAAACGGTCAACCAGGCCGCCGATATTACCAACCCCGGCAGCAATCCCTGCTCCCCAGGGTCCTACGCCTATCGCCATTACATTCGCCGCCCCGATCAACAGGTGTACAGCTTCTTGACCGGAGCAAGGCACGATCTTTCATCTACCCTCATCGTTTACGAGTTCGCGGTTTCACGCTCGCACAACATTGGCGGGCAGGACTTTGAGACGACCAACTTTGGCGCACCTACGTCAAGCTACGATTCCACTGGCGCCTTGCTGCCGGGATCAAACGGCGCTGATCTGGCGCTGAGCCTGAACAATCCGCTGCGCCCAAAATTTATCCCTTTGGATGGCAGCACCCCTTATGATCCCAGCCAATACCAATTGACCAATACGTCCTTCACGCATTACATCGCCCAGCAGCTCAACTTTCAGGGTGCGGCGTCCGTGGCGCGCCGGTACAACTTGCACTCACACTTCGGCGTTTTCGAAATTGGTTTAAAGATTCGAAACTCGCACACGAAGCAAAATGAGGACGACTCCTTCTACAATAATTCCAGCGCGAATATCCCCTTATCTTCGGTGTTGGGAACGTACACCAACCCGAGTTATTACGATCGTTCTTTCACGTACGGTAATTTGCCTTATGGACCGACATCGAATTCCAACAAGATTATTCAGTCCGTTATGGCCAACCTTGCACAGTTCCAATTAGACCAGGTGGGGAGCATCACCCGTTCGGCTAGCGCGTTCTTTGACGCCAACGAGCGCGTTTACGCAGGCTACGTGCAAAACGCTATTTCCATCGGTAAGTTTCGCGTGCAAGCGGGCCTGCGAGTCGAAGGCACGGACACCACTTTCACGACGAATCAGTTGACCGCCAATGTCGACGGGTCCGGTAATTCCTTGCCTCCAACGATCACCCCGCTGCAGCAAGGTTCCGGTTATGTAAGCGTGTTGCCCAGCGTGCAAGTGCAGTATCTGCTGGAGAAAAACACGAATCTACGCGCCAACTTCAGCCAGGGGATCTCGCGGCCAAATATCGGCGACTTGGTTCCCACGATCATTGTTGATCCGAACGCGAGTCCAAAGAGTGTTTCAACCGGTAACCCGGACCTGAAGCCGACCAAGGCCAACAATTACGATTTGCTGGTCGAGCATTTCTTTCAGCCACTGGGCATTCTGCAGGCTGGATTTTTCTATAAGCAGCTGTCCAATCCCATTTATCCGACCGCGGTTACACTCAACTCTGGTCCTGAGGCGGGATTTTTGTTGACACAATCCATCAACGGTCCCAACGCTCACATCGCGGGATTTGAAGCCGCCTGGGAACAACGGCTATCGCGCCTTCCTGGATTTCTAAATGGATTCGGGGTAGCAGCGAACTATAGCTACACCACTTCGCAGGTTACTTTTCCGGCCAACTTTTCGAATGGACGCGATGATCATCCCACCTTGCAGCGCCAGGCGCCGAACAACTGGAACGTAGGCTTAACCTACGACAAGGCGCGATTTTCCGGACGGTTCGCTATTACCCATAATGACGCCAACTTGTTTCAGTATGCTTACCAGGCCAACGGCACGCCTAACGATCCCATCCTGGGCCTGAAAGGTCCGACCGGTGACATTTATCTGTACGCGCACACGCAGTTCGACGTGCAGGGAAGTTATCGCCTCTACAAAGGACTCAGCTTTTTTGGATACGGACTTAATTTGAGCAACGAGGTTTTCGGATTTTATCAGGGCAGTCCGAAATACCCGATCCAGCGCGAATACTACCATCCCACTGTAGCGTTCGGTATGCGCTGGGCCTCGGGCTCCGAGCAGTAGTTTTCGCCTAACGTCAGAATTCCCCACCCTGGAAGAACCGCGGGTGGGGCATTTTGCGTTGGGGCGCTAAAGATGTTTTGGGCTGTCCAAGAATTTCAGTAACGTTTTCCGCCCGGTTCCGGCACATTTCTCCATTTCAGTTTAAGACTTGCAGGCCTTCGATGTATGGCAGGAGTAAGATGAGTTGTGCAAAACTGCGAAGGGGAAGAACATGAGTGAAAATGGCGGTGCCAGTGCGCAAGCAGGTGCGCAAATTCCTGCTGATGATCTCCGGCGGGCTCTTACATTGGCGCAAGCTGACAACCAAAAGGTTACGCATGTCGGTGTGGTGGGAGATACGTACACAATTTTGCTCACCGGCGACGACACCAATGGCCGCTTTTGTTTGATTGATATGCATGTGCCTGCCGGCGGAGGGCCGCCGCCGCACCGGCATAACTTCGAAGAGACGTTTGTAATCCTGGAAGGCGAGCTGGAACTGAGTTTTCGTGGCAGCAAGTCGATAGCGCGCGCAGGCGATACGGTGAATATTCCGGCGAATGCCCCGCACCAGTTTCACAACAATTCTCAAAAGGCTGTGCGTATGTTGTGCCTCTGTTCACCTGCGGGACAAGAGAAGTTTTTCCTGGAAGTTGGAGTCCCGGTAGCGACGCGCACCACCCCTCCGCCGAAGCTGGATAAGGATGCGCAAGAAAAGCTCGTAACTAAGATGAAGCAACTTGCCCCTAAGTATCGAACGGAACTGCTTAAGAGCACGTGAGTGCAGATGTCGCTGTGCGCCCAAAAACTCGTAGGGTGCCCCACCCTCGAATTCCACGGTGGGGCTTTTGACTCTGTTCGCTTTGCTTCTCATTACTAATGGTGATGCTGCGGGCCGGCTGGCATTAGGCCTCGTGTATAATCTTGGTAGGGGCATTGGTTCATTTCGTGGGGTCACAGAACAAAATTAAAGCGGCAAAGCCGGCCGTAGCAGCCAAGGCAGCCGTGCGCTTGCGTCGTGCGGCACGGTTTGCGCGGACGCGTGCGCGTGAATTGCGCATGATCACGAAAGCGCTGGTTTCAACGAAGCACCCCGATCCTGGTGCACGTCATTCCCATGCGCCGCTGCAACCTGGCCTGCACATATTGCAATGAATTCGACGACGTCTCCACGCCTGTGCCGCTGGACGAGATGAAGCGGCGGCTTGATTTTCTGGCCGGCATGGGCACGTCGATCATCACCATCAGCGGCGGCGAACCGCTGCTCCATCCGGAGATCGACGAGGTCATTCGGCACATCCGGAGCCGGGGATTATCGCCGGGATGATCACCAATGGATTTTTTCTGAATCAGGAGCGCATCGAGCGCCTAAACCCCGCCGGCCTCGAACATCTGCAGATCAGCATCGATAACTGACGCCGGATGAAGTGTCGAAAAAAAGCCTTAAGTCGTTGGATGGCGGCTGGAAATGCTCTCGCGAATGGGCGGATTTTCAGGTGAATATCAATTCGGTGCTTGGCAGCGGCGTGAAGAATCCTGAAGACGCCTTGACATCGCGCATCGCGCGCTGGAGCTGGGATTTACGAGTACCGTCGGAATTATTCACGACAACGATGGCCAATTGAAGCCGCTGGGCGAGCACGATCAACAGTATTTTTGAAGAGATTATGGTATTGGGGAAGCGCTCTTTTCGCGGTTCAACGAGTTTCAACACAATGTCGCGCGCGCCGGGAACACGATTGGAGGTGCCGCCTGGGTCGCGGTATTTGTATATTTGCGAGGACGGACTGGTGCACTGGTGTTCGCAACAGCGCGGATATCCGGGGATTCCGCTTGGCGAATATTCGGCAGAGATGCGTCACCGCGAATATTCCACAGAGGGTTGTGCGCTCGCGATGCACGGTTTCTTGCGTGCAACAGGTCGGCATCCTGGACAATTGGCGCGACCACAGAATTTGAAGCCGATGCCCATGAGTCCTGACGCCGCAGGCACAAGAATTGGTTCAAATCGGTCCCGCCGGCGACATCCAGTAGAGCCCAAAATAAAAATCTTCAAAACTTTTTAAAGAAACCTCCGCGGCGTTTTCCTTAATGAGAGTTCAAGCTTGCCCTCGTATCTACCTGCTAGATCAGTTCTTACCGACCGTCCAGGCTCCGATGCTTCTGCGGTCCAGGTATTATTACGACAACGACATTTGGCTAATGCTTTACTGGCTGCTGCTCAAACTATTATTTAGTTATGCCAACAAATTTATCAATGGATTCAGCTGGCTGCGTGCTCGTCATCGTCTATATAGTTTTCCGCCCGCTAGTCAACTTTCTGGATAAAATCTTCGAAAGTTAGCTGTGGTCAGTCAAAAAAGCGAACTTCACCGAGAGCCCTTGTCCAGCAACGCGGCTACACAAACAAACGGACATGATGTCGTGAGTTTCGACAACCAGCCCTCTGACTCGGAATAACTTCCGTGTAGCCCGTTAGAACGTAGTCGCTGGCGCGACGACGCTTCGCGTGCTATACTCCTCACGTCATGCCGCAAGGTAGAGCTTTTAACTGCGATTTTCGGTTTTCTCTGATTTTCCTAAGCCAAGCAAAATCAATAGGCTGCAAACGAAAAAAGATTCAATTCCCATAGCCGTCAGATCGGTGTAGCCACTAGCCCGCATCCGCCGCAACCGCCAGCGCCCACCTTCAAACGGCTCTATCGAACGCGCGCGGAGCACCTCGCCCGGACTTCACGCTTTTGTGAAAACGCGCCTCCGATAGAGCACTAGCGTTACTCGATCATGATCGCGGATCGAACCTACCGTTCGCGTTGGTAATATACTCCCCCTCCGAGCCTCGCCAGTGCGTGTTGGTTGCCTCGCGAGCGGGACAACCAACAATATTGCGCCCAGCTACAGGATGCCTGATCGACCGGCCCATCGGGCGATAAGCCCTAAGGAAAGAGCTGAAGTCGTCCGCTCCCGGCGGGAGCCTCTTCCCCCTAAGGCTGATGCGGCAGAAGTCCACATTCACAGCTGGATTGATCAGCTTACTCATCACAACCTTTCGATTCGGCAGGCGGGCAATCCGAAGGAAGGGATGATGGCAACGCCTTCGCCGGCTTCGACCATGGCGATCATTGTGTCGAGATGGTTGAAGGTGGCGCGGGGATGGACGACAACGTGAGCGCGGGCCAGATGCTTGTCGATGAAATCCTGGACGAGATTGTCCGGGACCAGCGAGATCAGCGGTTCTCCCTTGAGAGCGGACCAGGTGGTAGAGGTGCGACGCAATCCGGGTCGCTATCTGGCCGAATCACCATCAACGAAAAGCGAAACAGCGGCGTGCGGCGGATTCCAAGCGCGGGCTCTAAAGAACCCTCCGAGACTCATATCCACTCGACCGTCTTCGACCAAGCGGGTGAGGGCGTCTCCGCCGACATCGAACACGCGAATATCCAGCCCGGGCCGGGTCACTGCGGAATTCTTTAATTGCTTCCGGAAGAACATTGGCAGCGATCAAGGGCGGCGCAGCCACGGACAGTGAGAGGTTGGCTTGGGTGGCAGATCGCCCAATGCGCGACACGGTGGCATCAACTCTTTCAAGGCTGTGGCGAACCACTCCAGGCAATTCGGAGCCATATTTTGTGACCCCGACATGGCGTGTGGTGCGATCAAACAGGCGAAACCCGAGCTGCAGTTCGAGTTCGCGGATCAACACGCTCAAACTCGAGGGCGTATGTAAAGGGCCTCGGCGGCGCGGAAGAAGCTGCGGTGTTGCGCGACAAGAAGAAAGGCGCGGAACTGTCGCGAGCTGAAATCCATCGTTGAGCATTCCTCAACAATTATCAAATTATTTGAACTTGTATCATAAATCGGCCTGGACTTAAATAGGGCAACGACCTGGCGTTTGGGCGGTCAATCCCTTGAATTGCGGGAGCAGCTTTGGGAGAGCTCACAGACAGGCTACCAGCGGCCATGGGCAACGTTGAGATGCAGAGGAAGGCGTCCGAGGCGGCCCGTCTGACGCCGGTTCAGTGGTTAATCTGCGCCGTCGCTGCCTTGGGTTTCGCCTTCGATTTATACGAGTCGTGGCTCTGCCCCTGGTGGTGCGCCCCGCGCTCATCACGCTTGGAAATCTCAATCCGGGCAGCCCGGCGTTCAATCGCTGGGTAGGTCTGTTGATTTATGTGCCGCTGGCGTGCGGCGGCGTGTTCGGACTCCTCGGAGGTTATCTGACCGATTTGCTTGGCCGCCGACGAGTGCTTGTTTGGAGCATTTTGCTGTACGCCTTCTCGGCGTGCGCTGCAGGATTTTGCGGCAACGGTGCCACAGCTCCTGATTTTCCGCTGTCTGACAATCATCGGCACGTGCGTGGAATACGTGGCTGGAGTCGCTTGGGTGGCGGAGCTTTTCTCAAATCCAAAACAACGGGAAGCTGCGTTGGGCTACACGCAGGCGGCCGTTGGCCTCGGAGGTATTCTGGTCACGGGTGTCTATTATGTGGCGGTCACCTTCGCCGAGCACTTCCCGGCCATCCGCGGTGGGCACGCGGCCTGGCGCTACACCCTGTTCGCCGGACTAATCCCCGCGATTCCCCTGATTTTGATCCGTCCCTTTCTGCCTGAATCACCCGTCTGGCGGGAGAAAAAATCCAAAGGGACATTGAAACGGCCAAGCGTCATGGAGCTCTTCCGGCCCGCTCTACGAAAGACCACAGTGGTCAGTGTCTTGATGGTGGCGTGCAGTTTTGCGCTCGCTTCAGGCGTTATGCAACACACCCCTCGCATGGTCCCTGGCCTCCCAGAAGTGCGCAGTCTGGCGCCACGCCAAGTGGAACAAGCGGTCAGCGGCGTACAACTTTTTTAGGAGCTCGGCACGATTGCCGGCCGCCTGTTGTTTGCAGCGCTCGTGATTCGCATCGTGGCGCAAAGGCGTCTCCTGCGGATCTTTCTCGTTCCGGGTTTGATTGTGTTTTCCTGCGTCTACTTTTTTGCTGCGACGCATAGTCTGGTGCTGCTCAAGGGCGGAGTCTTTCTTGCGGCTCTCTTGCTGAATGGACCCTTTAGCCTTTGGGGGAACTACTTGCCGCGAGTCTATCCGACGCACTTGCGCGGCACGGGCGAGAGTTTCGCGTTGAACATTGGAGCCAGAGTTATCGGCGCGTCGGCGGCGGTTCTCACCACGCAGCTCGCCAATGTTATGCCCGGAGCAGGCGCCGCCGCTCGCCTCGCCTATTCAGCAGGAACTGTTGCAGTCTTGGCCTACTTGTTGTCGTGACCGGGAGTTTCTGGCTCCGTGAGCCAGAAGGCGCGCAACTGCCGGAGTAACCCTGCACGAAAGGATCTGCGTTAGGGCCCAGTGCGCCGAGGGTACCGAAAAGAGTGGTTTTTGGGCGAGTGGTCAGCTGCTCGGAAGTTATTCACAAAAAAAGGGCGCGACTGTTAGAGTCGCGCCCTGTAGGGGGTTGAGATTTATCTGGGCCTAAGCTTTTGCTGGATTTTCTCCGCGCGTGAAGCCAGGGGCAGGGCGCAATTCAGGGCGCACTACCTGGGATCCGCGCTAGGCGCTGCTTGCGGAGGCTGCGGCGTTGGAGTGCGCAGCTTTTCCGGGAGCGGCTTGTTTTCCATCAAGAGTCTCACTTCGTTGGCGTCGATGACTTCGCGTTGAGTAGCGCCAACGCAATGTCGCTCCAGAGTCTCCTTATTATTTGAGAGGATGGCTTTGGCGCGCTCGTAGCCGCCGTTGACAATGCGTTTTACTTCTTTGTCGATTTGGATGGCGGTGTCTTCGGAGTAGTCGCGATGCTGGGTGATTTCGCGGCCCAGGAAAATAGCTTCATCTTTCTTGCCATAGGCCAGAGGACCGAGTTCGCTCATGCCCCATTCGCAAACCATGTTGCGCGCGATGTCGGTGGCGCGCTCGATGTCTTTTCCCGCGCCGGTGGTGATGTGCCCGAGGAAAATTTCTTCAGCGGACGGCCGCCCATCAGTACCGCCAGCATGGATCCCAGATATTTTTCGTGTAAGTGTGCTTATCGTCTTCGGGCAATTGCATGGTGAGACCGAGAGCCATGCCGCGAGGAATGATTGTGACTTTGTGCACCGGGTCAGCCCCGGAGTCATCGCGGCGACCAGGGCGTGTCCCGCTTCGTGATAAGCTGTATTTTTCTTTTCTTCGTCGGACAAAATCATGGACTTGCGTTCCACGCCTATGAGCACTTTTCCTTGGACATTTCGAATCGACCATCGTGACGAACTTCCGATTCTGGCGCGCGGCCCAAAGCGCAGCTTCGTTCACCAGGTTGGCGAGGTCGGCACCCGAAAAACCAGGTGTGCCGCGAGCGATGATGGAAAGCTCTACGTCGTCCGACATCGGAACTTTTCGAGTGTGAACGCGGAGAATTTCTTCGCGGCCCTTCACATCCGGACGAGGCACCACAACACGGCGGTCAAAACGTCCTGGGCGCAGCAAGAGCCTTATCCAAGAACGTCCGGACGGTTTGTCGCGGCGATCAAGATAACGCCTTCGTTGGTATCGAATCCATCCATTTCGACGAGCAGAGCGTTCAAAGTTTGCTCCCGTTCATCATGTCCACCGCCATGCCGGCACCACGATGTCGACCTACGGCGTCAATTTCATCGATGAAAACGATACAAGGGGCATTCTTTTTGCCTTGCTCGAACAGATCGCGAATACGGCTAGCGCCCACGCCGACGAACATTTCCACGAAGTCGGAACCGGAGATCGAGAAAAACGGCACGTTAGCTTCGCCTGCAATAGCGCGTGCAAGCAGGGTCTTGCCCGTTCCAGGAGGTCCGACGAGCAGCACGCCCTTGGGAATGCGGCCCCCCAATTTCTGGAATTTTTGCGGGTCTTTAAGGAACTCGATAATCTCCTGCAGCTCTTCTTTCGCTTCATCGATTCCGGCCACATCCTTTGAAGGTGGCTTTTTTCTGTTGCGCGGAAAGCAAGCGGGCGCGTGATTTGCCGAAGCTGAGCGCTTTGTTACCACCGGCTTGCATCTGGCGCATCAAGAAAAGGCAGAAGCCATCACGAGCAGAATGAGCGGAGCAACCGTTCAAGTTTTAGAATCAGGACCCAGTCCCCGCTGCGGAACCACTTTCATCGCACCTGGTTGTTTTTCGCGCAAACTGCTTTGCCAGGTCAGGAGCGGATTCCTTGAAAACCGTAAGATTAAGAAATTTATGATTTACCGGGGACTTGTATTCCCCTTGCAGCTCGTAGCTGTTGGGCGAAAGATAGAGCGTCACTTCCTTAACATCACCGCGAACCACCTTGGCTATGAACTCGCTAGTAGCTGGGCTCATCTTCGCGCGCCTGTAGCTCCGTTGAGCGAGCACCAAGCTTCCAAAATCACGCCACAGAAATACGATCAAAAATCCAAAAAAGAATGGTCTTTGCAGTCGAACTGGAATTCACGTTGCCCTCACTTAGATCCCCAAGAAAATCTACGCAGCTTTTGCAGCAGCAACTCTATTTCTTTCGACGCTCAGCTTTTCCCGCGCTCTTTGTGCCGTTAAATAGTTGGCAAAGGTTGCCATTCAGCATTTTGGGCGCTGCCAAACCATATCCCACCCATACTTCCTTAGATGCAGTTTTGAACCCAAAGTAATCAGACTCAAGGTCGACGCGCCGCTTTTCAGGCTTATCCAGCAAAACCGCCAGGCGCAACGAACGCGGAGAGCGTTCACCCAAACGCCGCCGGCAGCAGAAATTCTTGCGTCACGCCGCTCTCCAGGAATTTGATCAACCAAAAGAACATCTCGGCCCTTCAAGTTCGGCGCACCGCTGAACAACACTTCCCGGCGTGAGGAGACACGCTGGCCCATAAGATTACGCCCGGCGGCGAAATGCGTGGCCGAGACCTTTTCGCTGCCGACAATCATCAGCCGTAGGCTGGTGGGGCGCGACACCTGAGAACGAGATAGTTCCCCTACCCACTCGTGCCAATAGGAGGAGGGGAGATTCAGTACAGTTAGCTGTTCCGCAATCACGAAGCGCGTGAAATCAGCAGGTGCCGGCGCAACAGGTTCGGGCCACAGCACAACAGCCGCGCCCCGCAACCGCGAAGGCAAAATTTCTTCTAGCGCAACATCGAAACTGATTGATGCAAATTGCAGCACGCGATCACTAGCCTCCAGCCCGTAGCGCCTGCTGACGGTCACGCAGTGATGCAATAGCGATTGGTGCGTGACGATGACGCCCTTTGGCGTACCGGTAGAGCCAGAGGTGTAGATGACATAAGCGGCATTCCCGGAAAAATGCGCACGGCAGGGCTTCTGTGCGCTCCCTCTCGATGGACATCCA
>CAVPKZ010000009.1:0-17575 GCA_963705755.1 uncultured Acidobacteriota bacterium | reverse complement strand
GAAATCAAAGGTAGCCTTCACTCCGGCCCAGAATGCTCTAAGCTAGTCCAGGAAGTTGACAAACTGATCGAATCCCGAGAAACCCGCGTGATTTTTGACATGTCTGGGGTGACCCATGCTGACAGCTCAGCGATTGGAGTCATCGTTAAATGCTTTACAACGCTGAAGTCTCTCAACGGCGCTCTTCGCATTGCCTGCGCACAACCGATGGTTGACTATAGCCTCAAACTAACTAAGGTCGAACGGGTCATCGAAATATTTCCGTCCGTGGATCAGGCCGCCAAGGGATTTTCCGTGCCGGACGCCAGCACCCATCACCCAGCCTGACTTCAATAATCTTTGTGCCGCTCGCGTTCACGTGGAAACCAGCGAAAAACTTAGGAGTGCTATGAGAATTGTGCGGGCAGTCTTGATTGCTTGGTTTGTTGTGATTTTTGTGCCGCGTGCCTTTGGCCAAGCGAAGATCGCCGCGCAACCTGTAAAGGCGCTGCGTTTCGGGAAGTTATGGGATGGGCGTGGAAAAACTGGACCCGCGCCGTCATCGTGGAAGACGGCAAGATTCGTAACCTGACCACCGACGCGTCCGCGATCCCTCAGGGCGCAGAGCTGATCGACCTCTCGAACTACACTGGCCTGCCAGGCTTGATCGACGTGCACACCCACATGACTATGTACACCGACGAAAAACCCGGCGAGCCGATGTTGAAGCAACTCACCGTGAATCCGCCGGCCGTAGAAGTTTTTCTCGCCCGCAAAGGGCGCCATGCGCACGCTCAAGGCCGGCGTAACCACCGTGCGCGACCTGGGAGCCGACCAGTACATGGACATTGCCATGCGCGATCTCATTAATCATGGCGAGATGATTGGGCCGCGGATGTTGGTGGTCGGCTATGGCTTGTACATCACCAATACGCCCTACAAGCCCGGGCTGAATCTCCCCGCGGGCGGAATTGCAGATGGCGTGCCCGAAGTTTTGCGGGTGGTTCGGCAGCAAATCGCAGCCGGCGCCGACTGGATCAAGATGTATGCATCAACCGGCACGGACGACGACGTGACCGGATTCCAGACCTACAACTATGAGGAAATAAAGGCTGCGGTGGACACCGCGCATCAATTCGGAAAGAAAATCGCCATTCATTCCTACGGGCCAGCCGGAGCGCGCGACGCGGTGCGAGCAGGCACGGATTCGCTGGAACACGCCACCGACATGGACGATGCCACGATTCAGGAAATGGTGAAACGCGGCACCTACTATGTCCCCACCATCGACCACAATCGCTATTACATCGACAACGGAGACAAGATTGGCTATGCACCCGGCTACAAGGAGCGCTTGCAAGCCTTCATCCCGCGCAATTTGGAAACCACCAGGCGCGCCTTCAAAGCCGGAGTGAAAATCGCCATGGGCTCCGACGCCATCTATACCATGTTCGGCGAAAATACCCGCGAACTGGGATGGTTCGTGAAAGCGGGCATGACGCCCGAGCAAGCATTGCAAACCGCCACAGGAAATGCGGCGAAGCTACTCGGAAAAGAAAATGAGTTGGGCGCGGTAGCTCCCGGCTACCTCGCGGATTTGCTAGCGGTCGACGGCGACCCCCTCGCCGACATCAACGTCGTGCTCAATAACGTGAAGTGGGTGATGAAAAGCGGCGACGTAGTTGTGGACAAAACCAAAAGCGCCGCTGCGCACTGAATCGATGAGCAGCGCTAGCTCCCGCACAATAGGCCGCGAGCCAACCGGCACTCATTTCTGAACAGGTTTTTCACTGGCTGAGACTGAGCCGTTCAGCTTCTCCAAGTTTGCCAACCGTTCCTTTATCTGATCCGCATCTTTCGCATGCGGAACTAGCTCCAAATAAGTTTGTATCTCTGCGATCGCAATCGGGTAATCATTTTTCCGCGCAAAAATTTCGCCCAATAACAGATGCAGTTGTGGAAACCGGGTCGGCAAGTCTACCTGTTCCGCTTTGAGCCCGCTTCTTTCTGCGTCTGCGAACCTTTTCAGTTTGTAATTTGCGACCGCATTATAAAAATACGCCTCCGTATAATTCAACGGATCGAGATCCCAGACGTATCCCGCAACGTGATTCAATGGGTCCAGATTCAGGATGTGCCCTGTTAAGTCAAGAACCGAGGTCCAATTTTCTGCCTCGTAGGCCATCAACGCGAGCGCCAGATAAGGCGGCAAGAACTTGGTATCGATATTCGCGGCTCGGGTAAACGCCGCGTGCGCTGCATCCTTCTCATGTTCCTTCTGAAAAACAGTTCCCAACTGATACCAGGCGTTCGCGTACTTCGGGTAGATCTCTACCGCCTTGCCGAAATATTTTTGCGCATTGGCAAGTTCGCCTTTCTTCTCCGCCACCAATCCCTTCTCATAAGCTTTCCTCGCATCTTTTGGTGCCATGTAGGGCGACGCGTTTAAGGTCAGGCCTTTGATCTTTGTACGTCTCTGCACCACAATAGCGCCAACGTCGACGCTGCTCAGAGAGCCAGCAAGGTCCTCCAGGTTGATAACGCTGGAGCTAAAACCGGAAACCGAGGCTCGTAACTCGCAATTCGCCAATGCCTGCCTTGAAATCCCCGTCTCTGAATTCTGGTTATTCACCGCACCTCGCGAAGCAGGGTCGCCGGTAGCGTCAAGGTAAGAATCGTTTATCGATCCCAATTGCATGCTGAACTCGCCGTTCAGAGCCGCATGCACCTGTTGACGCACCGCTCCGTTGCAAATCCTCTCAACTATTGCATCGTTTGGAACGGCTGTGCTGTCGGAGGTTTTCACGCGTCCTAGCAAAAACATCACCCGGTCTTCGGTCGATTGAACCGGCTGCGTAGTAGCCGTAGCTGTAGCGGGATTCGGAGACCGGCTTGGAGGGGCGGAAGGTGGCGGCGCGGGACCCGGCTTCTGTCCCAATGCGACCGGCACGAGAAATCCCGCCGCGAGCGCCAACTCGACTAAAACGCGCGTACCGTGGTTGACAGCCCTATTCACAGGAAGGAAACGTCCGAGCAAACAAAAGTCTATGGCCCGCATCAGTTCAAGTCAAGGCTCCCAAAAATGGCGCTCGCCACATGCGGCAAACTTTCATTCAAGGCGGCCCGGCCTAGCTAGACCGAACAGCACCTTGCTGCTTGGCAGGTTTTTGTCACGATTTCGTTGCTCCTCTGCGGCTTCCAAAGGGTATAATTTTCGCGGCGTTCCCATCCATTGCATTAAATTTTTGATTCGGAGACCACCGAATATGAAGAGTTCTCGCGCCACTTCTGGCATGGATCGTCGGCATTTCCTCGCTGCCACTGGTGGAGGCCTTCTCGCCGCCGCGGTGCCCGCCGCCGGAGACGCTGCAGGCTTCGTTGCCGGAAACACCGCCAGAAATGCCGCTCAGGCGGTGGCCCCCCAGAAATCATCCATGCGCAAGATTCCCATCGGCGTCTTTGATCCCGTCTACAAAGACCTCTCCATGGACGCCATGCTCGACAAAGTGAGCGCCCTCGGCCTCGAAGCCATGGAAATCGGCACCGGCGGTTATCCCGAAGCACATCACTGTCCCGTCGACGAACTCTTAGCGGACGCTTCTAAAGCCAATGCCTGGCAGAAAAAATTCGAGGATCGCGGCATTCACGTCGCCACTCTCAGTTGTCATGGCAATCCCATTCATCCGGATCCTGAGCACGCCAAAAAAGACGCGGAAACTTTTCGCAAAACTGTTCTGCTCGCCGAACGCCTCGGCGTCAAAGTCATCGTCGGCTTTTCCGGCTGCCCCGGCGGTTCCGCATCAGACACCCAGCCCAACTGGGTTACTTATCGTTGGCCGCCCGAATACGCCGCAATGCAGGATTGGCAATGGAAAGAAAGAGTTGTCCCCTACTGGAAGGAAGCTGCGAAGTTTGCTCGCGAACACGGCATCCACAAACTCGCCTTTGAAATGCACCCGAATTTCGTGGTCTACAATCCCCGCACCCTTCTCAAACTTCGCGAAGCGGTCGGTGAAGAAATCGGCGCCAACTGCGATCTCAGCCATCTCTTCTGGCAAGGATGCGATCCCGTCGAGGTCATCCACTTTCTCGGCAAGCAGGGCGCCATTTATCACGCCCACATGAAAGACACCGCTTTTTACCCCGACAACGTAAACAAATACGGCGTCCTGAATTTCGCATTCGAAACCGCGGATTTGCCGCTCGCCTCGGAAACTTTCCGTGCCGTCGGCTACGGTCACGGCGCCGAGCTCTGGAAATCCATCATCAAGGCTTACATGGACGTCGGCTACCAGGGCATCCTCAGCATCGAAAATGAAGATCCCATTCTCGCTGGTGAAGTCGGCGTTGAAAGAGCCGCTTACGTTTTGAAAAACGTGCGCAACGAATTGCTGGGCACCTAGCATGCGCCGCAGGCAATTTTTCAGCGCATGCGTTCAAGCCGGGGCAACCGTCGCTGCCGCCACTTCTGCCGCTACCGCGCTGTCCGCCGCAACTTGCCTCGCCAATTCTGTCGCGCCCCAGGCAACCGCGAATAGCACGCCGCCGTTCAAATTCTCAGTCATGCTCTGGACCGTGTACGAAAAATTGCCCTTCGATCAGCGTATCGAAAAAGTTGCCGAGGCCGGCTACCACGCCGTCGAGTTGGTCAACGAATACAAAAATTTCACTAAAGAAGACTTCGCCAGATTCCGCGCCCAAAAACGCGAACTCCATCTCACTGTCGACGCCACCAGCGGCATCTCCCACAGTCTATGTGATGCATCGCAGCGCGACGCGTTCCTTGACGAAGTGCGCGCCAAACTCCCCGTTCTCGAAGAGCTTGAGTGCAATAAGCTCATCATCCTTTCCGGAGATAAAGTCCCAGGCCAAAGCCCTCAGCAAATGCACGACAATTGTATTGAAAGCCTGAAGCGCGGCGCCGAGATCACCGCCGCAAAAAACGTCGGCCTTCTTCTCGAAAATATCGACCCCGAAGAAAATCCGAAATATTTCCTGACCTCCGTTTCCGAAGGTTTTGAGATTGTTCGCTCCGTCGGCGCTCCCAACGTCCAGTTTCTCTATGATTTCTTTCACGACCAGATCGCGGAAGGCAATCTCCTCGCCAAGTTGGAAAAGAATCTCAACCTCATCGGTGTTGTGCACATCGCCGACGTGCCCGGTCGCCATGATCCTGGTACTGGCGAGATCAATTATCCAAATATCTTCCGCAAGCTAGGCCAACTGGGCTTTAATGGGTATGTAGCCATGGAATTTATACCCGAGGGCGAGACCGTTGCCGCTCTCCGTGCCGCTCGCGAAATGGCCACAAAATATGGCAGCGCGCAACGAAATCAATCCGCTCAATTCATCAACCACGGGGGTCTCCATGCATCGGCGTGAACTTTTTAGATTACTCGGAGCCGGTGCCGCTCTGCCGGTCTTTGATTCGAATCTCCTCGCCGCCTTTCAGGACGCGCACCCCAAGTCCACTTACACTCTGCGCACCTTGAACCCCCATCAGAACGCCACCGTCATCGCCATGATCGATTTGATCATCCCAGAAACCGACACACCCGGTGCCAAGGCTGTGCGCGTAAACGAATTTATCGATTTGATTTTGACCGACTGGGCCCACGAAGATGAACGTCAACATTTCCTGTCCGGTCTCGATGCTCTGGACAAGCGCAGTAACGCCATCTTCACTAGAAATTTCATCGACGTTACACTTCAGCAGCAGGAAATCCTTCTTCGTGAGCTCGATCAGCACTGGGCCATGGATCGCGAAGACCGCATCGCCCATCCTTACCGCCGTCACACCACCCATAACGAGCAGCTCTCCGGCGATTTTTTTGGCGTCGTAAAGCGTATGACTCTGTACGGCTACTACACCTCCGAGGTCGGCTTCACTCAGGAGCTGCGCAAGCAAATCATTCCCGGCGTATATCACGGATGTACTCCGGTGACCGCCGCTGGCACGACCAAGGCTTAGGGAGAAGCGATGCCTGGCACAAAAATTTACGACGCAATCGTAATAGGCTCCGGCATCACCGGTGGCTGGGCCGCGAAAGAACTCACCGAAAAGGGTCTCAACGTTTTATTGCTCGAGGCCGGCCGCCCCATCGTCCCCGAACGGGACTACGTCGAGCATGTTCCCTCCTGGGAATTGAAATATCGCGGCTGGGATTATCGCGAGGAGCGTCTCCGAACACAAAAAGTTCAGCGCGAGTGTTATTACGCCTGCGATGAATACTCCAGCAAATTTTTCGTCAACGACCTCGATAATCCCTACACCACCGATCCTGATAAGCCGTTCACCTGGATTCGGGGACGCCAGGTTGGCGGCAAGTCCATCATGTGGGGCCGCCAAAGCTATCGTCTCAGCGATCTCGATTTCGAAGCCAACGTACGCGACGGAATTTCCGCCGACTGGCCCATCCGCTACAAGGACATCGAGCCCTGGTACGAGTACGTGGAAGATTTCGTCGGCATCAGCGGCCAGGCCGAAGGCCTGCCGCAACTTCCCGACAGCAAATTTCTGCCGCCCATGGAAATGACCTGCGCCGAACTCGTCGTCAAAGAAGCCTTGCCAAAGAGTTTCAACGATGGCCGCATGATGACCATCGGCCGCGCCGCGGTATTGACGCGCGTTCATCGCGGGCGGGCCGCGTGCCACTACTGTGGAGTTTGCCATCGCGGTTGCATCACCCGCTCTTACTTCAGCAGTTTGAATTCCACACTCCCCGCCGCCGAAAAAACCGGTCGCATGACGCTTCGCCCTTACAGCGTGGTGCACAGCCTCATCTTTGATCCCAACACTCGCAAAGTAACCGGCGTGCGCGTGATCGATGGCCAGACCAAACAATCTCTCGAATTTCGCAGCCGCACTCTTTTCCTTAACGCTTCAGCTCTCGAATCCACGCGTATTTTACTGAACTCCGCAACTCCCGAATTTCCCAACGGTCTCGCCAATACCAGTGGCGAACTTGGCCACAATCTTATGGATCACGTAATGGGAGCCGGCGCCGACGGCATCATTCCCGGTCACGAAGACAAAGAAGAATTCGGCAATCGCCCCAACGGCATATACGTTCCGCGTTTCAGAAATATTAAAGCCAAGGAGCCCTTCCTTCGTGGCTATGGTTACCAGGGCGGCGCGTACCGCGAAGGCTGGTCGCGCGGCATTAACTCCGCGGGTTTCGGCGCCGATTTCAAGAACGCCCTTCGCAAGCCCGGCGCGTGGCATTTCTCGTTCTACGGTTTCGGTGAATGCCTCCCCAACCGCGACAATTTTATTGAGATCAATAAGGAGCAGAACGACGCCTGGGGCATTCCCACTTTAAAAATTCATTGCGCCTTCGGCGACAACGAAAAGGCCTTGCTGAAAGACATGTCTATCCAGGCCGCCGAAATGCTCACCGCCGCGGGCGCCACCGAAATCCATCCTTTCATTGAAGATAACGCGCCCGGGCTGACCATTCACGAAATGGGCACCGCGCGCATGGGCAGGGATCCCAAAACCTCCGTCTTGAACGAATACAATCAAGCCCACGACGTGAAAAATCTCTTCCTCACCGACGGCGCCTGCATGGTCTCCTCTGCCTGCGTCAATCCTTCGCTCACCTACATGGCCCTCACTGCTCGGGCCTGCGATTTTGCCGTCTCGCAAATGAAAAAAGGTGAGCTTTAACGGATGTCTCAGGTTATTCGTTCCCCAAAAACCTATGACGTGTGCGTCGCCGGCTCCGGAGCTGGCGGCGGCATGGCCGCCAAAATTCTCACCGAGGGCGGCTTAAACGTTGTTCTGCTGGAGGCCGGTCCGCCAGTAAATCCCGAAAAAGATTTCAAAATGTTGATGTGGCCCTACGATTTGCCTCATCGTGGCGCAGGCGTCGGCGGCCACGCCAGCGAAAATTTCGGCGAATTTCTCGCGCCCAATGGCGCATGGAACATCGACGGCGAACCTTACACTTCCGCGCCAGGCGCTAACTTTCAGTGGTTTCGCTCACGCATCGTTGGCGGCCGCACCAATCACTGGGGCCGCATCGCTCTCCGTTTTGCCCCCATCGACTTCACTTCCGGCACCCGCGATGGTTTGGGCGACGATTGGCCCATCACTTACGAGGACATCGCTCCCTACTACGACAAAGTTGAATCCTACATCGGCGTTTTTGGCACCACAGAAAATATTTCCAGCGCTCCCGACGGTGTATTTCTTCTGCCGCCAAAACCCCGTTGCACCGAACTGCTGGTCAAAAAAGCTTGCGACAAGCTCAACATCATTTGCATTCCCGCGCGCCTCGCAGTTTTAACCCGCTCCATCAATGGCCGCGCTCCTTGCCATTACTGCGGCCAGTGCGGTCGCGGCTGCACCACCGCATCCAATTTTAGTTCCAGCCAGGTGTTGCTGCCCCCCGCGATGAAAACTGGCCGCCTCACTCTGATCACTGAAGCCATGGCCCGCGAAGTCATCGTCGGTAAAGATGGCAAGGCCGAAGGCGTCTCGTACGTTGATAAAAACACTCTCACCGAAAAACGTGTCAATGCTCGCGCCATCGTTCTCGCCGCCAGCGCATGCGAATCCGCCCGCCTGTTACTGAATTCGCGTTCCACAACATTTCCCGACGGCCTCGCGAACTCCTCCGGCACCGTCGGAAAATATCTAACCGATTCCGTAGGCAGCGATGGCTGGGGCCACATCCCAGCCCTCGAAAAAATGCCGCCCCACAATCACGATGGCGTTGGCGGCATGCACCTGTATATCCCGTGGTGGAAGTTCGATCGCAAAAATGATTTTCCCCGCGGCTATCACATCGAGCTATACGGCGGCCGCGACATGCCCGGCGTAGGGATGTTCCACGAACTTTGCCATGACGAAGAGGGTTACGGCGCCACCCTCAAATCCCGCGCTCGACAGATGTACGGCACCACCATCGGCTTCGCGGGACGCGGCGAAATGATTCCCAATGCCCATACCTACTGCGAAATCGATCCCGATGTTGTCGATCAGTGGGGCATCCCCGTTTTGCGTTTCCACTTTCGCTGGTCGGAATATGAATTGCGCCAGGCCCAGGATATGCAACAAACTTTCCGCTCCATCGTCGAGGCCATGGGCGGCGTTTATAAAACAAAAACCGCCATCGACGGCCAATATCCTTTCGGAATTCTCGAAGGCGGCAAAATTATTCATGAAGTCGGCACTGCCCGCATGGGCGCCGATCCCAAAACTTCCGTGGTAAACGGTTACTGTCAGGCCCACGACGTAAAAAATCTCTTCGTTACCGATGGCGCTCCGCTCGTCACCAACCCGGATAAAAATCCCACCCTAACCATCATGGCTCTCTCCTGGCGCGCTTCCGAATATCTCCTGGACGAAGCCAAGAAAGGAAATATCTAGCATGAGCGCAGGAATCAGCAGGCGCGACATTCTGAAAACGCTGGCTCTCAGCGCCGTTGGTGGCTCCGTCTTGCAGGTAATCCCCGCCCAGGCCGCCGAATACGCCCATCAGGCCGTCCAAAAAGCTAAAGCCGCCGCTTCCTCCGGCAAGTACACGCCAAAATATTTCACGCCGCATCAGTACGAAACGTTAACCTCCCTTTGCGAGACCATCATTCCCAAGGACGAAAAATCCGGCGGAGCCATCGAAGCCGGTGCTCCCGAATTTATCGATCTGCTCACCAGCGAAAACGAAAAATATCAACTGCGACTCGGTGGCGGCTTGTATTGGCTCGACGGTTTCTGCACCGACCGCTACAACGTTACATATTTGGATTGCACTCCCGACCAAAGAAAATCCGTGCTTGACCTCATCGCTTTCCGCAAAAATGCCAAGGCCGATCCCACTCTCAGCCAGGGTGTAGTTTTCTTCGCCTTCGTGCGCAACCTAACTTGCGACGCCTTCTACACCAGCAAAATCGGCATCGCCGACCTCCAGTACATCGGCAACACTGCGCTCCCCGAATTTCCCGGCTGCCCGCCGCTGCCCGAAGCCTGACGGTGTTACCCGCAGCCGCCAAAAATCTTTCCGCGCTAACTTCCATTCGCTTTCTCGCGGCTCTTCGCGTCGCCATGTATCACCTCGTGAACTGGGACCACCGTACCTATTGGTGGCGCGGCCTGATGGGCACCCCAGCCAGCGTGAGCTATTTTTTCGTCTCTTCGGGATTTCTGCTGACCTACACACGCCCTCTATTGGAATGCTCCTGCCGGGGCTCTCTAACCTCGCTTTTTGCTATCTCAGTTTGCCTTTTCTATTGAGAGCCACGCGCCGTTTTTTTAGAACCGCGTGCTTGATATTTGCGGCCGCCGCATGGCTCACCTCGCTCACCCTCTCACTCTCATATCTTCATCTGAATCCCGACAACTTGACGCACATCGACAGCAACAACGTGGCCTTTTGGCTTTACGCTCTCAAATATAATCCGTTGTCGCACCTTCCCGAATTTCTTATCGGCGTGCTGGCCGCAAGACTCTTCACTGCCACTGGTGGATTCACCCGCGCCCGCGCCGATTATGCTTTCGTTTTCTCAACTGCGATCATCCTCATTATTCTGCTTCTCGGATATAGCATTCCGTATCCGGTAACCCACACTGGACTGCGCGCGCCTCTACTGGCCATCTCGATCGCGAGTATTGCCAGCGGCGCATTTGTCGATAAAATTCTTAAACCGAAGTGGTTCGTGCTCTTGGGCCAATCCAGTTTCGCGCTTTACATGCTGCACTGACCTCTTTTGGTTTTCGCCGCGTGGTACTTCGCGAATCGCACTGAACTTGGACACATCGGACACTTGCTTGTTGTCGCTTTAATCGTCGTTTTGTCCCTGGCGCTCTACAAATGGGTCGAAGCTCCGCTCGCCGCAAAACTCCGAAAGTCCTTGTTTCAGTCCGCTGCCGCGACGCCGAAATATTCCGAGTAGGCTGCCGCCTGTAATTTTCAGCCAGCCTCAGGGCAAAAAAAAACGGCTGGCATTTCGCCAGCCGTTCTCTTAAATCTGGATGATCTTCAGGTTTTAGCGATGGCCTCCACCGCCATGTCCGCCACCACCGTGGAATCCGCCGCCACCGCCGCCGTGGAATCCGCCGCCACCGCCGCCGTGGAATCCGCCTCCACCACCGCGGGTAACGCTACCACCGCGCGATTGGAAGCTGCCGCCGCGTCCACCGCCGCTAAATGCCCGGCCGCCCTGCGCTCCATAGTTCCCGCGTCCGGCATAACCACCGCCGACGCTAGCGCGTCCGTTGTAAGCACTGCGTCCGTTATACGCGCCGTATGAGCCGCGCCCGCCGTATGCACCGCGTCCATTGTAACCGCCGCGCCCGTAGCCACCGCGCCCGTAATAGCCTCGACCGTAATACCCGCGGCCATAGAAGCCTCGCCCGAAGCCCCAGCCGTACCAGGGTCCGACTCCGATGAACAGTCCATTCACGAAGTAATCAGGTCCCCAATAGCCGTATGGGGCGCAAGCGTAAGGCGCGTAATCATAGTAGCCGTAGCTGCACACCGGAGGTCCGCCGTAACCATAACCGCCGTATCCGCCACCTACGCCGACTCCAACCTCAACCTGTGCGTGCGAATAGCTCGCCGCAAACATGCAAACCGCCAACAACGCAAAATATCTTAAGTATTTCATATGGCCCTCCCGGTAACTCCAAACCGCTCATTTCCGGGTACTTACTGTACTCGGCTTACCCAGTCTGTCGAATCTACCGATACTTGTTAAACTCCAAAGCGGCCAAAAAGTTGCGCCCGCGTTGCCCTTAAATACTCCTATCACTAGCTAAGTTCAAGCCCTTTCATAACATAGCCCTAGCCGATCGATAGACTGCACTCAATTAGATGCTTTTCCCTCACTTCTGATATCAAAATTCCAAGCCCCAACCTGGCGACTTTTATGCCTTGATCTGCTGCGACGCCGCATCCCAACTCGTGGCACTCCGCCTGAAATACGATTCATTAGCCAGATGGCAAGCCAGCGCAGCATTTTGTCCAAAAACCGCATCCTCCGTCACCGGCTGCCGGCTCTTTACCGCTTGAAAAAACCGCCACAAATGCGGCTTTTCCTCATCCCACGACACGCCTTTATAACTGAAGCCCTCCATCGTCGGCTCCTTACCCGGAGCCGGATCGTGTTCCTCGTGCCACTTCTTTATATAAGCCTCCCGCATCTCCCGCGGGTAGCCGCTCACGTAGTAACTCGGCGCGCTATCTTCCCCTGTTTGCGGCAAGTAGTTGATCGCCGTCTCCGTCACTTCCAGGATTCCCTTCGAACCCATGAACCGGTAAATCTCTGGAGTCTCGCATCCCAGGTCCAGCCGCATATACACCGGAACCTCGCCGTACTCAAATAACGTCGCGTGCACGTCCGGCATATTCCGCCCGTCCGGGAATCGCAATATCCCCCCCATGGACATCACTCGTTTCGGCGGCTCATTCCATCCCAACATAAATTGCATTCCGCTGATCAGGTGAACCAACAGATCGCCCGCCACGCCCGTCCCGTATTCTTTCCAGCACCGCCACCGCGCAAACACTTTGGCGTCAAATGGCCGCTTCGGCACCGTTCCTTGCCAGGTGTCCCAGTCCAGCTTTTGTGGCGACAAATCAGGCGGCGGCGGATATTCCCAGGCTCCCGTCGGATCATTCCGCCCCAGCGAACCTTCCACCAGGTTCAATTTTCCGATCATCCCTTGCGCCAGCATCTCCTTCGCTTTAGCGCAAATCACCGAACTGACCCGCTGTGATCCGATCTGCACGATTCTTCCGGTTTTTTGCGCCGCGGCCACCATCGCCACGCCTTCGGCCGCCGTGTGCGACATGGGCTTCTCGCAATAAATATCTTTCCCGGAGCTCACCGTATCCACCACCACTTGCTTGTGCCAGTGGTCGGGAACCGCCGCCACGATGCAATCGATATCTTTATTCGCCAGCAACTCCTGGTATCGCCGTGTCGTCGTAATATTCGGCCCGGCGATCTCTTTCGCCAGCCTATGCCGCCCGTCGTACAAATCACACGCGGCCACGCATTCCACACCCGGCAACTGAATCGCGTTGGTCAGCAGCCCCGAGCCTTGCATCCCAATTCCGATAATCCCAAAATCGCACCCGGTCGCTCGCCGCCACTGCGTCGGAAGGAAAGGGAATCGTCTCCGGATCGAGAAAAAAAGTCCGCTTCGCGACTAACGCACCCGACACCCCCGCGCTCTTTTGCAGAAATTGACGGCGCGAAAGATCTTTAGTCATTGCTAGCCCTCCAAAAAACCAGCAATCTTGAAAACAATCATCAATGCAATGGTTGCACGCTGACTTCTTTAAAAAACACAATGTCGTTGTCGCTGTGGTTTTGTAGCCCCATGTAACCTTCATTCGGCCGCCGCCCGCGCTCCGGCTCAAAATCAAACTTCTTCTCCGGAACGGGCTGCCCTTCGGTGTAATCCGTAACCGTCACATCGTTCAGCACCACCACCGTGTGCGGACCATCCAACGTGATCAGCATGGTGTTCCACTCCGGCCCCGGTTTTCCCGGACGCGCCGACGGCTTGGTCAACGAATAAAGCGTCCCCGTTACGTGATACTCGTCTTCCTTCGACGTCTCCGGTTCATTATCAATCTGCACTTCATATCCATAATGTACCGGCATCCATGGCTCGCGCGGCTCGATCGGAATGCGCACAAACACCCCGGAATTGTCATTGTGGTCGCGCATTTTATACACCACCCGGATTCGGCAATTTCCCATCTTGCCGCCCGTCCAGTACAGCAATCCCATACCGCCATGCGTGCGTATCAATCCATCTTCGACAGTCATGCTGCCAGGCCCCACATGCTTCCAGCCAGTTAAATCTTTACCGTTAAATAGCTGTTTGACTGCAGGAACTTTTTCTTGGGCCAAATCTTTTTCCCGGGAACGTCCAGCCGCGAGGAGTATCATCGCCGCAAAAGCAGCGCACACAAGAAATTTATTCATAACTCGCTTTCTCCGCGCCGCGTGAACTAAAAGCGCAGGTCGTGCAGGTACGTATAACTCTTGCGAAGATCTTTGATCGGCGAAGTAGGCTCGTCGTTCTCCACGAAATAATGCTCTATGCCCGCTTTCTTCGACTCCCCCAATATGCGCTTCCAATCAATCGCGCCGTCGCCAACGTCCGCCATATGCCCGTCTTTAGGGCCCATCTTGCCGTCCGGCCCCTTCGTCCAATCCTTCACATGCACCAACGGAAACCGCCCCGGATAGCGGTTGAAATACGTCAGCGGATCCTGTCCTGCAATAGTGATCCAGCAAAGATCCATCTCCATCTTCACCAGCTTCGGATCCGTTTCGCTCAACAAAATGTCATACCCAAATTTTCCGCCGCCATCCGCCAGCGGCTCGAATTCATAGCTGTGATTGTGGTACCCGAATTGGATCCCAGCCTTCTTGCTGGCCTCACCCGCCCGGTTAAAAACCTCCGCCGCTTTCTTATATGCGGCCGCTTTCTTCCGCGCTGATTCATCAATCGAGGGACACACAATAAATTTATGGCCAACCACATGCGCGGCCTCCAGCGTCTCCGGCCATTTGTTCTGCACCACGTCATAGGAAACATGCTCGCTGGGAGCCGTGAGATGCACGCGGTCCAGGATGGTTCGAATCTCTTTCGGTTGGTGATCGAAATACCCCGCGAATTCCACTTCGCTGTACCCGACGCCCGCGACTTTCGCGAGCGTACCCTCGAAGTCCGTCTTCATCATCTCCCGCACGGTATAAAGCTGCACCCCAATGCGATCCAGTTTGTGTGAAGCCTCAGCAGCCCCACCAGCCCCAGTAGGCCCGGTGGCCCGTGTGGCCAATGTCGAGCGCGAAGCCAAAAGCGTAGCCGCAGCAGCACTTCCAATAAATGTTCGTCGGTTCATGCGCCGCATTGTACTCCTCCAGCCCCAAAAAGGAATAGCCGGACGTGCGCCGCTTCCGCTAGCCCCATCCATCCCTTCGCGAGGCGATTGCCCTTTGAAAACAGTGAATGCGAAAGCAACCTTACTCCGTGCCATTGGATGCTTCAGAAACTGGAATGTACTCGGGGCGAAACCAAAGTCGAACCCCTTGGTATTTCCTTTGAGCTTCTTTCGTTAATTCAACGCTTAGCTCGTGACGTTTGCCATCCATTTTTGGGGGAATAAACCCAAGTTCATACCTAAAGTGCAACCGCATCAGAATCATCTCGAGCGCCGTAGCATAAGTATTTTCAGCGGCAGTAAAGTACTGTCCGCCTGTCCGTTGAGCCATGTAATGTGAAATCTCTGCCTGCTCACCGTTTGCAAGGCCGTACATTTTCGGGGACATCTCGTCTTTTATGCCAAACACGATTCCAGAGGTCTTCAAAATATCGTCCGCCACTTGGTCCAACTCAGCACGTGGCTGGCCGGTGTTGTCGCCGTCCAGAAAAACAATCACCGGCAGCGGTTGCGGGTTTCTGCGATGCGCGTCCTGGATAATAAGCCGAAGCATTTTTCGATATGTGTCTTCTCCGACGAGGTTACTGTTCCCACCGACTTGGAGGGGAATCGGCTTGATCGTCTCAGCTAGAACGCGGAGGGGCCTGTCGCGGTCCACGGTAGGAAGCAAATCCAGCCGTGTCTCACCGTTGTCGCACCAGTGCGCGACGCCCACAGTGTCGTGTTGGTCCAGATGATCGAGCGCAGGCCGAAATAACCGTTCCTTGCCCACAAACTCTTTAGAACCGCCGATTTTTCCGCCTTCATTGCAGATTACGGCAAGCCAAAGAATGATCGGGCGCGTACGGTAGCGTGCTCCGCTGTCGAATGAAGTGATCGGGACTTCGTTCCCATTGTCGAACATCCTAAAGTCTTCCTTCTGGAAGTCTCGAACTGGCAGCGCGTTCTTGGCGTCCTGGCTGATGACATCAACGAGGACCAGCGAGGATTGAACGCGAATAGTACTTCGCGCAGAACTCGGTTGCCCAGGCTCTTGGACAAAACTGCCTGAAATCAGAAGCCAAACGAGAGCTAAACCTAGTGTGCCAGGAACTCGGAACTTTTCTTCGGCTCGCATTCGCTTCCTGCCGCAAAAGGCTACGCAAGTATCCAACAAAGGGGTGACCGCCCAACTGATTTTTTCTGGGCCTGCAACTGAATAGGGGGGCGTAATCGAAAAGCTCAACTTTTATACCAAGTACTCTCGACTAAACTCCAGTCGGCGCTTTAAACTTTCCTCGCGCCGCCTCCAGTATTTCAGCAACCGCCAAAACCGACTCATCTTCGTTAGGTCTGCCAATTACCTGGACCCCAATCGGCAATCCCTCCGCGGAAAATCCCATCGGTACCGAAACTCCCGGAAAACCCGCCAGATTCAACCACTGCGCATGCCGCATCGTGTCGCGATAACCGCAACCCGGCTGCCAATTTCCTTCGCCATGTCGAAAACCCGGCGCCGCACAAACCGGCGAAAGCAAAATCGGAACGTCTCGCATCTGCTTAATGATATTTCCCCGCACCATATCGCGATTCATGCAAGCACCCATGAACTCGTCCACCGTCGGCGTAATTTCTAGCCTTGCCACCGACATGTATTCCCGAAACATCGGACTCAACTCCGTCTCGCGCCCCTCCACCATCGGCTCAAATAAGCGCGCGATCATCGGTCCAAAGAAAAACCACCACAACTCAATCGCCTGCCCGAGTCCTTTCAACTGAAACGGTTCCACGTGGAATTTTTCTGAAAGCGACGTTGCAGCTTCCCACAGTCTCGGTAGTCTCCGCTGTAACATTTCCCAGCGCGTCCGACTCCAGAATTCCCACACGCATTCCTCGCAGCTCACCTTCCCCAAAAGATCGCGCTTCAATCGCTGAAGAAAGCGCATCGTCCGCGTCTGGCCCCTTCATCACATCAAACAACGTGCGCACATCCGCCACCGTTCGAGCCATCGGTCCCACCACGCCTAACCAAGAGAACGCCGCAGCCCCTCGCGGAAAATGTCCCGTCCCAGGAATCCGTCCGGGAGTCGGCTTTAACCCGCTGATCCCACAAAAATGAGCTGGCACCCGCACCGATCCGCCGCCATCGCTTCCCACTCCGCCCATCGAACAACCCGACGCAATCGCCGCCGCTTCGCCCCCGCTCGATCCGCCCGCCGATCAGCGAAAGCTCCCACGGATTGCTCGTCCTTCCAGACAATGCATTGTCCGTCTCGTACGCCATCAAAAATTCCGGCACATCAGTATTCCCAATCAAAATCGCGCCCGCCGCCCTCAGCCGCGACACCAGCACCGCATCCTCGCCCGCCACATAATCCGCCCTCAGCCGCGAGCCCGCCGGACACGGCCACCCGGCCACATCAATGCAACTCTTGATGGAAAGCCCTACGCCGTGCAGCGCACCAACCTCATCTCCATGCAAAACGCTAGCTTCCGCCGCAAGCGCCTGTCGCCGCGCGCCCTCGGCATCTATATGCACAAAAGCATTTAACTTTGGCTGTAATTTATCAACCCGCTCAAGATGAGCGTCGACAATTTCGCGGAAAGATATCTCTTTCGTTCGAGTCTTGCCCACAACTTCGGCGATGCCCGCGAAATAAATGGAATCCATTTTGTCTCAAGCGAGAGTAAGCGCAGCGCCGCCGCCG
>CAVPKZ010000008.1:0-38389 GCA_963705755.1 uncultured Acidobacteriota bacterium | reverse complement strand
CGATGCGCACTACCACGGCCTTCACGGGACCCGCGCCCTGCTTCACGGCGCTCTCCGGCGTCTGGCCTCTTTCAATGAGGCCGTGATCCACGTCGCCGAGCCTGGCTTTTCATCTTCTATCGCCGCCCAAAGGCAAAATGCACATTAGTTTCTGGCGCCGGAATTATCGGCTACCGTCAGCCACGTTCGCATCATGATGCTCATCGCGCGCTCCCCGCCCAGTCAATTCAACTGACGTATTACGCGTCAGTATTTCCTCGAGCCGCCAGCGCTTGAATTTCGAAAACGGACGCGAAGCCACGATGCGCACGGTGTCACCGGTCCGGGCCTGGCGAGTTTCGTCATGGGCATAAAACTTTTTCGAAATGCGTACCACCCGGCGATATTTCGGAAGCCGCACCAACCGCTGCACTGCCACCACGGGTCTTTTCCATCTTGCACTGGTTACCTTGCCGGAGAAACGGTGCGCTCGCCCCGCTTATCCTGTTCCGCCGCCGAGCCTTCTCGTTCAGTGGTCATTACGCCTTCCCTGCCTTCTTCGTCTTGCCGGAACGTTCCGCGGATTCTTAGCCGGCTTGGCCGCCGCCGAAGTCTTTGCTGCTGCTTGTTTGGCAGGCGTTGCCGCTGTTTTTTCCGCTGGCCTCTCGCGCTCTTTTCGGTGCCGTTTTTTGAGCCAGCCGTGCCGTTCAATTCCTGCGCGCGCAAATGCGTTTTGACGCGAGCTAAATCCTTGCGCGCATCGTGCAACGCTTCAACGCTTCCGCTTGCCCGGTAACAATCGAAAACGCAACCTGAAAATCTGCTCGTCAATTCTCTTTCCTGCACGAGTAACTCGTCGTTGCCTGCTTCACGAATTCTGTCAATGCGACGCGGCATACTACATGCCTTCTGCGCGAGTCACGAACTTCGTGGGGATAGGCAGCTCGTGCGCCGCCAGCGTCATGGCTTCCTTGGCGGTCACTTCGTCCACGCCCGCCATTTCAAACATGATGCGTCCGGGCTTCACGACCGTTACCCCTTTTCCGGAGCGCCTGTCCTTTGCCCATGCGGGTTTCCGCCGGCTTCTTGGTAAACGGCTTGTCCGGGAAATCCTGATCCAGAGTTTTCCGCCACGCTTAATGAACCGCGAGATCGTACACGCGAAGCTTCGATCTGGCGGTCGGTGATCCACGCACACTCGAGCGGTTTCAAACCGTATTCGCCAAATGCCAAATCGCTGCCGCGCCGGGCTTTGCCGGTGCGCCGCCCGCGCATTTGCTTTCTGTATTTCACCTTCTTGGGCATTAACATCGCTACGTTCCGCTTCCCTAATCTCGTTTACCCTTACCGGGCGAACTACGCTGCCGCCACGGTCTCGCGCTCTTTTTGCACTTTCGAAGCGCGCTTCGGAACGTTTTCGCCTTGATAAACCCACACTTCACGCCAATCACGCCATAAGTGGTATTCGCTCGTGCTATGCTGAAATCAATATCCGCTCGAAACGTTCGGAGCGGTAAGCGCCCTTGCAAGTACCACTCTTTACGGGTGATTTCCGCGCCATTCAAATCGCCTGCTACGCGAACCTTGATGCCTTTGCAACCGAAACGAGCGCGGATCCACTGCTTTACGCATAGCGTGCGGGAATGCCACGCGCTTTTCAAGCTGCAGCGCGATCGATTCAGCCACCAGTTGTGCATCGAGTTCCGGACGGTGCACTTCCTGAATATCGATGTGCACTTCACGCTTGGTGCGCTTTTGCACGCTTGCTTGAGCTTGTCCATCTCCGCGCGTTTGCGGAAATTATGATGCCCTGACGCGCGGTGTAAATTCGCACCACCAACTTGTTGGTGGTGCGCTCGATATCGATAGAACTGATGCCGCGCTCTTCAGTTTTTCTTTCAATTCGGCGCGCAGCTTCACGTCTTCGTGCAGCAGCTCAGCGTAGTCGCGGTCAGCGTACCAGCGGGACTTTCACGGCTTGTTGTAGCCCAGTCGAAATCCGTACGGGTGTGTCTTCTGTCCCATCCTTATCCTCTTCGTCCAAAAACTCGTGCCATGTCCAGAGCAGCCACGTTATTTCTTCTTGCCCTTTTTCGGGTGCGCGCCTTGCTTGCCGGTCAATGCTTTTCGAACCCGGCGAGCTGTGCCGCGTACACCCTTTTGCGCTTCGGTTTCTGCTTCAATGGCAGCTACGGGTTCTGCCGCGGCCACGTGACGCTCCGCCACTCCCACCTACAATGCGCCGTGCGCTTCTGTAACGAAATGCGCGCCCCATCGTCGCGGGACCCAAAAGTTTCCAGCGCGTGCCTTCATTCACGTAGCAGGTGTTGACGTACAGCTCATCGACGTCCAGCGGCGCGCCAGCATCTTCCGCTTTGCGTTCGGCGTTCGCGATGGCGCTGCGGAGAACCTTTTCAATGTGCTTCGCGGAACGCTTTTGCGTGAACTGCAAAGTGTGCAGCGCGTCCTGCGCCTTTTGCCCGCGAATCAAATCCATAACCAGCCGCGCTTTTTGTGAGACATACGCGCATGCTTGGCCAGCGCGTGCGCTTCGATGTCTCGGGGGTCGGTTGCAATTCAGCCATGTCTTAAGCCCTCGGCGCCGCTGCTGCTGGTGCTCCGCGCCGCCTCCTGCTGGTGCCGGTCCGGCAGCGCGTTCGAGCGCAGCTTTCACGCCGTGACCTTTAAACGTGCGCGTTGGCGAAAATTCGCCCAGCTTGTGGCCAATCATTTGTTCGGGTCACATACACGGGAACCAATTTCTTTCCGTTATGCACCGCGATGGTGTGGCCAATCATATCCGGCACCATGGTGGAGTGCCGCGACCACGTCTTGATTACCTTTTTCTCGTTGCGCGTGTTCAGGCCTTCAACCTTTTCGCGCAAATGGCCGTCCACGAACGGTCCCTTTTTTAACGCGGTCCCATCGATCCCCTATTCCTCCACTCGACGCAAGCGGCTCCATTCAGCCCGCCGCATTTTCTTGAATCCCCGCACTGGCCCCGGCACGCGATGCGACCTGGGGCAGAGGGGCAAACGAAGCGCTGCCTTGCGCGTTCGGGAATGCGCTCCACGATCACGCCCCATCCGGGCTTGCACAGCTTGTACACACCGGCTCCGGCGGAACGATTACCGAGTTTCAGGTTCGCGCGCACGGTCATGAGCTTTCTGTAGTTTCAGCCCGTGTGCGCGAACCTCTGAAACCGGTAATCGTTCCGCCGGAGCCGGTGCTGTACAAGCTGTGCAAGCCCGGATGGGGCGTGATCGTGGAGCGCATTCCTGAACGCGCAAGGCACGCGCTTCGTTTGCCCCTTCTGCCCCAGGTCGCATCGCGTGCCGGGGCCAGTGCGGCATTCAAGAAAATGCGGCGGGCTCAATGGAGCCGCTTGCGTCGAGTGGAGGAATAGGGGATCGATGGGACGCTCATTAAAAAAGGGACCGTTCGTGGACGGCCATTTGCGCGAAAAGGTTGAAGGCCTGAACACGCGCAACGAGAAAAAGGTAATCAAGACGTGGTCGCGGCGCTCCACGATCGTGCCGGATATGATTGGCCACACCATCGCGGTGCATAACGGAAAGAAATTCATTCCCGTGTATGTGACCGAACAAATGATTGGCCACAAGCTGGGCGAATTTTCGCCGACGCGCACGTTTAAAGGTCACGGCGTGAAAGCTGCGCTCGAACGCGCTGCCGGACCGGCACCAGCAGGAGGCGGCGCAGGAGCACCAGCAGCAGCGGCGCCGAGGGCTTAAGACATGGCTGAATCGCAAACCGACCGAGCAAACATCGAAGCGCACGCGCTGGCCAAGCATGTGCGTATGTCGCCGCAAAAAGCGCGGCTGGTTATGGATTTGATTCGCGGGCAAAAGGCGCAGGACGCGCTGCACACTTTGCAGTTCACGCAAAAGCGTTCCGCGAAGCACATTGAAAAGGTTCTGCGCAGCGCCATCGCGAACGCCGAACGCAAAGCGGAAGATGCTGGCGCGCCGCTGGACGTGGATGAGCTGTACGTCAACACCTGCTACGTGAATGAAGGCACGCGCTGGAAGCGTTTGCGTCCGCGCCGATGGGGCGCGCATTTCGTTACCAGAAGCGCACCGCGCATTTGTGGGTGGGAGTGGCGGAGCATCACGTGGCCGCGGCAGAACGCGTAGCTGCCATTGAAGCAGAAACCGAAGCGCAAAAGGGTGTACGCGGCACAGCTCGCCGGGTTTGAAAAGCATTGACCGGCAAGCAAGGCGCGCACCCGAAAAAGGGCAAGAAGAAATAACGTGGCTGCTCTGGACATGGCACGAGTTTTTGGACGAAGAGGATAAGAATGGGACAGAAGACACACCCGTACGGATTTCGACTGGGCTACAACAAGCCGTGGAAGTCCCGCTGGTACGCTGACCGCGACTACGCTGAGCTGCTGCACGAAGACGTGAAGCTGCGCGCCGAATTGAAAGAAAAACTGAAGAGCGCGGCAATCAGTTCAATCGATATCGAGCGCGCCGCCAACAAGTTGGTGGTGCGAATTTACACCGCGCGTCCGGGCATCATCATTGGCCGCAAAGGCGCGGAGATCGAGACTCAAGCAAGACGTGCAAAAGCGCACCAAGCGTGAAGTGCACATCGATATTCAGGAAGTACACCGCCCGGAACTCGATGCACAACTGGTGGCTGAATCCATCGCGCTGCAGCTTGAAAAGCGCGTGGCGTTCCGCCGCGCTATGCGTAAAGCAGTGGATTCCGCGCTGCGTTTCGGTTGCAAAGGCATCAAGGTTCGCGTAGCGGGCCGTTTGAATGGCGCGGAAATCGCGCGTAAAGAGTGGTACCTGCAAGGGCGATTACCGCTGCAAACGTTGCGAGCGGATATTGATTTCGGCATGGCGCGAGCGAATACCACTTATGGCGTGATTGGCGTGAAGTGCTGGGTTTATCAAGGCGAAAACGTTCCGAAGCGCGCTTCGAAAGTGCAAAAAGAGCGCGAGACCGTGGCGGCAGCGTAGTTCGCCCGGTCAAGAGTTAAACGAGATTAGGGAAGCGAGAACATAGCGATGTTGATGCCCAAGAAGGTGAAATACAGAAAGCAAATGCGCGGGCGGCGCACCGGCAAAACCTGGCGCGGCAGCGATTTGGCATTTGGCGAATACGGTTTGAAAGCGCTCGAGTTGCGTGGATCACCGACCGCCAGATCGAAGCTTCGCGTGTAGCGATCTCGCGGTTCATTAAGCGTGGCGGAAAACTCTGGATCAGGATTTTCCCGGACAAGCCGTTTACCAAGAAGCCGGCGGAAACCCGCATGGGCAAAGGCAAAGGCGCTCCGGAAAAGTGGGTAGCGGTCGTGAAGCCCGGACGCATCATGTTTGAAATGGCGGGCGTGGACGAAGTGACCGCCAAGGAAGCCATGACGCTGGCGGCGCACAAGCTGCCTATCCCCACGAAGTTCGTGACTCGCGCAGGAGGCATGTAGTATGCCGCGTCGCATTGACAAAATTCGTGAAGCAGGCAACGACGAGTTACTGGTGCAGGAAAGAGAATTGACCGAGCAGATTTTCAGGTTGCGTTTTCAATTGTCTACCGGGCAAGCGGAAGCGTTGAAGCGTTTGCGCGATGCGCGCAAGGATTTAGCTCGCGTCAAAACGCATTTGCGCGCGCAGGAATTGAACGGCACGGCTGGCTCAAAAAACGGCACCGAAAAGAGCGCCGAGAGGCCAGCGGAAAAAACAGCGGCAACGCCTGCCAAGCAAGCAGCAGCAAAGACTTCGGCGGCGGCCAAGCCGGCTAAGAAATCCGCGGAACGTTCCAGCAAGACGAAGAAGGCAGGGAAGGCGTAATGACCACTGAAACGCAGAAGGCTCCGGCGGCGGAGCAGGATAAGCGCGGCGAGCGCACCGTTCTCACCGGCAAGGTAACCAGTGCCAAGATGGAAAAGACCATCGTGGTGGAAGTGCAGCGGTTGGTGCAGCATCCGAAATATCGCCGGGTGGTGCGCATTTCGAAAAAGTTTTATGCCCATGACGAAACTCGCCAGGCCCAGACCGGTGACACCGTGCGCATCGTGGCTTCGCGTCCGTTGTCGAAACTCAAGCGCTGGCGGCTCAAGGAAATACTGACGCGTAATACGTCAGTTGAATTGACTGGGCGGGGAGCGGCGCAATGAGCATCATGATGCGAACGTGGCTGACGGTAGCCGATAATTCCGGCGCCAGAAAGCTGATGTGCATTTTGCCTTTGGGCGGCGATGCGGGATTAAAGCCGGGCTCGGCGACGTGATCACGGCCTCGGTGAAAGAGGCCACGCCAGAGAGCGCCGTGAAGCAGGGCACAGTCGTGAAGGCCGTGGTAGTGCGCATGCGCAAGGAAGCGCGCCGCAAAGACGGCACGTACATCCGCTTCGACGACAACGCCGCAGTTTTGATTAACGACGCGGGCGAGCCGGTTGGCACGCGCGTATTCGGTCCGGTAGCTCGCGAACTGCGCGAGCGCCAGTACACAAAAATTGTTTCTTTAGCTCCGGAGGTTTGGTAACTCATGACATTGAGGCATGACAGAACCGAGCGGCACACTATCGCCATTCGCAAGGGCGACAATGTGCGAGTGATTGCGGGTAAAGATGCGGGCAAGAGCGGCCGGGTGCTCTCCATCGACGCGAAGAAAAACCGCGTGGTGGTTGAGCATGTGGCGATCATGAAGCGCCACACACGCCCCAATCCGCAGAAAAACATCAAGGGCGGCATCATGGAAAAGGAAGCGTCCATAAACGTTTCCAATGTGATGGTGGTGTGCGGCAGTTGCGGCAAGCACACCCGCATCGGCCACACGGTTTTGCCGGACGGCAGCAAAGTTCGCAGTTGCCGCCGCTGCAACACCGCGCTGGACAAGTAACGAGCGGCAATTTGAATTTGACACAAGGCGAAGGAAGGCAATGAAGAGTCGATTGCAGGAAAAATATCGCAACGAAACGGTGCCGGCGCTGATGAAGCGTTTTGGCTGGAAGAACAATATGGCCGTTCCGAAGCTGCAGAAAATCACGGTAAACATCGGCCTGGGCGAAGCCAGCCAGAACGCCAAGCTGCTGGATACTGCCGCGCAGGAACTCGGGCAGATCACCGGCCAGAAAGCCATGATCACCAAGGCCAAGAAGTCCATCGCCAACTTTAAAATTCGCAAAGGCATGCCCATTGGGTGCGCCGTGACTTTGCGTGGCGACAAGATGTACGAATTTCTCGACCGCTTGTGCAACGTGGTGCTGCCACGCGTGCGCGATTTTCGCGGCCTGCCGTTCAACGCTTTCGATGGCCGCGGCAATTACACCCTCGGCTTGAAGGATCAATTAGTGTTTCCGGAAATCGATTACACCCGCGTGGATAAAATCAAGGGCATGAACGTGACCTTGACCACCACCGCGAAAAACGATGAAGAAGGTCGCGAGCTCCTGAAGGGGCTGGGCTTCCCGCTTCGCGTTCCAGGAGGAGCGCAATAAATGGCACGTCTCGCAAAAATCGCCAAAAGTTTGAAGAAGCCCAAGTTTAAGGTTCGGGTGCGCAACCGCTGCCGCGTTTGCGGCCGTGCGCGCGCGTACATCCGTAAGTTCCAGATGTGCCGAATTTGTTTCCGCGGTATGGCGCTCAAGGGTGAAATTCCCGGTGTCACGAAAGCCAGCTGGTAGGTATTTAGGAGAAATATGCAGACGGATCCCATTGCCGATTTTCTGACGTCCATCCGCAACGCGGCGGCCGCCAAGCACCAAAGAGTGGATGCGCCCGCGTCACGGCTGAATCCGAGATTGCGCGCATCTTGAAAGATGAAGGCTACATTTCCACCTACAAAATGGTGGACGAAAACAAAACGCGCAAAATGCTGCGCGTTTTCCTGAAGTACACGCCGGACCGCCGCAGCGTGATCACCGGGCTAAAGCGCATTTCGCGTCCGGGCGCGCGCCGATACCTGGGCGTCACGGACATTCGTCCGGTGGTTGGCGGGCTGGGCATCAGCATTATGACCACGCCCAAGGGCTTGATGAGCGGCCGAGCCGCGCGCAAAGCCAAAATGGGCGGCGAGATTCTTTGTGAGGTTTGGTAACAAAATTGTTATCGGGGTTTGTGTCTGGAATTCTTGTTGAAGCGATTTCGTAGTTAAGGGATAGAACAGATGTCACGTATCGGGCGTAAACCAATTCCGCTTCCCCGGCGTGAAGTCGCCATGCAGGGCGGCAAGATCGATGTGCAGGGGCCCAAGGGCAAGCTCTCTTTCGCGATCCCTCGCGGGATTTCGTTTGAGCAGAAAGATGGCGTACTCACCGCGCTGCGCGAAACGGAAGACCATCGCGCGTTACACGGCCTGGCTCGCGCTCTGGTAGCTAACGCGGTTCACGGCGTCACGCAGGGCTTCAAAAAAGATCTCGATATCGTGGGCGTCGGCTATCGCGCGGAACTCAAGGGCAAGATTGTGAACTTCGCGCTGGGAAATTCCCATCCTATCGAGTTCCCCATTCCGGAAGGGATTCAGGTGGCGGTCGAAAAGCAGACGCACATCGTAGTCAGCGGCGCGGACAAGGGGCAGGTGGGTCAGGTTGCCGCCGACATGCGTTCGTTGCGTCCCCCAGATCCGTACAAGCAGAAGGGCATCCGCATTACCGGCGAGCACTTGAAGAAAAAGGCCGGCAAAGCGGGAGCCAAGGCTGGCGGCGCTTAATTTTATTGATTTTGTCCGGGCGCTTGGCGCCAAGGAGAAGAAACAGTGGCATCGGCTAGAGTTCGCAAATTATCTCGGGACCTGCATCGCAAGCGGGTGCATGATCGCGTGCGCACCAAAGTTTCCGGCACCACCGAACGCCCGCGTCTCTGCGTGTACCGTTCGCTGGGCCATATCTACGCGCAGGTGATTGACGATCGCAGTGGCAAGACATTGGTGTCGGCGAGTTCCGTCGACGGAGAAACAAAGAAAAATCTCAAGGGTGGCGGCAACATCGCGGCGGCAAAAGTGATCGGTAAAGCAGTAGCCGAGCGCGCTAAAGCTGCCGGGGTGCAAAAAGTAGTGTTTGACCGCGGCGGTTACAAGTATCACGGCCGTGTGAAGGCGCTCGCTGACGCGGCGCGGGAAGCGGGGTTACAGTTTTAAGCCTATGTCGAAGCAACTATTGCGAGACAGTTTAGCGGTTCGGCGGCTGCTGGAGGTCAATCTTTCGGAGTTGAAAGATGACGTCATCGCCATCAACCGCGTCACGAAGGTAGTCAAAGGTGGCAAGAACCTTAGCTTTTCAGCGCTGGTGGTGGTTGGCGACAGCCACGGACATGCCGGCTTTGGCATGGGTAAAGCCCGAGAAGTGCCCATGGCGATCAAGAAAGCCATCGAACAAGCCAAGAAAAACCTGATCAAGTTGAACCTGAAGGGCACCTCCATCCCTCACCAGGTCATTGGAAATTACGGCTCAGCCCAGGTCTTGCTGAAGCCCGCCTCCGAGGGCACTGGCGTAATTGCCGGTGGCCCGGTCCGTAAAGTCATGCAAGTAGCGGGGATACACAATGTGCTAACTAAGTCGCTTGGCACATCTAATCCTCATAACGTCGTAAAAGCCACCTTTGCCGCGCTGCTCAGCCTGAAAGACGCTGCGCAGGTGGCTGAAACTCGCTCCAAAACAGTGGATGAAATTCGCGGCAGGGAGCCCCGAGAGGCGGTCGGGACGGTCTAATGAGCGAAAAAGTAGCAGGCCACAAAGTTCGTCACGGGAAGACCGTGAAGAAGTCCGGCGGGCACCATTTCGGCAAGCAGTTCGTTATCAGCGAACACGCCGAGCCGAAAAAGGGCGGCATCATCAAGGTGAAGTGGGTGGTGAGCGCCATTTCCTGCACCGATGATATGCGCGCGACCATCAAGGGTCTCGGTTTGCGCCGCATGCATCACGTCGTGGAGCGCCAGGACACTGCCGAAACGCGCGGCATGATTCATAAAGTACGACATCTCGTGGAAGTGGTGGACTAAACCGATGCCCAGAAGAAAAACAGGCGCACATAGACCGGCAGGCGGTCCTCGCAGCCGTAAAGCGGGGAGCCCACGCGGGCACCATAAACCGGCGACTCCTGCAGGCCGCAAAGAGGGCCCCAAGTCTTATAGCTTGTCCAATCTTCAACCACCCGTTGGCTCGCGCAAGAAAAAAGTTCGCGTCGGACGCGGCATGGGTTCAAAGCTGGGCAAGACTGCGGGAGCTGGCAACAAAGGGCAGAAATCACGCCGTGGTTATTCACGGCGTCGCGGATTTGAAGGCGGGCAGATGCCGTTGCATCGCCGCATGCCCAAGCGCGGATTTCATAATCCATTCTCGGTTTCGTATTCGGTCGTCAATCTGGACGAGCTGAATGTTTTTCCGGCCGGCGAAACGGTGACACCGGACTTGCTTCGCGCGCACGGATTTATTCGCCGCGCCAAAGACCGCATCAAGGTTCTGGGCGATGGTGAGTTGACCGCGAAGATTGCCATTCACGCGCATGCGTTCAGCGCGTCGGCAAAAGAAAAGATCACCGCTGCCGGTGCGACATTCGAAGTTTTGGCCGTGGCCTGAGCGGTATCAGTTTAGCGGGTTAAGAAAATAACGGAGCAGCACAGAAAAGCATGAATCGATTCATCGAAGCCGTGAAGAACATGTTCCGCATAGAAGACTTGCGGAACCGTGTCTTGTTCACGCTGGCCCTGCTGGCGGTGTATCGCATTGGTGCGCACATTCCCATTCCCGGGATCAACACCGCCATCCTGGATCAGCTTTTTAACTCGGCAGCCGGTTCGGTACTCGGCATCTTCGACCTCTTCAGCGGCGGAAATTTCCGGCGCATGACCATATTTGCGCTTGGCATCATGCCCTACATCACCTCATCCATCATTTTGCAGTTGATGACCGTAGTGTTTCCTTACTTGGAACGCCTCTCGAAAGAAGGCGAGCTCGGGCGCCGTAAAATTACGCAGTACACACGGTACCTGACGATCGTACTCAGCATCGTGCAAGGCTTGTCCATTGCGGGCACTCTACAGGCGCAAGGTCTGAACGGCCAATCGCTTGTGTATCACCCGGGTTTCGGCTTCACCATCATGACGGTGCTAGCGCTGACGACCGGCTCGGCCTTCATCATGTGGCTGGGTGAACAAATCACCGAGCGTGGGATCGGCAACGGCATGTCGCTGATCATTTTCGTCGGCATAGTGGTGGGCTTGCCTCGCGCGATCATTAACTTATATGAGTTGGCCAAGTCCGGCCAATGGGGTGCCCTTACGCCGCTGGTATTAATTCTGCTGGTCGCATTGATGATTGCGGTGGTTGCCTTCATCGTCTTCGTGGAAGGCGGCCAGCGCCGCATCCCGGTGCAGTACGCCAAGCGCGTGGTGGGACGTCGCGTTATGGGCGGGCAATCGACTTATCTGCCACTGCGGGTAAATTCCGGGGGCGTGATTCCGCCGATTTTTGCCAGCTCTTTGCTGGCATTTCCCGCGACGATTGCGTTGATCTTTGGCACGCGCTACATTTTTCTGCGTACCATCGCAGACCGGCTCAAGTGGGGCGAGCCGCTGTACACCTTGATTTACATCACGCTGATTTTGGTGTTCGCCTTCTTTTACGTGGGCATCGTTTTCAATCCGACGGAGCTGGCCGACAACATGCGCAAGAATGGCGGCTTCATTCCTGGCATCCGTCCCGGACGCACCACTTCCGAGCACGTCAGCCGCATCCTGAAGCGGCTTACGTTTATCGGGGCGATTTATTTGGCGCTCGTCTGCTTGCTTCCGGAATGGATGATCGCGGGTATCCATCTCGACCATTTGGGCTGGGGCATTGGTGGATGGTTTGACCGGCACTTCCCGGTATGGTTCCTCAAGGGTCTGGGCGTGCAGTTTTATTTTGGCGGCACCTCGCTTTTGATCGTCGTAGGCGTGGCCATGGATACCGTTCAACAGCTGGAAGCGCAGCTGGTCATGCGCAATTACGAAGGGTTCGCTCGAAAGGGCCGGTTGCGTGGCCGGCGGTAATGGAGAAGACCGGAGCGGTGCCGGACTCCCGGCTCGTTGGTCGGCTGCAACGCGCGGTTATTTTTCTCGGACCGCCCGGAGCGGGCAAGGGCACACAAGCTCAGGAGCTCGCCAGAAGGTACGGCGTGCCGCATCTCTCGACCGGCGATATGCTCCGCGAAAATATCGCTCTGGGAAATGCGCTGGGCGAACAAGCCAAGCCGTTGATGGCTCGCGGGGAACTGGTGCCCGACTCCATCATTTGAAGATGGTTGCGGCGCGCATCGAGCGCCCGGACTGTTCGTTCGGCTTCGTGTTCGACGGATTCCCGCGTACCGTGGCGCAAGCCCAGTGGCTCGGGGAATTACTTCGGCAGCATGGATTTAAGCAGCCGATTGTCGTTCATTTCGTAATTGATCCAGCGCTGCTGATGCGCAGGATTACCGGGCGACGGATGTGCAAGATGGGTGGCGAGATTTACAATATTTATGATCGCCCTCCGAAGGTGCCGGGAATTTGTGATGCCGATGGCGGCGAGTTGGTGCAGCGTCCCGACGACCGCGAAGAAATCGTAGCACCGCGGCTTGAAGCGTACGCCAAGATGACCGCGCCGCTGGCAGCGTACTACCGGCGGCTGGGGCGCCTGGAAGAAGTGGATGCGGCTCAGAGCGTGGAACAAGTTTCGAAGCGAGTTCTGGAGATAGTCAGCAAGGCGCAGTAAAGCTGGGACCGACGGTTACGGAAACAAGATGGCCATTCATTTACGCAGCGCGGAAGAACTGGAAAAAATGCATCGCGCTGGGCTTATCGTCCACGAGGTTCTGGAGGCGTTGCGCGTAGCGGTGAAGCCGGGCGTCACGACTATGGACCTGGAGAAACTGGCTGAGCAGAAGCTGGCCGGTAAGCCTGGCAAGCCGGCATTTAAGGGCTACAAGGGTTATCCGTGTTCGCTATGCACTTCGGTGAACGGTGAAATCGTGCACGGTATCCCTTCGCCGAAGCGTAAGCTGCGCGAGGGCGATATCGTTTCCATCGATTTTGGGATGGAAGTGGACGGCTACTACGCGGATTCCGCCGTCACGGTTCCGGTGGGAGAAATTAGTCCGGCGTTGCAAAAATTGCTGGACGTAACTCGTGAATCGCTGGATCGCGCTATTGATAAAATGCGCGCGGGAAACAGGCTTGGCGATGTTGGTCACGCGGTACAAAGTTGGGTGGAGCAGAATGGCTATTCGGTGGTGCGAGAATTTGTCGGGCACGGCATCGGTACCAAGATGCACGATGAACCGAACCTGCCGAATTACGGTGACGCCGGGCGCGGTGCACGGTTGCAAGAGGGGATGGTCATAGCCGTTGAGCCGATGGTAAATGCAGGCGGCCCGGAAGTTCGCATGCGCGATGAATGGGTGGCCGAAACCGCGGATGGCAGCGCGTCGGCGCACTTTGAGCACACCGTGGCAGTCACGGCCAATGGTCCATGGATTTTGACGCGGCCAAAAGAAATGACCGGCCCGTCGTGGTAAGTATTTAGAAGAATTTAGTAGCGAGAGATCATAGGAGCGTATGGCAAAACCAGTTCAAGACGACAAGAAAAAAGGCGATTCCGGCAACACCAAGGAAGACGCCATTGAAGTAATGGCCACGGTCAAAGAGCCGCTGCCCAACGCCATGTTTCGCGTTGAGCTGGAAAACAAGCACCAGGTTCTGGCGCACGTTTCCGGCAAGATGCGCAAAAATTTCATTCGCATTCTGGCGGGAGACAAAGTAGCCGTGGAGCTTTCGCCTTACGATCTTACGCGTGGCCGCATCGTGTACCGCTACAAGTAAGCGCACACAGAAGGACAGGGAAAATGAAAGTACGAGCGTCAGTAAAACCAATTTGTGACAAGTGCAAGGTGATTCACCGGCGCGGAGTGGTGCGCGTCATTTGCCAGAATCCGAAACACAAGCAGCGCCAGGGCTAAGGGAATAAGGAGAACGTATGGCACGTATTGCAGGTATCGATCTTCCGCCGCAGAAACGTCTGTGGGTCGGCCTCACTGCGATCTACGGTATCGGGCAGGAGCGCGCGCGCAAGCTCGCCAATCAAGCCGGCGTGGATTTTAATAAAAAAATCCGCGATCTTACCGAGGACGAAACCAATCGTCTGCGCCAGGAAATTGAAAAGGAAGGCCGCGTCGAAGGCGATCTCCGCAAAGAGATCCAGATGAATATTCGCCGGCTGATCGAAATTCAGGCGTATCGCGGAGTTCGCCACCGGCGCAATTTGCCGGTCCGTGGCCAGCGCACGCATACCAATGCACGCACCCGTAAGGGTCCGCGTCGCGGCGCGGTGGCAGCCAAGAAGAAAGTTACCGGCAAGAAGGGCTAACGCTGACAAGTTATCGGGACCAGGAATTAAAGGTCAAAAGAAACGGAGCAACCCGTGGCAAAAGAGCAGCAAAAAAACGCACAGCCGGACGTCGCACCGGGCGGTAAACCGGCGGCGGCAACCAAGCGCAAGAAGGAATTCAAGAAGAAGCGCGAACGCCGCATCATTCCGCACGGTGTCGTGCATGTGGCTGCGTCCTTTAACAACACGCAGATCACCATCGCCGATCAGGATGGCCGAGTGGTGTGCTGGTCATCCGCGGGAGCTATCGGCTTCAAAGGCTCGCGCAAGGGCACGCCTTACGCCGCGCAACAGGCTTCGCTGGCTGCTGCGGGGTCGCTCGCGACCAGTACGGTATGAAGAGCGTTGAAGTTCGTGTTCAGGGCCCTGGTTCCGGCCGTGAATCCGCCGTCCGTGCGCTGGCTGCTGCTGGATTGCACATCGTGTTGATTCGCGACATCACGCCGATTCCGCACAACGGCTGCCGTCCGCCGAAGCGCCGCCGGGTATGACGCAAGGATTTATGGAATTTCAGCGCCAGACAAAAATGCCTGGCCTGCAAAGAAGTTTTTGGGAAGGGAGATAGAAGTTGGCAAGACATAGAGAAGCAGTCTGCCGCCTGTGCCGCCGGGAAGGGCAGAAACTATTTTTAAAGGGCCTGCGTTGTTTCACGGAAAAGTGCGCCATCGAAAAGCGCAACTTCGTTCCGGGACAGCACGGCCAGTCACGGCGCCCGAAAGTCGCCGGCTACGGCTTGCAGTTGCGCGAAAAGCAGAAGATGAAGCGTACCTACGGCCTTCTGGAGCGCCAGTTCCGTTTGCTATTTCGAACGGGCCACGCGCATGAAGGGACCCAGCGGCGAAAATCTGATCATCATGCTGGAGCGCCGCTTGGACAACGTTTTATGGCGCGCCGGCTTGGCGTCATCTCGTGCGCAGGCACGGCAACTGGTGCTGCACGGTCATGTCCGCGTCACGGGCAAGAAGGTCAACATTCCTTCCTACCTCGTCAATGTGGGCGAGGAGATCGCCATCAAGGAACGGATGCACGACAACGCCATGATTCTCGAGGCTCGTAACGTCGCGCAATCCCAGAGCGCCGTTCCCTGGCTCGAGCAGGACCGCGAAGCCTTCAAGGCTAAGGTCGTGGCTTTGCCCAAGCGCGAAGACGTGCAGACACCGCCATTCACCGAACAGCTGATCGTCGAGCTTTATTCGAAGTAATTTCCGTCCCGGCCGCAGAAGGCCGGCCAGCAGCTTCGGTGACGTTTAGATAGCTATTGTCATCAAACAGTATTGGGGCCTGCGATAGCCCCGGAAGGAAGGAACACGATGTGGAAGGGCTTTCAGAAACCAAAGCGGCTAGCCTCTGAACTGGAATCACTGACCGAAAAATACGGGCGATTCTCCGCGCAGCCGTTTGAGCGCGGTTGGGGCACCACGGTAGGAAACGCGCTCCGTCGCGCCCTGCTGAGTTCTATCGAAGGCGCGGCCATCACTGCGGTCAAAATCGAGGGCGTACTGCACGAATTTTCCTCGATCGCGGGCGTAGTTGAAGACGCCACCGATATCATACTCAACTTGAAGCAGGTGCCCATTAAGCTCAACACCGACCTGCCCAAGACCATTTTTCTAAATTTCGAGCATCCCGGTCCGGTCACTTCCGCGCAAATCGAAGAAGACGCCGATTTCGCGGTACTCGACAAGACCGTATATATCGCCACCGTCAGCGAAGGTGGCCGTCTGCAGATCGAAATGCGCGTCAAGAACGGCCGCGGCTACGTGGCTGCCGACCGCAACTACGACGAAGACCTGCCCATCGGCTACATTCCGGTGGACAGCGTTCATTCGCCGGTGCGCAAGGTGAATTATTCCGTGGAAGCCGCTCGTCTCGGCCAGATGACCGATTACGAAAAGTTGATGATCGAAGTGTGGACCAACGGCGCGATCACCCCGCAGGATTCCATCGGTCTCGCCGCCAAGCTCGTCAAAGACCACATGAGCATCTTCATCAACTTTGAAGAGCCGGTGGACAGCTGAACCGTTGCCGGACACCGCGCACGATCCGCGTCTCGAGCATCTGGACCGCTCCGTCGAAGAGTTGGAGCTTTCGGTACGCTCCTACAATTGCTTGAAGAACGCCAACATTCAGACCATTCGCGAGCTCGTGCAGAAGAGCGAGAACGAAATGCTCAAGACAAAAAACTTCGGCCGCAAATCGCTCAACGAGATCAAAGATATACTGGTGAAGATGGGCCTCGCGCTGGGCATGAAATTCGACGAGCACGGACGCATCATCTGGCCGCCGCTCCCAAGCCAGACCACCATGGCTCCTTCGGAGGAAAATCTCGGCCTGTAATCGCGGCGCGAGACCCGGTAAACCATGCGACATCTCAAGTCAGGATCGAAGCTCGGGCGGAACCCGTCCCATCGCCGCGCAACTTTGCGCAGCCTTGTCACCAATCTGTTCGAACACGGCGCCATCACAACTACGTTGACTCGGGCCAAGGCCGCGCGTCCCGTGGCGGAGAAGATTATTACCCTTGGCAAACGCGATACGCTTCAGTCGCGCAGGCAGGCCGCCTCCTACATCATGCTTCCCGCGATCACGCAGAAATTGTTCAGTGAAATCGCGCCGAAATTTTCGGATCGCGCGGGTGGCTGCCGCCGCCGCGAGGTCGGCGCAACGCCGCTCCACCGAGCGGAGCATGACTTTCTCAAAACCATCGACGAGCCGCCGTTCATCGCGTTCGGGCAACTCGGTGCCGCGATCAGGGAAGTCGATTTGCCAGTAGGTGTGTTCGCTCAATTGGGCCGGGGCGTCGGGATGGGGACGCTGCACACGCAAAAAGTGGCCGGGCGGCAGCAGTGAATGCCCTGGAAACAGGTGTGCGGTCCGGCTGCGCCATGAACGTGAACAGGTGATTGATGCCGCGCAAGTCGGGGCGAGCGTCCACCATACCCGGAGCCAGCAAGGCGCGGATTTCGGAACCGAACAACAGCCAGTCGCCCTGGCACGTCCAGTACAGCGGACAGATGCCAAAGCGATCGCGGCCCAGCAAAAGTTGTTGCCGGCGCTTGTCCCAGAGGGCGACGGCGAACTGGCCGCGCAGCCCCTCGAACAGGGCCGGGCCGTGATCCTCGTACAAATGCGGCAACAGTTCGGTGTCGCAATGGGTGATGAAGCGATGGCCACGACCCTCCAGCAACTGGCGTTGCTCGGGATAGTCGAACAATTCGCCGTTGAAGACGACCGCGACGCTGCGATCCTCGTTGAACAGCGGTTGCCGGCCGTCCGCCAAGCCGACGATACTAAGCCGTCGATTGGCGAGGGCAACACCGGGGGCATGATAGTAGCCATCCTCATCGGGACCGCGGTGGAGGATGCTGTCGGCCATCGCCTGGAGCACGCCACCCGGCACCGTCCGCCCGCCCGCCAGATCCATTATGCCCGCGATACCACACATCGAACCGCCCTCAACCGGGGAACAACCGCTATTCTCTCGCCCACTTTACCAGACTGCCGCCGCCGCCCGAACCCGAGTTCGGGAAAACGGCGCGGTGGGCGGCGAAAGGTACTGGTTCGATCGCGCTGGCCGGCACAAACGGCGCAACCGACCTGTTTACGTTTCGCGGGGAGAACAGCGGTTGTTGGAGAGAAGGTGCTTGCGCGAAACGTAAACGAATGGGTGGCCGCCGCACTTTGTAAAAAATTTTCGTTTCTTGGGAAAAATCTTCTTGCCGAGTCTGCCTATTCTGCTACAACGAGAAGGTCTCGCTGTTTGGTTTTCTCGGTGACTGGGCGACGCCGGGGGAGTCAACAGCGGGACATTTTTTTTTGCGCCGCCTACCCCATTGTGGCACCATTCTTGCATGTCATTTGCCGGCAATTGAAAAAGCAGTCCCTCACCTTCAGGTGACAAAATTACACATAGGATCGGAGACAATGACGGCCAACCCGGAAACCGGAAGGCAGCCAGAGCAGGTTTTTCGTGTTTTGGTGGTCGATGACAACCGGGACGCCGCTAATAGCCTGGCAGTCTTGATTCGGATGTGGGGATACGACTACCGGGTGGCCTACGATGGGCTGGCCGGGTGGGAGGTGGCCCAAACATATCAGCCGGATTGTCTGGTATTGGACATTGGGCTGCCACGGATGGACGGTTATGCGCTCGCCCGCCTGATTCGACAGCATCCCGGTTTGCAAGGGGCGAAACTGGTAGCGCTGACGGCGTATTCGGACAGCGCCCATGCGCAGCGGGCACAGGAAGCGGGCTTCGATTATCGGTTAACCAAACCCGCCGACCCTGCCGAGATAGAAAGGCTTTTGACCATGCTCCATGAAGTGAGACAACTGGCGATCCAAACCGAAGACCTGGCCCGGCGGAATGTGGCCCTGGCCAGCGAGACGAAGGAACTCCTGGAGGAAGTCAAGCAGGACATCCGCGAGGTCAAGGAGGAGGTCAAGGAAATCAAGCAGGAGTTGCGTGGGGAAAAGAAGTGAGTGGTATCGTTGGTGAGTGGTGAGTGGTGAGTGGTGAGTGGTGAGTGGTGAGTGGTGAGTGGTGAGTGGTCGGTCTTTCTGCCGCTTGCGGCTTAGCGCTTCTCTCACCACTCACCACTCACCACTCACCACTCACCACTCACCAACGATACCACTCACTCCCGTTTTGCCAGTCGCGCTCGCAAGGGCCGCAGCACCACCAGCGCCAGCACAGCGGCCAGGCCGTCGGCGGCGATCATGACGGCGAAGACGGGAACCCAACTGCCGGTCTGCGAACGCAACTGGACACAGAGAGCGACCAGCAAGGAGGAAGCTCCCTTGGCGGTATAAAGCCAACTGTAATTGGTGGTGGCGAACTTGCGTCCGAACATGTCGCCGCTTACCGCTGGGAAGAGACTGAAGACCGCCCCCCAGCCGAAAAAGGCTAATCCGGACATGAGGACGAACAGCAGCGGGTCGTGAGCGAAGTGGATGAGCAAGAACAGCGCGAAGCCTTCCAAGGCAAAAGCCAGAAAAATGGCGATTTCCCGACCGATGTGGTCGGAAATCCAACCGAATACCGGCCGGGTCAGGCCGCCCATGATGCGATCCAGTTCCAGGGCCAAGGGTAAGGCGGCCGAGCTGATCCACAAAAAAGTAACGGGCATCTCCGCCACCTTGAAATCTCCGGCAATCGGCGCGATGTAGCCCAGCATCAACAGGCCGGGGATCGCTCCCAGCGTCATCATGAAATAGAGGAGCCAGAAACTCGGCGAGCCGCAGCATTTCTCCCGGAGCGTAATCGCGGCCCGACTGCAAGACTTTGGATTGGGTGGGAGCCGGCACTTCACCCGGTCGGGGAAAACGCATGACCAGGGCCGCGAGAACAATCACCAGGCCCTGCCCCAGGCCGAACCACAAAAACGCCTGTTCGTAACCGTGGTGTAGGATAGTCCAGCGCACCGGCCGAACCGTGGCCGCCGCCCCGGCTCCGAAGGCCGCGGCCGTCAGACCCGCCGCCAGGCCGCGCCGATCCGGGAACCATTTCAAGGCGCTGCCCATGCTGATGCTGTAGACGATGCCCGAGCCGCAGCCCGCCAACACCTGGGCCGCATACAGCACGGCGAGCGAGGAGGTAGCGGCATTGAGCAGCCAACCCAAACTGGCCAGGATGCCACCGCTCATCAGGAGTTTCCGCGGCCCGAAGCGCTCCGCCAAATATCCTTCCAGGGGCACCAGCCAGGTTTGGGCCGGAATGAAGAAGAGATACAGGGCGTATTGAATCTCCTTTTCCTCCCAGCCCTGGTGATGGTGCAGGGGCAAAACAAACAGCGTCCAGGAATATTGAAAATTGGCGACGGCGACCATCCCCGTAATCCCGGCGACGAGCTGCACCCAGCGGTTGGAGAAGTTCATACGGATCCCGGAGTTTGTGTGGCTGCCCACCGTTTTACAGGGTTCCCGTTCAGAAGGTATGGGATGCGCTCGAATTGACAGGGGCCACAGGGAAAGGCGGTCGCAGTGCTGGGGGAGGAGCGCCCTCTGGGATTGCTGTTTTTGTTTGCAATACCCCCCTGAGACCCGCCCCTGTTTGCAAACACCCCCTCCCCCGCAAGTAATTGTCGGAATTAATCCCTGGCCAGCCCAGGATTTGCGTGGACAGACGGTGCAACCAGGGTGCGGTTTCTTGCAGGGCTTGCCGTTGGCGGTGGGTGAGGTAGAATGAACCTCGGACAGGGCACCAGACTCCTCAATCTGTGCTGTTGTGTTCCGGACCAGCCGTTTCCACAGTTGGCCACTTTCCCCAGGGAAACGGGTGGCAGGGCAAGTAGGCAAGTTGGAATGAATTGACGAAAATGCTTACAGAGTAACACTTTAGCCGACTTAGCTCAGCGGTAGAGCAATGCTTTCGTAAAACGACCAGACACAAGAAAACCCAGGAAAAAACGGGGTTTTTTCATTTCCTACAACCCCATTTACCACTGGGAAACACTGCCTGCGGTTGTAGAACGGTTGTAGAAAGATACATTATGCCACCCTTTATATCCAGATAATGCCTGGCTTCTGCTGGGCTTGTCCACGGCGGCCCGGCAGCTTGCTCACCTGGAGCCACCCTGGCGGTTCGCTGAGCCCTCCACGGAGAGCCAGGTTGACCGGCGGCCCGTCCGAAGAGTTCATCTACCTCGGGCTGGTCAAGGCCTGGTAGCGGGGTGGAAGTGACGCGGATGGATTCGCAGGTTACGCCCACGGTCTCGCACGATCTGGGCGAGCCTCCCAGGATGACCAGACCGAACTTGCCACGGCCCATCACGGCCTTCACCAAGCCTTCCTGCCGGGCCTTCCTTCGCCGGATCAAAACGCAACCGACCGCCCTGGAGCGGATTGGCCGCGTCAAGAAGCCCCTCGTCATCCAGGGATAGCACGTCGTCAATCTCGCCGGCCATGAGCAGACCACGGCGGTCCCCATCTCCAGTACGTCCAGTCGATGTTGAGCCAGCAGAGTCAGGACATCTTCCTTGACCGCAAGTCGCCTTGTGGTGTTTTCACGGATCCCACAGGAGCCCTTTCCAACAGCCCTTCCACTTCATCCACCTGGCGGCGTAACGCCGGTCCAGCCGCCCGCAACTCCTTCACCTTGAACCCGGCCACGTGGCAGGCCCTCGCAGAACACCAGCCGAACTCCATGATGCCGGACCAGGCAGCGGAGCAAAGTCAGCGGCACGGCTTCGACCACTATAATCCGAGCGGCCATTCCACCTTGCGAGCTACCGCCATCAAAAATCTTGCAAGTTCACGGAGATCGGATGGGCTGAAACCGTTCAGGTTCACACTGATTTCTGGCGTCGAAAGGATCAAGGCGGCACGCTTGCAATCCGCTTCCTTGGAAGCGAACTTGGCGAAGACGGCAAGGGAGATTGATTTTTCCGACTTGCTATCCGCCAGACCTTCAATGGTCATATCCGCCACCTTCACACGGCACCGCACGCAATCGCATCGGTCAACGGGAAGGTCGGCACGATGCTGGCGGCCCGCCGCTGATGGCGATGGTCACTGGGAGGAACCCAACACGGATTCCTCCCACAAAACCAACTGCTCTCAACCGGTAGGTTTGCCAACGGCTATAGGTTTATCAACGGATTGATCGTCTACCGCCGGGTCGGGGTTGGCCGCGTCCAGGCTGTTCAAGTAGTTCACATTCCGCAGAGCCCACAGCATCGCTTCATAACCGGCCGTCTGAGCACGCCGTTCGCATCGGTCGCACGGCTCGTTTTCCACGTCGTCGTCTTCCAGCGGAACGATCCCAGGAAGGTTATCGGCCAGGTGATGAGCAAGCACTTCAGTCCGGCCGCCGGTGAAGCGAAACTCATCTTGGCCCGGCGGGACAACCAGTACGCTGACGTGACAGGGGCCTTGGCTCATTTCGACCTCGGTGATGAAATGATGGATCGCCACCAACAGCGGCCCCATTGGCTTGGTCACGAAGATTTTCCCCCCTGGGCGGAGCGGCGGAACGCGGCTGGTGGTCAAGGCTGGCTCCTGCTGCCGATCCTCGCCACGGTCCATCGTCTCCTGGACCTGGGAAGGGAGGGGCTGGAGCAAGCCAGCGATGGCCTCTTGAGAGATTCCCGTGTTGTACACGGCCCCCCGGAGAGCGTGACACAGATCGCACTCACATTCATTGCCGTCTGTCGTGGCCGCGTCGTGAACCTTGCGGACATCCGCCAAGGCCTGAGACAGGAGTGGGAGCATGGTAAGCAGCCGGTTCTCTGCAGCCAGGTTGGGCCGGCCTGGGTTGCCACCGGGGCCGGTGTACACTCCCAGAGCCGCTCGCAACTTCTCACCGATGTTGAACTTGTCGGACATGGCCAGCCCTTTCAATGAGACTTCCGAAAAATGTATCGACCGACCGGACATTGTACATAAAATGTCATGACAAACAAGACACAAAACCCGGTGGTTTCCTTTTGCTTCGCCAAGCGTTTTACCTGTACCTGGCAGGACAGGCCGGGTACAATCCGCCTGATGGCGATTGGTGAAGGTCAACAAGGTGGGAGTATGCGACGTGGCCAAGAAGAAGAAGCCGTCCGAATCCGCTAAAGCCGCACCTGCAATGGGTAAAATAGAACTCAGGGCTGCTCAAGCGTGGATTGATCGCGTCGATCAGGAGGCGGCCCGGATCGGCCTGAACGCTCCGCCTTCATTCGTATGATCGTAACCAAGGAGATGGACAATATAGCCGCCGAGAGGAAACGCCAGGGCTGAGCGGCCCTGGCTTTCCAGGACACCGGGGACCGCCGCGTCAACGTGCTGATGGCGAGCCCGACAAGATCAACTCCACCTGGCGGCCCGGACCGCGTGACACCTTCGCTCGCCTTGGCCTTCACTTCAATTTTCCAGTTCCTGCCAAGACTCAACCAGCCCACCTCTCTGCCTATCTCTGGCTAATTACTATTCGCTCTCACAAACTGCAATCTATATCAAGTGTTGAGTTTGGGCAGTTACTTAACTTTCTGAAGAAACAGTTATGCTTTTCCAGTTACAACGCCATAAGACCGTGAAAATCGCAAGGAAACAGCAAGGATAACCATTCCGGAGATAGTTCCGCAGGTACTATAACCAAGTAACGTAACTGTTCCCCATTACGTATCTACAGGAGTTTTCAGAGATGACGACGACACTCATTGCGGAACTCGCAAAGGAACTCGGTGCGGAAAAGACGGACGATTCTTATTGGACGCTCGGACCCGTGGCCAAACATTTTGGCTTCGACCTCTGGGTAATTCGCAGGTTGTTTTTAAGGGGCTTGTTGCCGCCGGCCATGCGAATTGGTTCTTACCGAGTCATCAAAGTTTCAGACTTGCCCCAGGTTGAAGATGCCCTTCGCCGCGGCGGATACCTGCCACCGAAGGAGGATGCCGCTTGACAACCACCACACAACCAGTCGCCGGCCTGACACCAAACGAACTTGCGAAACTGCTTCGCGTTAGTTCGACAAAAATTTACACCTGGATCGACAGCGGCGAATTAAGGGCGGTCAACACCGCTTCTGTGACTTGTGGCCGGCCCAAATGGGTCATTCTACCGGAAGCATTGGCTGAGTTTGAGCGGCGAAGGCAGGGCGGACCTCCTGTCAATCCTGCACCCAGGCGACGGAGGGCCAAAGAGGAAATTGATTACTACCCGGATTGAGGAGATTCAATAGGCCCGGCCAGCTGGTTTGTGGTGACCCAGCTGGCCGGTGGTAAACGATGGAGATGTAACATTATGAGCGACGGAATCAGTTTTAGCAAGTCCCCACCGCCTTTTTTGGAAGGAGTGGTGCGACTTTGACAGCCATCCAGGCCGATCCCAAAGCGGTCAGCAAAGCCCACCCATGCGGTGTATGTGGCGGTACGAACAGATGTTCTCGCGAATACCCGTTCGGCCCCTATGGGCTTCGCATGTGCAGCCGCCTCACCAACCATCAGCCTGGCTACGTTTTCCTGGGCAAGTCGCGGAAAGATGAACAGGTTAGCCTTTACCGAGTTGAGGGTGACCCGGAACTGAAGAAGAGCCCGGGCAACCAAAACGGAAATAAACCGCAAATCGACATTCAGGAGCGGATGCAGCAAAGTACCAAGAACCTGACTCCAGCACTTCGTGCCGAGTTGGCCGCGACACTGGGCTTGCCGGAAAATTGCTTGGGGTCTGTTCCGGTCGGGTACTTGCAAGAAGGGCCGCACAATGATTTCGACACCGGCCAATCACTCGGCCCCTGCTGGACATTTGGTGAAGAAGACCCCGCTGGTAGCACAATTGGGATAACCTGCCGCTATCTGGACAACACGAAGAAAGCATACCCCGGCAGCAGCCGCGGGTTGACTATCCCAGACGGATGGCAGGAACAAAATGGGGATGTTCTTTTGGTGGAAGGGGTAACCGGAGGCGCTGGCGTGCGAGGCAATGGGTCTATCCGTCATCGGCCGGCCCAACAACGTGCTCGGCGTTTCTCACCTGGCCGAGTTGCTGTACAACCTTCCCGAAGATCGGCGGATTATTGTCCTCGGTGACTTCGACCCCAAGGACGATGGCAGGTGGCCCGGTCTGGAAGGAGCCGACAAGACCGCCACCGAACTGGCGGAGAAGCTGGCCGGCCGGTGTATAGGGCCTTGTCGCCTGACCGGGCCAAGGATGCCCGTGCCTGGTTCCAGGCCCAGGCCCCGGACCTGACATGTGCCGACGCCCTGCACGAACTGGGCGAGCGGTTCTTGGCTGCCCTGAAGCCAAAACTGCCGCCCCTGACCCAAACCAAGGCCACCACAGGCTTCCAGTGGGAGCCGCTGGACGCAACCGAATTCTTCGCTGCCAGGCGGCCTACCTGGCTGGTCAAGCGGTTGCTGGTAGAGGGCCAGGCTCTGGTGATTGGCGGCCCGAAGAAATCCCTCAAGACCTCGTTTCTGATGGACCTGGCAATTTCTATGACACTGGCGGTGCCCTTCCTTGGAAAGTTCGAGATTTACCGCCAACTCAGGGTGGGAATTATCTCAGGTGAATCTGGTTACTGGGCACTCCAGGAAACGGCACGAAGAATATGCACCGCAAAGGGTGTCGATCCGGAAAGCCTCAATGGCCGGCTGAAGGTTTACAACCGCTTGCCCCAACTGAGCAACCCTGCCGACGTGGCGGCGTTGCGTGACGGCCTTCAGAGGGACGGTATCGAGGTCTGTTTTATTGATCCTTTGTATCTGGCGTTGCTGGCCGGCGGTGGCCAGCACTCGGCACGCTCGGAAAACTTGTACGAAGTTGGACCGCTGCTTCTGAGCGTTGCCCAAGCGTGCCTGGATGCAGGGGCGACCCCGGCCTTGATCCACCACAGCCGCAAGGGCGGCGGCCGGGATGGCAACCCGATTGACCTGGACGATCTAGCCTTCGCGGGGATTGCCGAGTTCGCCCGGCAATGGCTCCTGGTGAGCCGCCGGGAGGCGTTCGTTCCCGGGACCGGCAGCCACAAGCTGTGGCTCAACGCGGGCGGTTCCTGTGGACAGAGCGGCTTGTGGGCTGTGGATGTTGAGGAAGGCGAACTGGGCGACGATTTCTCCGGAAGAAAATGGGATGTCGCGGTAACAACCTCCACGGAGCAACGGCAGGAAACCAATGACCAGAAGGCATCGGCCAGGACGGATAAGCAGCGGCAGGAAGAAACGAAGTTCCTTCAAGCGCTTGACGGGCTCGACAAAGATGGCCAGGGAGCCACCCTGAACAAAGTTCTGACCGAAGCCGACCTGTCGAGGGATCGGGCAGCCAAGACGTTGGCACGCCTGAGACGCGAAGGGATTGTCGAGAGCCTCACAGTGCAGGTAGGGATCGGCAACCGGGCCTTCAAGGAGGCGGAAGGCGTCCGCCGCGTCAGGGAAGATTAGCTTTTTTCAGGGTCTGCGAACGTAAGCTCTACGACACAGAAACCCTGGAAAAATCAGCGTTTGTCGCGTTTGTCGGAACATGTTCCTGGGTTGCCCAAGACTGCATGTTCCGGGGTTTTCGCAAGCGTAAGCTCTACGATGCGAAAAGCCAGCAAAAATCAGCGTTTGTCGCGTTTGTCGCGTTTGTCGAAAGATGTTCCGACAAACGCGGCAAGCTGCTTGTGTTGTAAGGCCTCTCCCCCCTCTGAAAGAGGGGGAAACCTCGAAGACACATGCAAGCGGCGGTCGCAAGCGTAAGCTCTACGATGCGAAAAGCCGCCAAGAAAGTTTCATCAACCGCCAATTGGAAAGGCACAGGGGCAATCATGACCGAGAAGGCCAAGAAGTTGAAAGTCAAGAGAACGCTGGTGCGAAATTCCAGCACAGTAACCCCGGCTGTACGCATGGTGGTTGCCGATGTTTGGTTATACGCGGATGACGGGGAAGAGTACGTGTGTGGGCATCGCTTGCATCCTGTGCTGGGGTTGTGGCACCGTGAGGAGATTAGCTACTACAAGAGTTTTCCCGACCAAGCCAGTTTGGAACGTGGCCAGTGGGTGAAAGGTTTTTCCCACAAGGAGCTATTGGAACTCGGCTTCAACCCAGAAAGCCCCAGCTTCAAGACGGGCTGCCTCTACTTTGATTTGGAGTACGACATCGTATCTCACGATGACGATTTGTTTGATTCCGTCTACGGCAACCGAAAGCCATTCGTTTGCCCGTGGCCGCCCGAACAGGACGAAGCAGCGCTTGAAGGAACCCCTGGAAGAGATGAAGCGAAGCTTGCTGCAAGCCCAGGCCCGCCGGGACGCCCCGTTGAAGGCGGCCAAGGCTGCCCAGGCTGCCCAGGCGGCCAAGGCTGCCACGTAAAGGAGAACCGCTACATGATCCGAACGGGCGTTGAGAAAGTTCAACCACGAACACGGGCTCACCGCGGGGGGAGTCGTTGTGCCCGATGACGTGTTCACTGTGCCACTAAGCCGGATTGCCAGGCGTGCCGCTCGTGGGCCTTCCTGGGCGTTGCTGGTCAACCTTGAGCCCAAGCTAAGGAGTTGCTGGCTGAAGCCCGGGCATACCACCAGGACATGCCCCGTTCTGCACAATGGCCACCTGGTACGCTCCCAGCGGCTTGAGAGCCCGCCTGCGGACATTGATTGGGTTTGACCGCGTGGCCGATGGGCCCGCCGTCCGATCCTCTTCCCAGGCGTACCAATTGGTGTACTGAAAATTCGACGGGCTCTCCCCGGTTGTCGCGGTGAAGATGGTGCGGACCATTGTTGTGCTCCTGTGCAACCAAGTGAATTCTGTCAGGAAGGGTGGTAGATCATGAACGAGAAGCCGGTTTACCGAGTAACCCTTCGCATCGAAAAGAGCAGTACGATACCCCCGGTTGTGTTACTCAGGAAGTTCCTCAAGATGGCCCTCCGTTTTTACGGCCTGAGAGCGACCGTTGTTGAAGAAGTTCCGGCCGGTGGTTATAGGCCACCAGTTAACACCGCATGATCGCCTGGACATTGACGCGGATCAGAGAACCAATTCGTTCTACGAAGGAGATTTTGCTATGGCACTCGATTTGGAAATGCCCGAAGCCCCGGCCTACTTGTTGCAGATGTCGCCTGAGCAGCGTGCCCGTTTCAACCAGGCCCTCGACGATGCCGCCGGCGACCAACGCCAGGAGCGACGGCCGCGGCAGGGACAGAACCGAGACGGCCGGCTCCCCATGCCGCCGATCAACTCCCAACTCGCCGGACCAATGCCATTGCCTCAGCAACAGCAGCAGCCGGCCAGTGGTCAAGGCTCGTTCCCCATGCCATCCCCGAATCCCCGGAGATGTCTGGCCCGATGCCCACTGCCCAGCAGCAGGGGCCGGTCAGCAACCAGGCTGTGCCCATGCCCATGCCCCAGGTGACGTTACAGGGGCCCCAGAGTCAACCTGTCCCGCAGCAGCCGGCCAGTGGCCAGAACAGATCGGTCCAGACGCTGCCGGCACCCAGCTTGTCCCAGGACTATTTGGCTGGCCTGCTGGCAGTACTGCAGGCAACGCGGCACGAATCGCGGACGGTGGCGGCCAAGCTCCGCAGACCGTGCCCATGCCGGCGTCCTGGGACAACAGCGGCGGGGCTCAACTGCCTTCGGTGACCGCCTTGACCACGCCGCCAGTGCCGATGCCATCAGCAAACCCGCTGATGTCCGGCCCCATTCCGCAGGCCATTAGCGGCCAGGCACAGGGCGGCCCGAATCTGGTACAGCAACCGTTCCAGCAGACACGGCCCCAGCAAGCCCCACAGGTTCAAAGAAGTGGTTCAGGGCAATGGGGTGCCCCTGGCAGCATGTCGCCCTACGAGTTTGGCCAGGCGATGGGTGGCAGGAACGGTCAGCAATTGAATCCGGCTGACATCAATCTCGCGGACATGGCTCGCTGGCTCCAATATGGACCCAACAGCCAGGTGGTTGAGCCGCCCGAAGCTCGTCAACAGGCCATGCAGATGTGGATCCAGGCACTCCAGGGAACCGGCCAAGTTCGCAATCAGACTGGCGACCTTGGCTTGAGGCAGCTTCAGGCGTTGGGGCTGCCTGGGCTTCCCGGCTCCATCGGGCTGGCGGCAAATGCCGAACGCAGACTGACAGAGCAACATCTGAATGTGCTCGATCCGCGGACCCAGAACACGCAGGCGTTGATCGCGTGGCTTAACAACAGCACCGCTCAGAACCGGCCTGTAACTCCGGAAACGATGGCTGCTCAAATGCGGCTCCTGGGCATGGCCAACAGTCCTACCACCAATCAGCCGCCGGTGGTAGCTATCAACAATCTTCTCAATCAAGACCCCACCAGGGCAGCGGTCCCACAAGGAGGCACCGGCCCCCAAGAAATGATAACGATGCCTGATGGCTTCCCGTGGTTTGGCATTCAAATTCCGCGTCACGGCCCAACCGCAACAACTACCAATCGTGGCCAGGTTGCTCCGATTCCCGAAATCCAACGTACTCCGGAGACTATTTGGAATGGCGTCTCTGGCAATTTTGGCACCGGTGGGCTGAGTGGCTTGAGTGGCGACAGGGTAAATTCCGCGATCTCTGATTACATCAATGAGGGCCTTGGCACTCGGGGAATCACTCCTCAAGAATTGATGCGTTACGCCGCTCGATCAGATCGGTTTGGAAGCGCTCGTATGGATAATTGGTGGAACACATGGGACATGATTGGTAGCCAGCATCCGGACGCCCTCGCCCGTGCACGGCTCCGAGCCGCAGTAAACGCCACCAATGCCAGCCGTCCTGAGGATCAGGTTGGGACGCAAAACCCCTTGATGATACCATTTACGAATTCTGGAATGATTGGAAGCGCTCGAAGACTGGGCCGCCGCCGGTGTTCCTTTTGTTCGGAATATGTTCACCCCAACCGGCAGCACTGGGAATACCGGCCAAGCCATTCAAGCCAATGGGCTGGCGGACATACTTCGACGATTATTGCAACAATAAAGGTGATTCGTGACGAAGTGGCGAACGCATGGAAGATGCCCAGTCTTACGTGCCAGCCGACAACAGGGCCAGGGTGGTGAAGACTTGAAGACTTGAAGATTGATCGACGTGTTTGATTCGGAAGTGTTTGAAGCTACGAAGGTATTTAACCCCAGAGTCCACCAACAGGTGGAAGAAGGCGAGGACGTGTGGACAGAGCAGTAATCACCAACCTGGTCCCACAGCAGAATTCAGGAACCAGCAAAATCCGATTGGAAATGGCGGTAAGGGATGATTTGGAAGTTGTTTCCGGGTCAACCTTTTTAATCAAGAAGGATGGAAATTACCTTGTGTCCATATCGGTAGCCATTACCCAGGGCGAGGGAGCCTTTGGCACCCTCTTCGTTGCAAAAAATCCTGCCTCTGAGAGTGAGCTTGTTCCAGGTGAAATGGCCGCTTGGGCTGGAGCGTACTGGGAATCGGAAATGGCCATCATCATGGGTGCCGCCCAACAGGTACGCCTTCAGGTCGGTGACGTTCTGAAGGTATTGTTCTCTGGAACTGGACCGGACTGGACGGTCAACGCGGCACCAATTTTCTATCTGGTGGATTGCTCAGACTGGCCTGTTATTCCAGACGATCCGATCAATAACACGGACCTGAAGCAGTGGGCCGCCCAGTTCAATGGCCCCCCCGCGTACTACACGTTTGCGGCTTGAGAATTTCCGGTCATTAAAAAGCCCCAGGGGTTGACAACAGGTTTTTGTTGTTGCTCCTGGGGTGATGTCAATACTTGGCCCGAGAACGCAGGTGGAAATCGTTGAGATACTGAGCATGCCCCATAACGAACTCAATGTCACTGGGGGGAAAGTCCCTGGCAATCAGTGGTATGCTCTTGACTCCGGTGGCGAAGTCGATACTCATTTCCCGCCTGGAATCGTAGTCCTTGAATCGGCTTTCTGACGCTTGCAAGTGTGGGCAAAACGTGGCGGTTACTGAAAAATGATGTGGGGAATAATCGCAGCGAAATTCGTACAGTCTCCCTTCCGTGAACTTGTACAGAACGAAGCGGCCTGATTTTCTGTCATCGCTTAACCACAACAATCTTTTTCCGAAGGTGGCCCCAATGCTTGTATAGCCGTACTGGAATTCGTGCAATCGCAATTCCTTTTCCTGAGCATCCTTCCACATGAAGAAAATAATTGACACTGCCACCAGTAGCAGAACCCAACCAAGATGCGGGAGGTACGGGCGGACTGGCCTGAAGTGCTTCACGAAAAAATCCGTCTCGCCCCCAACCGGCTTGATGATAGGCAGCGGCTCCAGGTGCGGTAGCCGTTCCTTAAGAGCTTGTATGTCGTTCACGAGCCTCTCCAGCGTGAGGAAAGGAAAACGGTTCCCAACTTCGTCAAGTGTAGCTCGCCTTTTCCGCTCATGCTGGCCGGCAACCGGCGACAACCGTGGCCGGGCCACGGAAGCGAACGCGAAACGGGGGACCGCCGTGGTTGGTGGCAGCCCCCGTTCTATTCGTTCGTCGCCAGCGATATTTGGGACGGTCAGAGTTGAGGAATCACAGTGAGCCAACGCAATCCGGTTGCACTTCCGCAGCCTCTTCCGGGTGAAGGTTGATCCTGGCCCGGTCAGCGTCAACAAGCGCCTGGAACTGGCTAGCTGTATACCATTTGAGGTTCAGCCGCAACAGCTTGACCGTCACGTTCCCGCCAACTTCTGCGTGCCCAAAATAGTCGCCGTCCTTCCGGTCCATGTCCACAGCATACAGGTGGTCCGCAGCCTTGGCTTTGTCGGCAGCCAAGTAGGTCGTAATCCAACTGGAGAAAACCAATTGAACCTCGTGGTTGGTAATCGGCAGGGAGGGCAAGCCGATCAAGTCTGCCAGGCGGCGGGCGTTATCCCGCAAAGCCTCCACCACGCGGAGTAGATCAGCACCGACGAAGGCGAGTCCGCCATTCTTGGCCTTGTGATGGTGGTAGGGAACTGTTGCCTGGCCGAAGACACGGATAATTGCGGATGACATAGATTGCTCCTTTGGTTGGTAGATCGAAGTGGTAGATGTTGATTGCATGGTCAGGCGAATGGTGACTGGCTCAAGCGGCGTCGGCTTTACGCCATTTCCTTTTGCTTTGCCGTTGGTCCTGCACACGCTTACGAAGCAAGGCGTTGAGAGCGGCTGCAACTTTTCGCTTGGCTTGGGGCAACGCGGCCAAGCCGGTCACCTGGCAGGAACTGTCTTTGGTCGCAGAGGTTGGAACTCCCATAGAATAAATCCTCTCAGGTTTGGTGGGGGAACTTGCTCTGATGAGCTACGAACCGAAGAACCATTGTTGCATAGAATAACTATTATTTCAACCTTGCGGATAGCATAATTCTGTCGTCTGCTGAAAATGGAACTACCATGACAACCATTCAAGTCGAAACCTATTCGGTACAGATTTTCATGGCCGGGGACGTGGATGAAGCAAAGAAAATTTGCCGCGAGTTCTGTTACAACTTCGGCCTTTGCGTGACCGTGACGCCAACCACCTACATCTACACCGGTGGTGAGGAAGCGGGGTTCGTTGTGGGGCTATTGAACTACCCCCGCTTTCCAACGGCCCCCGCTGTGCTGTTTGACACAGCTGGCCGATTGGCCGAAGAACTTCGGACTCGCCTGTTTCAACACTCCTACCTACTGAGCACCCTGGACAAGACGGTTTGGTCAACCCTCCGCGATTCTGGGAAGTGATCCCTGCCCCCGAACTGGGGACTGATGGCAACCGTGGCCCCGGGGTGTTCTCGGCCTGCCCCGGTCCCAGTCAATTCAAATCGGGCTCGCGAACAGGGCGACGGTTGGCGGCGGTGTTCGGCTTGAGCCTTGGCGTTCCCCCGATCTGTCGTGGGACGGTTGCTGTTCACCCTTGGGGAAACGGCGACACGTGGCAACCGGCCCGCCGATCATGCTCTTGGCCAAAGGGTGTGCCGAATCCATACACCCTTGTCGGCCTCGGCCGGGCCGATGCTTGCTGCTTCACGGGCCTGCCAGCCAGACGTGGGCTTGGCAACTTGTAAGCAACGCTGATGAGTTGGGGCAGAAGCAGCGCGTGCCCCCGTGGGTTGGTTCGGTGAACCTGACTTCCGATTCGACAGGCTGGCCCCAGAGGTTCGGGACGTGGGAAAGCGTCAAGCCGGCTTCCCCCGTGGCCCGTGGAGTATTGCGGACAGGCCAAGGGGAAATACTGAATCGGTATTTCCCCCGGACTTGTCCGTAAACCATGCTTGCTTGCTTCGCACGGTCCCGCCAGGCGTGGGCTTGGAAAACTGCCCGCGTCGCCGTCGTTCCGGGACGAATGATGCGTGCGTTCCCCCGTGGCCTGGTTCGGTGAACTTGACTCGGCAGGCTGGCCCCAGGGATCCGGGATTGGATGCGGCAAGCCGGTGTCCCCCGGTGCCGAAGTCCGCAGTCAGGGTATGCGACCTGACCGGCCCGGCCCCATGGTGTCGGGGGCGAGCTTTCAACCCCGTGCCATTCCGAACGGCCGGGAGGTTTCACCCATCCCGCCTTGGTCGCCAGGCTTGGCACCGTGGTGCAGGCCGTGTAGATGGAGAGAGCCAGGCGGGTCCGCGTCCGCCCCGGTGAGGAATCGCGAGCCCGCATGGATGGAGAGCCACAATTGGGACGCGGCAGGTGGCTAAAACTCGAGATGGTGGTTGGCACTTGGCACTTGGTGGCATGTACCCATCAGACCAAAAGGCCCACGGGCTTTTCGCCGATTTGGTAGTACGGTGCAGGGTGTGGCAGTACCAAAATCGAAAAGGCCCGTGGGCTTTTTGGTTTCTCGGTGCTACGGTGCAGGGCTTGGTACTACGGCTGTGGTGGTGTGCGTCCAAAACGCCGAAAGGCCCGGTCGGGCCTTTTGCCGAGATGCAGAACGGCGCCGGTGACCTGGTGGAGTAGATCGGCGTTGACCCGGCGGTTGACGCCCCCCCGGGCATGGAGGTTGACGGGAAATCCCGTTGACCAGGCCGGCGAGATGACGGACGTTGCCGGTGCGGGGAATCCCGTTTCGGGGCGGTGGCTGGTGTCGGTGTGTGGTACTCGAGGAGCGCCGAAACCTGGAAGTGCCAGCGCTTTTTGCCGAATGGCAGCAGGACGTGGGAATAGGTGTGTACCGCTGGGCGGTGCAGTGGGCCGATTGGCGATTCCGCAGCAACGAAAAAACCCCGCTTGGACAAGGCCAAGCGGGGTTGGTGGTGTGGGACGTGACGGTTAGGCCGGAATCGCGGCACCGTTCAGGCGGTTCTGAATGGCGTCCGGCAGCGTGGCCGGCTTGGTGGCCCCCTTGCTGGACGGGATGTAAACGGCCAAGGCCATAGCCATCGCTTTGTGATCCTGGGGTGTGTACTTGTTGTCGAGCCGAACCAGGTCCAGCAGTTCGCGGAGGGTGGCGGAGGGGTCAGTGGTCTCGGCCATGAACTCGTGCAGCATGGCGGCGGATTGCTTGGCGGTCGCACCGGTCCCCTGGGCCTGGAGATTGGTAGGTGCCACTGCTGCAGTCGGCTCCGGTGTCTTCGGGGTGGTTGTCGTGGTCTTTTGGCCAGTGGCCTTGCCCTCAGCCTTGGCGTCAGCCTTGTCGGCCTGGGCCTTGGCCTTGTCCGCCGTCTTGCTCGCTTCGGTGGCAACCTTGGCGGCGTCGGCAGTGGCCTGGCGGGCGGATTCCGCGTCGGCAGCGGCCCTGACCTGGGCATCCTGTTGCCGCTTGGCTTCGACGTTGGCCAGGCGAGTCACTTCAGCGGCGGCGTCTACCTTGGCCTTGGCTTCAGCGACCTCCTTGGCCAGCCGTTCCCGCTCCGCTTCGACCGTGGCCCGCTTGGCGGCTTCCTCCAACCGCCGGGCGTCTGCCATCCGCTCCCGTTCGGCGGCGGCGGCCATTTGCTCCTCTTGCCGCTTGGCTTGCAGGGCGGCATTCTCCTGGCGGAACCGTGCCTTGGCGTCTTCCTCCGCCTGGGCAGCCGCGGCGACTTGGCCGCTGCCAGGTCCGCGATGTTCTTGGCGTGCTGTGACACCAGGGTCTTGACGTGGCGGGCGGCGTGACCAGCTTCCAGCCAGCCTTCAGCCCCTCCGCGTACAGGTCGATGCACTTCTGCTCCAGGCCGGGGAGCAACGTCCAGGTCTCTTCGGCCGTGCCCTTGTTGACCCGCTCCACCAGGCGACTCCAGGCATCCCGAAGCATGCCGAACGCCCCGTGCTTCTGCCTTGCTGTCGCCGTGCAGCAGACGGTGTGCGTGATAGCAGCTGATGAGGCGGTTGACGTATGCCTGGTCCATGACGGCTTACGTGGGCCGCTTGGCGAACTCACCGGCCAGGGCCATGATGGCGTTGTCTCGGCTACCGCCCAGAGCCATCTGCTGGCTGACATACTGGCTGCTCAGCTGGCCGGCGTCCAGCAGATGCTTGACGTACTTGCTCTCGGCGGACTTATGGGACTTCCCTGCGTCTGTCAGGGTCTTGCTGGCCTCTTCTTCCAGGGCCTCACGTGCTGCTTCATCCGCAGCGGCCTTGGCGGCGATCTGCTCAGCCAGGGCCTCGGCGGTGGGGGCGGTGGCCTGTTCGACGGCGGGCTGCTCGGCGGCTTGCTCGGTCACCAGGCCGGCTTCGCGGAGGGCTTCTTCCAGGCTGGCGAACTGGGACAGGGAGGTCAGGTACTCGGCGGGCTGCATACCATCGGTGCCGCAGACCTTGGCCATGTCGGCGGTCAGCAGGGCTTGCTGTTCCGGGGTGGCAGTCGTCCACCAGGGGCAACCGGCGGCCAGCCCTCGGTGAAGCCGGCGGCCTCGGTGTTGACGACGGTGGTGTTCTCGGTTACGGTGTTCTGCGTCATGGTTTGCTCCTATGCAGCGGACTGTGATAGGGGATGGTGAGTGTGCAACCACTCGCCGTCCCCGCTTCTTTCTGCCCCGCCAACAACGTCGGCAAGTCGGGCATTGGCCGGCCGGGTGCGACTCCGGCTCACGCTACGGCCAACTCGGTGACTGCTACGCCAGCAACGCCCTGTCGGCCCATTGGTGCCAGGCCCTGTCCATGCGGTTCATCCGCTCCACGCCGTTGCTGTTCCGGCTCACGGACTCCATTGCCCACTTCAGCCGCTGCTTCAGACGCCAGAGGCGTTCTGGGCCGCCATCCGGCGGTGTCTTGTTGTGCCGGGTGATAGCAGCGGCCACTTCGGCGGTCGGTCGGTTCGGCAGGGACTCGGTTCGCATGGTCGGTTCTCCAGGGCGATGGTTGTGGTGCGGAACAGTGGCCAGCCAGGACGCGGCCCCTGGCGGTGACGCTGTGGCCAACGGCGGACTACCGCCGCGTGCTGCGGGCCGCGGCGGCGTTGAAGTCCCGCTCTGCCTGGGTCTGCACCCGCACCGTCTCAACCTCGGCAGGCCAGTCAGCCAGGGCATCGGCTGCACTACAGCAGTGCTCGAACCCCCAGAACGGCTCATACTCCAGGTCCAGGACGCCACCGTAAGACGCCACGAAGGGCTGCCACAACGCCACCAGGCGGTTCCGCTGACGCGGCGTAGCAGCTGCCCACCAGGAGCAGGTGGCCAACAGGGACTCGGTGGTCCTGGCGTAGCCACGCTGGGCAGCCGGAACGTGGTCACAGCCGCAACTCCCGTTGTCCAGTTCCTGGTGTTCCCGCCAGTCGCCGCAGTCAATGCAGCGTTCCAGGGTGTGGGGCTCAACGTGGCTGGTGGCGGTGTTCGTCGTGGTCTGCATGGTCGGTTCTCCTGTGTCAGTGGTTGTGGCCGGCGGCCTGTGTCGCCGTAAGTGCCGTGGTGCCAACGGTTTTCGTCGGCGGAGCTAAACCCTACCACGAATTTTTTTCGCTGTCAAGAAAAATTTTTTCGGTCAGGTTGACAACGGGCACGCGATCTATCGAGGCCCGTAGCCTGGACTTGCGGCGACGGAGCCTGCTGGGAACAGTGGTCAGTGGCCGGTCTGTCGGCGGCCATTGGCACGGCAGTTGCATGGGTGCCAGGCGGATGGGTCCAGGAGTGAAACGGGACGTTGTGGCGAGGTTGGCCGATTGCAGCGGATGGGCATTGCTGGGCCGTTTTGCCACCGCCCAGGGCGTTCGGGCCGGCTTCAACCGCGAAGCAGCGGGTTCAGGGGCCGAACGCCGGGAAGGGGCCGTTTTGGCGGTTCGGCGGTTCGGCGGTGGCGAACGTTTAAAAAAAACGGGCACGTGATCCGTGGAGTCCTGGCCAGGCGGTTGGCGTTGCTCCTGGTGGCTGGCAGGGGTTATGGATCGCGCGGCCAATCGACCGTTTTCACAGGGTCAATCACGGGCGTGCGATCCAACGGAGCATGGTCATGCTGATGCCATTGCTCAGTATTCGGTGCCGGCCTCTGGTGTACCAAATGATGATTTTTTCCACTTGAGATAACGCCCGCCCGCAATCCATCTGCCAGGCTGTTGCTCATGCTCAACACTCACGAGCCCGCCTCTGGTGCCCGGAGTGCCGAAACTCTTCGGACGAAGAAGGCCGGTTCTTTGATTTTCCGCAGGCGTGTGATCCAATCGAGCAGGGGCCAGGTGCAGGGGTTATGATTTCGAATCGAATCCAGCCCGGCGTCCTGCTGCCAAAATTTGAAAAGCCCGCCGGCGGTTCGATGATGCACCGGTGCCGGGCGTGGTAGTCCTGTACTCCAGGAGCCATGCTGTTGCGGGTGGCATGAGGCCAGGAGCACAGTAGTCCAGGAGTACAGTAGCAGTGCCGACAGCAGGGGCATGACGCCAGGAGTACAGGAACCCAGGAGCCCCGCATCAGGAGCCCAGTAGTACACCAACTGCAACTGTACCGGAAGGTCCCTGCTCGCGTTGGGCGCGAAGGACGTCGAGGTGTTGCGCGACAGCGAACCCTGCCGCGTCCCGATCTCCGAGCTGGTCGTCTACGACCTGTTCACCGCGCGGCCGGGCCGAAGAGATCGCCACCAACGGCGCGGTGGTCGAGCAGGGCCGGAGTCGGCGCCCGACCCTGCGATGGCTCACCGGCTGAACCGGTGCCGCACGCGGCCATTCCCGGCGACGAGGTGGCTCGCTGGTGCCATCTACATCAGCCGGCGGCCACTGAGCCGTACGGGCCACCAGGGTGGGCGCCGACACCCAACTGGCCCGGGACGGGCCTGGCCGGCGGCAACGGGGCCCAGGTAAAGGGAAGGCCGGCGCGCAGAGTCGCTCGGCGGACCTGGGTCTGCGGCGGGTCCGTCCTGGTTCTCGTGCCGTGCTCGTGCCGCTCACGTCGCTCGGGGCGGCCTCCTCGCCGGCCAGCGGCTCGGCCTGGCTCATCACCGCCACCGTCGCCGTGCTCGTGGTGGCCTGCCCGTGCGCGCTCGGCCTGGCCACGCCGACCGCGCTGCTGGTCGGCACCGGCCGCGGCGCGCAGCTGGGCATCTTCATCAAGGGCCCACAAGCCCTCGAATCCACCCGAAACGTCGACACCGTCGTCCTGGACAAGACCGGGACGTTGACCGAGGGACGCATGCGCCTGGTCGACGTGCGCCCCGCGGTGGGAGTTCAGTGCTCACGGCTGCTCGCGATGGCCGGCGCCGTGCAGAGGCGGCGTCCGAGCACCCCATCGCCTCGGCGGTGACCACCGCCGCCACCGCGCAGGGGGCGCTACCCTCGATCACCGAC
>CAVPKZ010000007.1:0-3863 GCA_963705755.1 uncultured Acidobacteriota bacterium | reverse complement strand
CTAGGAAACGATGCGAATCGCTTGGTGCCGACATTCTTCGCACGCAATTTCTCCGCTCTTCAAACCTCTAGTAATTTAAGGTATCCGAGCCGCGTGTTGATTTTCAGAGGGTTCGTCAGATGCGTTCGCACCCGTGCCTGTGAAGAAAAGTAGAAGCCGCTTACTGCGGTGGTGCACGTTCGACGTTTCACAGTCCCTACGACGGGAGTGCAAAAAAAGCGGGGAGAGATTCCTCGACCTACCGAAGGCGGGTCAACCTGCTACGGCAAGTCAACTGCGCGAGGCGAGTAATGTTAGTTAGTGTCGACGCACATTGGGGTTGCCATCCATGCGGCGGAGGAGTTGGTGCCATGAACGAGAAGCTGAATGAGGGTAGCTTTTATGATTTTGGCGGAGAACGCTAGCTAGTCGAGTTTTTTGCGGGCGAAGTAGAAGAGGGAGGCGCCTAGCAGCGCGAACATGATTATGCCGAGTAGGGATTGCGCGGAGGTGGGCATGGGGAGCTTTTCGTTCACGGCGAGAGCGGGCCAGAACCTGGGGCCCAGGCTGAACAATTTTTCGGGCCACGGGAGGCGCAGGACGGAGGTTAGCCAGTGCGGGACGCGGTTGGAGATTTCGGGGTCCTGCAACAGATTGATGATGATGCCGAGCAGGCCGAAGACACCTCCGGCCGCGATGAGTCCGCTGGAGTAGAGGGCCCCGGGGCTGGCTTCACCTTCGTCCTTCTTTTGGGTGGTGGCGTCGACTAGCGAGCGAATCAGGCCGCCCGCGAACATCGCGGCGGTGGTGCCGAGCGGGAGATATGAGCCGGTGGCGAAAGCTAGCGAGCGCACGCCTAGAATTTCTACCGCGATAACTAACGCGACGCCCATCAAGACGAGGCGCCAGGGGAGGCGTTGATTCAGGATGCCGCTGATGACGGTGGCCATCAGCCGGGCTTGCGGGGCGGGAGCCTTGTCGCTGCCGATTCCCTGGGCCCACTGATACTCGATTTGTTTGGTGGCGGGGCTGTAGAGATATTCGCCATCGGGGATTTCGTGCGAGCCCAAGGAATTGATGAGCTGATAATTTTTGCCTTGATAGGTGAAGCTGGGGCGCTCGACTTTGACCCCGGTGGGGAGAGACTGCACGGTCACGGGGATCTGCGTGGGGATATATTTTTCCAGGCCCTTGTTCATGAGGTTGAGGGTGGTGCCGATGGCGAGGGTGGAAATGGTGACGCCGATCAAGAGGCCCATCTGCTGCCAAAAAGGCGTGGCGCCGACGAGGTAGCCGGTTTTTAGGTCCTGCGAAGTAGCGCCTGCGATGGCCGCGGCGATGCAAACCACACCACCAATCATCAACGCGAGGACTTGGTAGTTCGGCGCGGTCCATCCGGCGACCAGGAAGATCGCGCAGGTGGCCATCAGCGTGGCGATGCTCATGCCGCTGATGGGATTGGAGGAGTTGCCGAGGAGACCGCTGATGCGCGCGGCGACGGTGACGAAGAGAAAACCGAAGACGGTGACGAAGATGGCTGCGAAGAGATTGTGGTACCAGCGGGTCTCGGCTCCCTGAATGGGGTGAAAGGTGAGCAGAATCCACATCATCACGATGATGAGCATGGAGCCGACTACCACCCAGCGGAGTGGCATGTCTCGATCGGTGCGTGCCGCGGCGGCGGATTCGCCGACGCCTTCGGCGCGGACATCTTTGAGTCCGGCTTTGAGCGCCGAGAAAATTGTGGGGAGAGTGCGCAGCAGAGTGATCAGGCCGGCGGCGGCGACGGCTCCTGCTCCCATGGGGCGAATGTAGGTGCCCCAGATTTGATCGGGGGACATGAGCGGGATGGGGATGGTGGAGGGATATATGGGGACGTTGTTGGCGAGCTGGCCGTAGAAGCGGATGGCGGGCATGATGACCAGCCAGGAAATTATGCCGCCAGCGAAGAGGATTCCGGAGACGCGCGAGCCGATGATGTAGCCGACTCCGAGATACTCAGAGGTGACGGTCATGCGGAAGGATGCGCCCTGAAACCAATTTGGGCGGGCTTCCGGCTGGGAGGTCCAGGCCTGGACGGTGTTCATCATGAAGGTGTAAATGCCGCCGAGGCCCAGGCCCCAGAAGACGCGTCCGGCGAAGGAGCCGCCGCGTTCGCCGGCGACTAAAACATCGGCGCAGGCGGTGCCTTCGGGGAAGCTGAGATTGCCGTGCTCCTTGACGATAAGTTGGCGGCGCAGCGGAACCATGAAGAGCACGCCGAGCCATCCGCCTAGTAACGCGAGCGGAAAAATTCGCCAGAAAGTGAATTCGGCGCCGAAGCCGAGGAAAATCAACGCAGGGATGGTGAACATCACGCCTGCTGCCAGTGATTCACCCGCGGAGCCGGTTGTTTGCACGATGTTGTTTTCAAGAATGGTGGAGCGGCCGAAGGCGCGCAGTATGCTGATGGACAAAACGGAAATGGGGATGGAAGCAGAAACGGTGAGGCCGGCGCGCAATCCCACGTAAACGGTGATAGCGCCGAAGAGCAGACCGAAGAGTGCGCCGAGAATTACCGCGCGCAGGGTAAATTCTTTAATACTTTCTTCAGTAGAAATAAACGGCCGGAATTCGCCTGGCGGTGCAGTAGAACCCCACGGACGTTCGCTCAAAGAAGCCTCCCGCTCCGAAACCAAATTGGCTGCGTGCGGGATTATGCCGCACGCGAGGCAAGCGGGGAAGCAAATCTTGGGTGAGCGGCCCATGCTGCAAAACAGCGCGCCGATGGGACTGATGACGGTATGCTTCCGCCAATGCACAAACTGAAACCTGCGGCGCTTCGCATAGAGTGAATTTAGGATGGAAACACTAGACCGACGGGTCTCTTGACAGCCCCGGTTTTGGCCTATATTGTCCCGGTTAATACTTTAACAGGTCATCAACACCTGCTCACGCCGATGCCCTGGAGATGTGAGGCAAGCCCACCTCGCAAGCCGTGGAGCTCTGCTTCCAGACAAACGTCCCTGGAGGTTCGACAGCAATTTCGCCGCCTGTTTCTCCTCGTGTGCATTTGCTGTGCGTACTTTCTCGCGCGCGCCACCAGGCACGTAAATGCTGATGAGTGGCAGCCCATCTCGCCTGCGGAACTGCAAATGACCAGCGTGCCGGAAGTGCCCGGGGCGCCAGCGGTGATTCTGTACCGCCAGGTGGACCGCGACGATGTGGACAACCACGAATTCAACTACCTACGCATCAAGATCTTGACGGAAGAAGGGCGGAAGTACGCCAACGTAGAAATTCCGTTTTTCAAAAGCAACGAAGACGTGCACAACATCAAAGCGCGCACCATTCGCGCGGATGGCTCGGTGGTGAATTTTGAGGGCAAGCCCATCGTTTACAAGATGATCGTCAAAGCCAAAGGCATCAAGTACATGGCTAAAGTCATCGTGCTGCCCGGACGTGCAGGTGGGCAGCATTATCGAATATCACTACATGAACCAGCTCAACGAACGTTACGTTTTCAATTCGAACTGGATTTTGAGCGAAGAACTTTTCACCAAGCATGCGAAATTCCCCTTGAAACCCAACAACTATTTCCCGGTACGCTTCAGCTGGCAGGCATTGTCAGTGAGCTGCACCCAAGAATGAATCGGGATTCGTCCGCCTGGAGACCAATAACATCGCCGCGTTTCAAACGGAAGACTACATGCCGCCACAAAATGAATTAAAGGCGCGCGTTGACTTCGTGTACAGCGAAGATTCTACGATGCAGCCTTTAATTCTGGAAGAAGGAAGCCAAGAAAAAAAACGACGAGGTGGAAAGTTTTATCGGCAAACGCAAGGGCATGGGGCAGGCCGTTGCGCAAATCGTGTCGCCCAATGACACGCCCGAAGTGAAGCTA
>CAVPKZ010000006.1:0-6593 GCA_963705755.1 uncultured Acidobacteriota bacterium | reverse complement strand
CTGTGCAAACCTGCCGGAGACGCTGGTCGAAGATGAATTGTTCGGGCATGAGCGCGGCGCCTTCACGGGAGCCATCACGGCCAGGTGCGGGCGAGTAGAGTCTGCCGATCATGGAACTCTCTTCCTGGATGAAATAGGAGACTTAGGGCTTGGGCTCCAGCCGAAACTGCTGCGTGTTCTTCAGGAACGCCGATTCGAACGCCTGGGCGGAAATAAAACTATCAATGTGGACTTGCGGCTGGTTTGCGCCACGAATCGCAATCTCGGCGAAATGGTGCAGCAGGGAAAATTTCGGGAGGATTTGTACTACCGGCTGAACGTGATGCAGTTGCACTTGCCGCCACTGCGCGAGAGACGGGACGACATTGCGCTGCTTGCGCAACATTTCCTGTTTAGCGCCGCGCATCAATTTCAGAAGCCGGCCGCAAACTTCACGCGGGCGGCTTTGCAGGTTCTGGAGGATTACAGTTGGCCGGGCAATGTTCGGGAGCTTCAGAACGTAGTGCAGCGCGGAATCGTTCTTTCGGAGGGCACGACGGTGGACGTTTGCGACCTGCCCGCATCCATGCGTCTGGAACCTGCAGAGTCCGAGGAGACCATGGGACCCGCCAGCGCCGAGGACGGGACTCTCAGCCAATCTTACGAACAGGAAGTGAAGCGTTTCAAGCGCGCTCTAATCTTGCGTGCGTTGCGCCAGTGCGACGGGCGAAAAGCGGAGTGTGCCCGCAAACTGGGAGTGGCGCGAGGTTATTTGCATCGCTTGATTAATCAACTGGGAATACAAGACCGCGAAGTTGAAAATCCCGCGGAACCCGCGGAGCAAAAAACCGGCGTTCGGCCCGGTGACGTTACACTCTATAACTGACCTCGATGGAAAAGGATCAGGCCAAACCGCTGGCGATGGACCCGATTTCTGCTCATTTCCCCTCGAACAACGGTTCCTTCCGGCTGTTTCGCGATTCGCAAAATAGCGATGGTGGCTGGGGTTTTATAGCGGGCGATGAGAGCCGCGTGGAATCAACCTGCTGGGTCGTTAAAGCGTTGACTGCAATAGCGGGTACGAAGCGCGCGGATGAGGATACCGTTCGTTGGGGATTGGATTTTCTGACGAGGGCTCAGCTTCCGGACGGATCGTGGCCTGCTGTGCCAGAGACAAAAACAGGGTGCTGGGTGACTTCGCTAGCATGTTGGGTTCTGGCCGGCTTGCAAGATGAAAAGTATGCCAAGGCCATCGAGGCAGGATTGCGCTGGGTTTGTGATGATTGGCCGCAGGACAGTACATGGTGGCGACGAACTGTTCGAAAATTGTCATCCGCCGGCAACACGGGCAAACAAAACGATGCAGCTCGCGGCTGGGGATGGACACCCGCGACGAGCAGTTGGGTCGAGCCGACGGCGTTTGCTTTGCTGGCGCTGGAGTGGCACCCCGTCGCGAGTTCCATAGCAGGTTTTGCGCGCGGCGCGGAGAAGCGCAGGAAACTCGGCGAGGCGCTGCTATACGATCGCATGTGCCCCGGTGGCGGCTGGAATTGCGGCAGTCCAGAAGACTACGGACTTCCGGGCGAGCCGATGGTAATTCCCACCACGTGGGCGCTGCTTTCTTTGCGGCACAATCCAGAGCGACGAGAAAATAAAGAGAGCCTCGACTGGCTGGAAAATAATTTTTCCAAGATTCTAGGTGCGGCTTCCTATGCATCGGCACGAATTTGCCTGGAAGTGTACGGCCGCGAGCGAGAGATTCAGACCGCGACGGCCTACGACCCCGAGGAACCGGCGAGCAACTTACTGGTGGCGGCGTGGATGAGTTTGGCGGGAAGTAGCCCGCGGGAATGGCTAACTGCGGGCAGGAAGTCGTGAGCGCCATGCGTAACCGAGCATTAATACCCTGGTTCCAACGGCCTGCTTCGAAGGTGTTGATACGGCGTGCGGCGAACTACGAACAAGAATTGGAGACGTTGATCTATGAAAGCCTTGTGGAATTTGCGCTGCCGGTGAAAGACAAAGTTGTTTTGTTGAAGCCGAATTTTGTAGGACTAGATCCTGCCGGTATCAGAAATACTCATCCCGCGGTGATTGGCGCTACGCGCGCAAGTTTTTTGCGATTGGGCGCTTCGCGCGTGTTGATCGGCGACGGCCCGGCATTGGACCGCGACACCGAGGCGATTCTGGAATCGATACGGCTCAGGGATTTTGTCGGCCCGCTGGCGCGGACGTTTGTCGATCTAAACATCGATGCAGTGGAGCGGGTGCCACTCGCCACGAAGGCATCGCGACTCAAGGAATTGTATTTTCCCAAGACCGTGTTAGGCGCTGATCTTGTAGTTTCCATGCCCAAACTCAAAACTCATCACTGGGCTGGCGTAACCCTGTCGCTCAAAAATATGTTTGGGACGGTGCCAGGCAGTTGCTACGGCTGGCCGAAGAATGTGCTGCACTGGGCGGGGATCGACAATGCGATTCTGGATATCAATGCGGCAGTGCGCCCGGATTTCGCGATCGTGGATGGAATCGTGGGAATGGAAGGGAATGGTCCTATTCAGGGAACTCCTAAGGCATGCGGGGCGCTCATTTTTGGTGACGATCCGGTGGCGGTGGACACTACGTGCTGCCGGATAATGGGGTTGTTACCTGAGAAGGTCAAATACTTGGCGGCTGCGGGAACTATGCTGGGGCACATTAGAGTCGATAGGATTCAACAAGTTGGCGAAAGTGTGGCAGCGCTGCGGACGAAATTTAGGGTGATACGGGAGTTTGAGGCGATACGCGACGCGGCTTGAGCTTTGATTGGACAGTGAAGTGCTGGATAGTTTGGGTACTGTTTCGGGACCAATTCGATAAACCAAGCGCAATAGTAAGAAGTCGTGTGGAGGTACGTACTAGAATCTTTAGTACCGCGATGGATTGCAGATGGGCGTTGCCGATTAGGTACCAATAGAGTATCGTGCTGGAACTAGGTTTTCTTCTCATGTGGCGCCCTCACATTTAACCGACAAATACAAAGGTTTTTGAACGCCTATGCACTCTGAAGATCGAGGCAGGATGAAGATACGCAGGAATCAAGCAGGCCAGGTGTTGATATCGACGGCCTTGGCTATGGTTGTCCTGCTAGGTTTTGCGGGGTTGGCCGTGGACATGGGAATTTTGCGTTATCAGAGGCGTGTGCAGCAAAATGCGGCGGATGCCGCAGCGATTGCGGGCGCGACGGCTGCCGATTTTCGAGCAGGCGCACTGAATGCTGCGGCTGCGAATGGCTTCACCGACAATACGGCTGGAGGGGACTGCGGCGCGCCGCCCACAGATTTGGCGGTGGGCTCGGTCAACGTGGGGGTTTGTCCACGTCCGATAGCTGGACCACATGCTGGCCAGTCGGGATACGTGGAGGTGTATGTTTCCGCGGGTCAGCCCACGTTCTTCATGCGTATCTTGGGGGTCAACAAGAAGACCATCACTGCTCGCTCAGTTGCCTCCAACAACAGCACTGGAACTAACGGTGCGCCTTACGGTTGTATGTACGCTATAGGTTCTCCGGGAAATCCCGTCCAAGGAATGACTCTCCAAGGCGCCTCGATCGTATTGGCGCCATCATGCGGAATCGTAGATAACGGGGATTACACTTCATCAGGGGCAATTACCGCTTCCAGTTTCGGTGTATCAGGTGCTAACAACGGCGGCGAAGGCAGCGTCACGTGCACAAGTGGCGCTTCTACCTGTCCGAGTTTTAATTCCCCAGCTGCGGCGAATCCCTTGGCCGGTTACATACCACCATGTTCTCCGTGCAGCGGCGGAACCGATATTTCGATTACTGGCGGTGGAAACTTCTCTGGCGTTGGGGTCGGGTATGCGAATGGAACGTACACTGTCATTCCCGGCACCTATGATGCGATTAGCATCGCGACGACGGGTGGCGAAAACGTGGTTTTTAGTTCGGGCTCGTACGTTATTACTGGGACGGCGCGGCCTCAGAGTAACGGGAAACGCGAACATTTCGGGGACGGACGTGTCGTTTTATTTCACCGGGGCTGCAACCATAAACGTTACCGGAACCCCGACGTTGAATCTCTGGGCCCCAGCCACTGGCCAGTACGCGGGCATGCTTCTGTGGCAGGATCTGGCTGATACTGCCAACCCATCTTTGAGCGCCAATAACGGTAGCCACCTTAATGGCATCTTGTACTTTCCGAGCGATCAATTGTCCTTTGCCGCGAAACCCGGGTTTGAGTGTCGGTGTGGTCGTGGCCGCGTCAGTGTCAGCAGCTGGCGGCGCCAATGTGACGGTTAATGGAGGGGCAAGCGTTCCAGGCGGACTGCCGACGGCGTTCACGGCGCCCAGTGCGGTTCTAGTGGAGTAACCGATGATATTGAACAAATACTCCAATGCGCGAGGTACTAGAAGCCTCAAGAAGGCCTGCCGAGGGCGCATCGTGCGACGTGGGGAATCGGGACAGACTTTGCTGGAAATAGCTCTTGTGCTGCCGGTCCTTTTGTTCCTTACCCTTGGGATAGTTGAGTTGGGGCGATACGCCTATGTATTATCTTGGTAGGAAATGCGAGCGCGCGCAGGTACCGCGTATGGGACGCAGAGCCTTCCCCAGTCGGTGGACACGGTGGGGATTCAGACCGCTGCACGCAACGATTATCGCAGTAACGGACAGAATCCGCAGAACCTGGCGGTCACTTCTACGGTTTCCTGCGGTTGCGATGTTGGCGGCGCTATTGTTACCGCGCCTTGCACGGGGTCGGGTGCCGGGGTTTGTGCGAGCGGACATTGGGTTGCGGTGTTATCGGTGACGGCGTCAGGTACTTTTGCCCCATTATTTACCTATACAAACATTCCATCCTTGGCCCTGACCAGAACATCCGCGGTGCGGGTCAGGGCGGTATAAGACTTCGAGAACGGCCGAATTTATGTCTCGCATGATTAAAACCGGTGCCGTGAGCAGGCGCGAGTGCACGCTGCGGCGATCACGCAAGAAGCAGACTGGGACGACGCTCGTCGAGTATGCATTTTCCATTCTGATTTTCTTAATGTTGATCTTCGGTGCCATGGGATTCAGTCACGCGCTATACGCCTATCATTTTGTCAATCATATCGCCAAGGAAGCTACACACTGGGCGGCCGTGAATGGTCATTCGTGCGATAGCACTAACGGGGATGGAAGTTGCACAGCCGCTGCTTCATCAGACGACGTAAAAAGGTATGTCAAGAGTCATGTACCACTAGGACTCGATCAAACGAAAATCGCTACGTCCGCGTGTGGTGTTAGCGGCGGAGTCCCGGACCCCTGTCCCGACAGTACCCCTGCAGTTTGCAGCAGCGTAGCGCAAAACTATGCAGGCTGCACCGTGCAGGTGAAAGTGGCATACGCTTTTAATTTCATTTTTCCGCTGCTTCCCGCGAACACAACAGTAACTGCTCCGTGCACCCAAGCCGGTTATTGCTTGTCTAGCACATCCGAGATGATAATCTCGCACTAAAGTTCGTCGGTATTTTTTCCGGCATTTGCCGAATGGAATTGTTCCTCTTGCGGTGTTGTACATCCAGTCCAGAATATGACGGCTAGTCGAACAGGATCCGGCCATCTCAGCAGATAACAATCCTCTCTCTTTGCAAAGCTACGAACAAACAGATTCCGCGCAGCCAACTGCGGCGCCTGTTGCCCATCATTCCGTCCGTTGGCTGGAACTTCTGAAGCGGGTGTTTTCATTTCCAGCCATGCTGGGGGCGCTGTTGGCCACGATGGTTTTCTGGGCCAAACACGATTTCAATGTGGACACGGACTTCTGGTGGCACTTGAAAGTCGGAGAAGATCTTCTCGCCACGCATCATTGGCCGACCACCGATCCTTATTCTTATACCGCGCCGGGGCAACCGTGGATCGCGGCTGAGTGGCTCGGCGACGTGCTGTTCGCCGGGGCCGAGCGTCTCGGAGGACTACCGGGGCTGTATCTATTGCTGATGCTCATGGGTGCAAGCATCGTTCTGGCGCTGTATACGTTATGTACGCTGCGGTCGGGCAATTCCAAAGCCAGCTTCGCAGCCACGGCGATATTGACGATCCTGGCTCTCCCCGTTTTCCACTTTCGTCCGCAGATGCTCGGGTTTCTCTTTCTGGTGCTCACACTGATCGCGTTGGAGCGCTTCCGCCAGGGGAGCTCAAGAGCATTGTGGTTCCTGCCATTCCTTTTTCTGTTGTGGGTCAACACGCATGGATCGTGGACCATTGGGCTCTTCTGTATTTCTGTTTATTGGGCCAGCGGGCTGCAGGAAAGTAAGCTCGGTGCGGTGGAGATGCGCGCCTGGACCATCAGCCAACGCGAGCGTCTGTTACTGGTATTCATGTTGTGTCTCGCGGTGCTGCCAATCACTCCCTACGGCACGCAGTTGGCGGTGTTTCCGGTTCAATTTATTGGTTCGCTGCCAATAAATATGTCGAGCATCAACGAATGGCAACCTATGCCGTTCGACCTGGTAGGTGCAAAACTGTTTCTGGTGTTGCTCTTTCTCTGGTTCGGGGCGCAACTGGTTTATAAGACCAGCTGGCGGCTCGAAGAACTGATGCTCTATTTCCTGGGCATCGTGATGGCTTGCCTGC
>CAVPKZ010000005.1:0-9564 GCA_963705755.1 uncultured Acidobacteriota bacterium | reverse complement strand
TTATGTTGTGTTTTGCATCTTACTTGGTTGGATTACGTATTGCTTGCTTGGCCGCTGTCCGGAGTTGTATATGGCGGCGCTTGGCACGCTCAAGCATGGGAGTGTTTTCTCGCCGCTGTTCTCGGCGTTTGGGCCCGATCCGATCAAAGCCCGAATGTCCATTGGTGGAGCAAGAACTCTCGTCACGAGCGAGGCTTTTTACCGGCGCAAGATCGAACCCTGGCGCGGCGAGCTTCCCAGCCTCCAACTCGTGCTGCTGACAGAATGTTCGGAACGTCTGCCGCCGGCAACGATAAGCCTCGCTGCTGCCATGGCAGAGCCCGGCACGATCTGATATTCCATGGGTGATCGACACCGTCGTACCTACTCGGTTTCTGATAACCTCCACACGAGCGTCAAGCTGCTTGGCAAGAGCCGCGACGATGATCGTGCCCAGTCCTGGACGCGGCTTATCCAAATCCAATTGGCCCTCCGGGGTTCCAATCCCGTTATCGGAAACCGTTAGCTTCCAGCTCGTTTCAGCCACCTCATAGGCAACAACGACCAGGCCAGCGGCCTCGTCGCCGACGAACGCGTGCTTGAACGCATTGATCACGAGCTCAGCGACAATGAGACCAATGCTGACCGCCTCGGCGGATGAGGCCGTGCCGTCTTCCGCCTGTACCTTCAATGAGATCAGACGACTGTTGTCCGTCATCAAGGCTGCCAGGGCCTGGGACAATCCAGAGAGAAAAGGGCCGATGTAGACCGGATCGCCATGGCTCGAGGCCAGCAGCTGTTGTTAAATCGCCCCCACTCAACATAAGTCGCAGATGCGCATCCTTAAGGTGCAATCGCGTCTCCTCCGACTGCGCCGTTCGAGCTTTGCGGAGAACGATGCTTGCGATGATCTGCAGGCTGTTTGCAATGCGATGCTGCATCTCCTGCAACAAGCATTTCCTTGTGTCGTAGAAGCTCCGCCATCTCCCGTTCGGCGGCGCGCCACTCGGTTGCATCGTTTCTCGGCGCTCGCGGGTCTGCTGGCCAGATCGTCCGGGTGGAAGTTAGTTTATTCCGACGGATTAGCTGAGATTTTTGACCGCACTGACAGGGCCTGGCCGCAAGTGGGGCCTTGAGGCCCTCGGGCGGGTGGATAGGCACCGTACAGGTCGTCACCAAACAGGACGAGCAAGAGAGGATAAATGCGCACAAAAGGTAACACACTGACGGGCATGACGAGGGCACGGCCAGCAAAGTCCATGTTGTTCTGCGCTTACGCCCCGGGATGTCTTTGGTCACTGAGGTGCATAAGGAGATGGCGGTGTTCCGTCGTTTCACGCTAGTTTGCTAACACAAAGGATAAAATCATGAACATTATGAAGCGGCTTTGGCGGGAAGAAGAAGGACAGGACCTGGTGGAATACGGGTTGTTGCTTGTATTGATCAGTCTGTTCGCGGTAGTCGCAATGAAGGGTTTGGCGAACGGTATCAGTGACGCGTTCTCGAACGCCACCCTACAACTCACCACGTAAAAGAAGAACGGTTCGTCAGGTAGTGAGGGCACTACTCTCCACTCGGGACAGTGCCTTAGGAAGGAGACACAATGCTCAGCTTGAACAGGCTTTGGCGGGCGGAAGAGGGGCAAGATTTGGTTGAGTATGGTTTGTTGATTGTATTGATTAGCTTGTTCGCGGTTGTAGCAATGAAGGGCTTGGCGAACGGCATCAGCGATGCCTTCTCCAACGCTGCGAGGCAGCTCACCACGTGACGACTAGTCGGCGATGCTCAGCGGTTTTGGCGGCAGAGAGCATTCGATGTTGTGTAACAACTTGCTGAAAGGGGACAAAATGAAATACGCATTCAAGCGAATGTGGAAGAGATAGAAGGCCAGGACCTCGTAGAATACGGTTTATTAATCGTGTTGATTAGCCTATTCGCAGTGGTTTCGATGAAAGGGCTAGCGAACGGCATCAGCGACGTCTTTTCTAACGCTGCTGCGCAGCTGTCCGGTGGTGGCGGCGGCGGTGCCGGCGGTAGATTTGGCGGTGGGTGACTAGGCGGCGATATTGTCAGTATCGCCCGCTCGACGGGGTAGGCCTGTGTCCAGCTCACTAAGAGGTATGTCCCCATAATGACCTCTGGCGAGTTGGTGTGGGCGGGTGTCCTGGTGCTGACGTTAATGGCGGCAGCGATGGACTGGCGAACTCGCAAGATCCCGAACTGGATCACTATGCCGGCGTGGTGGCCGGCGTCGTTTTGCGAACAACTCTCTCCGGTTGGCCCGGGGCTAGGGCAGCTTGGAGGGTTTAGGTCTAGCCTTGGGTTTGCTGCTCCCACTTGTCCTGTTGCGAGCCTTGGGCGCTGGGGACTGGAAACTCATGGGTGCGGTTGGCGCATTCATGGGACCAGTCCTTTTTCTTTTTATCTTTTTCGGAAGTATTTTTGTTTCGGGACTTATGAGCGCAGTTCAAGCGATCCGAACAAAGCGACTAAAGGAAACGTTCCGAAATATTGTCGAGCTGGTGCGCGGATTCATGATCTTCGGATTTCAACCAAATCCCCGGATCTCCCTGGACAATCCCCGGTTGTTGAAGATTCCGTTTGCCGTCGCGGTGGCGGCGTCGGCTGCTATCTGCTTCGTTGTAGCTCACGTGCTACACGATGCCTAGAATGAGAGGCCGCAGTTCATGAATAGAAACCGGTTACTCATCGGACTCTCAATCGCGGTGATCGTTGCGTTCATGCTCAGCGCGTTCGTTTACCGGGTGTTTAAACAGGCCACAGCCCCGCGGCCCGTGGAGACCACCGATCATATCGTGGTGGCTGCGTCGAGCTTGCAGCTAGGCACGCGGCTGAATAGCGGTAACGTCAAATTGATTTCCTGGCCCGTGAGCAAGCCCATGGCCGGAATGCTCACGCGCATCGAGGATGCGGAGGATCGCGCGCTGATTACCCCCGTGGCCGAAAATGAGCCGATCCTGGAGGCGAAATTGGCTTCGACAAGATCCGGCGCGGGATTGCCGGCAACGATTCCGGAGGGTATGCGGGCGTTGTCGGTTTCGGTGAATGAAGTCGTGGGTGTCGCCGGATTTGTGATTCCCGGGACGATGGTCGATGTTCTGGTGACCGGCAGTCTTCCCGGCGGGTCGACAAATGTGACTCGTACGATTCTGGAAAATGTTCGAGTCCTGGCCGCCGGACAAAAGATCGAGCAGGACCGTGATGGGAAACCGCAAACGGTTCCGGTCATTACACTGCTTGTGAGCCCCGAAGATGCCGCCAAACTGACCATGGCTGCGAACCAGGGTAAGTTGCAATTGGCATTGCGCAATACGGTTGATTCGAAGGTGGTAGCGCCAGCGCCGGTGTTACAGGCCACATTGTTCGGCGGATCCGCGCCGTCCCCTCTGCCGAAACATACTGGACCTGGTAAGCCCCCGTCACCGCCTCCCTCGCCTTACGTGATCGAGGTGATCACGGGCAGCAAGCGTGAGAACAAATCTTTTCCAGCTACCACGGCAGAGGCTCCGACAGGAAAACCGAATGATCAATCGTCACCGCCAAAGCCGTAACATCGCGACAGGCTTCAGGTTGTGCTTGGGCGTCGTGTTGCTGATACTGCCGACGCGCGGGCTGATGGCGCAGCCGCAAGAGCCCGCACTCCCGACTCAGGGGCAGCCAGTCCCGGTAAAGCCTGATGCAGAGGCGCCGCAATCGGAAACAGGGCAAACGCTCCATTTGCTGGTGGGGCGATCGTTGGTGATCACTTCTCCGACTCGTATTAAGCGCGTCTCCATTGCCGACCCGGCCGTCGCAGAAGCCCTGGTGATTAGTCCCACGCAGATATTGGTAAATGGTAAGGCGCCCGGTGGTGTGTCCCTGCTCGTGTGGCACGAGGCGGACCAGAGCCAGGCGTTTGAGGTGTCGGTGGACATCGACATACTGGGTTTGACCCAGAAAATACATGAAGTATTCCCAGCCGAGCCGGTGCGTATCGAAACCTCCAAGGACGTGGTGATACTTTCTGGGAATATTTCTTCGTCCACGGTAGCTGACAAGATTCTGGAAGTGGTGAAGAATGCGGCGCCCAAAGTAACCAGCTTGATGCAGGTGCCGCCGCCGACACATGCGCAGATTTTGTTACAAGTACGATTTGCGGATGTCAACCGGCAGAAGTTGAATCAGCTGGGATTCAATCTTCTGAGTTTGCCCGGCGGTAAAAACATTGGCTCGATCTCCACACAACAGTTTAGCCCTGCTACGCTGAACTCCTCGGGACTTGGGTCAGGGTTTGCGGTAGGCGATCTTTTGAATATTTTTCTTTTTCGCCCGGATTTAAATTTCGCGGCTACGATCCAGGCGCTACAAAGCCAAAACGTACTGGAAATCCTGGCTGAACCGAATCTGCTCACCATGTCCGGCAAAGAAGCCAGCTTCCTGGCGGGCGGAGAATTTCCTTATCCGGTGATACAAGGTACGACCGCCGGCGGTACCGCGGCGGTGACCATTCAATTCAAAGAGTTTGGAGTTCGACTGAACTTCACACCCACATTGACGCCCGATGGGGTGATCCACATGAAGGTAAAGCCGGAAGTCAGCTCACTTGATTTCGCGGACGGGCTGGTGATCCAGGGGTTTACGATACCGGCTCTGACCACCGACCGCGTGGAGTCCGAGATGGATTTAAAGGACGGCCAAAGCTTTGCGATCGCGGGGCTTTTGGATAATCGCGTCACCGAGCAACTAGAGAAGATACCGGGAATTGGCGACATCCCAATTTTAGGAAAACTGTTTCAAAGCCGCTCGATCACCAAGAGCAAGAATGAATTGATAATTGTGGTCACTCCGCGCATCGTCCAGCCCATGAATTCCGAGCCACCCATTCCGGTTATGCCCAGAAAATTCATCGACCCTTTGCCGGGAGACCGCCCGCCCGTAGTTTCCCCGCGACCGTAAACTTTGGGGTGTGCGGAAGGTTTTGCGAAGTAAAGATAAGCGACCAGGTGCCCTCAGTTCATGGTTACAGTAACTATAGCCAGCAATGATGCCGCAAGCTCCGCACAGTTACTTGCCGCTTTGCAACAGACCGGCCACGTAAAGTCTGTAAGGCATTGGAACGTTTCGACGGACAAATTCCCCGATGTGGGAGACCTGTATCCCGACGTGCTGATCCTGGATCTTTCCCGGGATCCAGAAAATTTCTTCGCTTTGGCCTCGCATATTCGGCGTTTGCGACCTGCGGTGAAAGTAGTCGCGCTGTCCGCGATGTCACCCCCGACTCAACAAATGCTGCTCGCAGCGATGCGTAGCGGCGTGCAGGACTTTCTGCCAAAGCCGGTTGATGCTGACGTGTTGACGCCGCTGATGGCGAGATTCTCCAAGGATCTGGACTCCAAAGAACGGCCCTCTCGCGACAAACTTATTGTGGTGATGGGCTCCAAGGGTGGTGTGGGCGCAACCACCGTGGCGGTGAACCTGGGCGTCCAATTAAGCACCTTCGCCAAGAAGCAAACGGTGCTGCTCGATTTTGCGCAGCCATTAGGCAATGCCCACCTGTTGCTGGACATCCACCAGCGGTTCGGCGTGCGCGACGCAGTGGAAAACCTCGATCGACTGGACAGTCATTTTTTTGCGGGACTGCTTACGACTCATAAAAGCAAACTGGAGCTTCTTGGCGGAATCACCCAACCGGAAGAATGGCAACGCATCGATGTGCCCTCGCTGGAACGAGTGGTGAACGTGGCGCAGACTACCTCCGACGTTGTGCTGATGGATGTGGGATCGCAATTCTCGTCGGAGTGGACATCCATGCTGCGCATGGCGCGCATGATCCTGATAGTGGCAGAGGCGAACGTACCGGCTCTATGGACCTTGGAACGTCGCTTGCTGGCTCTGAAAGGCTTTGGAATCGAGCCGGACCGCGCGCGGATTATCATCAATCGATGGCACAAGGGCGATGAGAACGTGCTGAAAAGCATTCAGAAAGACATCAGCCGCCCGATTTTCGCATGTCTCCCCAATGATTTTCGGAAGGCCAACGAATCCATCAACTCGGGAATACCGCTGATAGAAAATCACAATAACACCCTGTGTAGTCGATACCGTCAGATTGCTGCGATACTCGCGGGCATGGACGAAAACGCCCCGGCTAAGAAGGGCTCAACGGGCGGTTTTTTTCTTTTCCGTCGAAAAGGTGATTAGATGCCGTCTATTCCCACCACATCCGGACGTACTGACTTCGCAGCCGTAAAAAGCGCGATTCACCGCCGCCTTATCCAGAAGTTAAATCTCGACAAGTTCACCGAAGTTAACCGCGAACAAGTCCGCAGAGAAGTGGCACAAATTCTGGAATCACTGGTTGTTGGTGAATCTACCCCCATGAATCTCCAGGAACGGGAGCGCCTCGGTCAGGAAGTCCTCGACGAAGTTTTTGGACTCGGGCCGCTGGAACCCCTTCTTGCGGACCCTACTATCTCCGATATTTTGGTGAACGGTCACAAGCGGGTGTATATCGAGCGTCACGGCCTCCTGGAATTGACTAATATTCAGTTTCGCGACGACATCCATCTAATGGCTATCATCGATCGCATCGTTTCTGCTATCGGAAGGCGTGTGGATGAGTCATCTCCGATGGTGGATGCCCGCCTGGCGGATGGCTCTCGGGTAAATGTAATCATTCCGCCCCTCGCGGTCGACGGGCCAACCCTTTCCATCCGACGTTTCGGGCGCGATCCGTTGCGTGCAGAAAACTTGATTCAGAACAACAGTTTGACCGCGCCGATGATGGAATTGCTGCGCGGTTGCGTGAAAGCGCGACTAAACATTCTCGTTTCGGGGGGTACGGGCGCCGGTAAGACCACACTCCTGAACGTTCTTTCTTCGAACATTTCGGATCGCGAGCGCATCGTGACCATTGAAGATGCCGCCGAACTGCAACTGCACCAGGAACACGTCGTGCGGCTGGAGACTCGCCCTCCCAACATCGAGGGCAAAGGCGCCGTGTATCAACGGCAGTTGATGATCAACTCTTTGCGTATGCGGCCAGACCGTATCATCGTGGGTGAGGTGCGCGGCGAAGAAGCTTTGGACATGTTGCAGGCCATGAACACCGGTCACGACGGATCCCTGACGACCATCCATGCCAACTCTCCTCATGACGCCATTAGCCGTCTGGAAACCATGGTGGCCATGTCCGATTTGAATATTCCGGAACGAGCCATCCGCCATCAGATCGCTTCGGCAATCGACGTCATTGTGCAGGTCAGCCGCCTCAGTGACGGTTGTCGCAAGGTGATCAACATTGCGGAAGTTACCGGCACGGAAGGGCTGGTCGTGACCATCCAGGAAATCTTTCTCTACCGCAAACGTGGAGTGCGCGAGAACGGCGAAGTGGTGGGAGACTTTACGCCTACGGGCATCCGGCCGAAGTTTGCGGATCGATTGGCCGTTGCGGGTATTCAGCTGCCTATCTCCATGTTTGAAGTTGCACTTCCACGATGAGCGGGGTGGACTGACATGCTGAAGTTTTCAGAAATGAAGTGCCGCGTTTCTTGCGGTGGGTTGAACGAAGGATATGTGGTAACAGGGGCCTAGTCATGCCAATGCTATTCGCTTTTCTGACGTTTCTGGTGTTCGTGGCCATCTGTGCGCTTGCGGGCCTGTTCATTAGCGTGGACAAAAGCCAGGAGGTTGTCCGCCGCCGAATGGAATCCGTGCGAAAGGCGGAAAAGCGCGGAGCGTTAAGCGAGGGAGCGAGTCTTGTACGCGACGAATTACTAAGCACGGTGCCCGCCCTTCACCGTTTGATGCTTCGCTGGGGCTGGACCTCACGCCTCAACGACTACATCCAGCAAGCGGGCTTGACCGCCAAACCGGGAAAAGTGGTTCTGACGATGGCGGCAGTCGCGGTAGGCACCTTTTATGTAATGGAATTGTGGCTTGGAAGTTTTCTGGCCTCGTTGTTTATCGCTTTGGCGGCGGGTTGTGCTCCGTTGGCATACATCAGCTACAAGCGCAAAAGGAGACTCGAAAAATTCGAAGAGCATTTTCCGGAAGCGTTGGACCTTTTGGGACGGGCGGTGCGCGCCGGGCATGCCTTCACTACGGGCCTGGAAATGATTGCCACGGAGTCCGAGGATCCGCTAGGAGGCGAATTTCGCACAACCTTTGAAGAGCAGAATTTCGGTTTGCCTTTGAGAGATACGTTGATGAACCTTTCCGAGCGAGTACCGTTGATGGACGTTCGTTTCTTCGCGACTTCCCTCATGATTCAAAGGGAAACGGGCGGCAATCTAGCGGAAATTCTGGATGGACTGGCGAGAGTCATTCGCGACCGGTTTCGTATTCACCGCGACGTTAAAACGCGGACGGCACAGGGAAAGTTGACAGCGCTTATTTTGATCGCCATTCCACCGCTGATGATGGTGCTACTAACCGCACTAAATCCGGATTATATGAAAGCGCTGACCCAGGATCCGGCGGGCCCACCGGTCTTGGCCATCGCCGCCACGCTTCAGGTGATTGGTTCGGCGATTCTTTGGAAGATTATTCACATTGATGTTTAAGTTTGAAAAAGGATAATCGCGATGGTTTGGACCATTACCATACTGACGTTTCTGGCTTCGATGCTGATTGCCGGTTCCGTTTTATATGCTTTGACGCCCAAGGACACCGGCGTAGCGTCGCGACTGTCGCGTTTGTTCAACGCGACAACTCCAGTCGTTGAAGAGAAATTCGTCACGAAGCAGAAAGGACTGTTACGCGACACGCTTGTGAGCGTGGGTAAGCTAGGAAGCACGGTAAAGACCACGCGCAAACAAGAACTAATGATGCTGCGTGCCGGGTATCGCACCCCCGAAGCAATGCTGGCGATGACCGGGTTCAAAATCTTGCTGCCTGTTGTGCTACTGGCGTTGGTTTTTTTAACTGGTCTTTACCAATTTAATGCGGTTTTGGCGATCGTGACGGCGGTGGTCATAGGATATCTGGGGCCCGATATCTGGCTGACTTCCCGGGTCAAGGCTCGCCAGCGTCTGCTGCGACGCGCCCTCCCGGACGGCTTGGATTTGCTGGTTATCTGCGTGGAGGCGGGCATTGGTTTGGATCAGGCACTTCTGCGCGTATCTGAGGAGTTGGCCTTAGCTCATCCGGTACTCAGCGACGAATTGCGGCAGGTGAATTTTGAAATGCGCGTGGGCAAGACTCGCCTGGATGCCATGCGCGAACTGGCTCGTAGAACCGGTTTGGATGATATCAAGGCGCTGGTCTCGATGCTGATCCAAACGGAACGATTCGGGACCAGCGTGGCGCAGTCTTTGCGTATCCACTCGGATGAATTGCGCATGAAGCGGCGGCAGCGAGCCGAGGAGCAGGCCGCGAAGACCACGGTGAAAATGGTGCCCGCGTTGGTGTTTTTTATTTTTCCGGCTTTGATGGTTGTCATTTTGGGTCCGGCGATTATCGCCATCATGCGTCAACTGATGCCGAATTTGTAGGGTTTGCTGGGGAAAACGCCTCCCTTGGAAACAGGGGTCGCGAAATTTGAAAAACGGAGAAAACACTGTGGACTCAAATACGATTCGAATT
>CAVPKZ010000004.1:0-8901 GCA_963705755.1 uncultured Acidobacteriota bacterium | reverse complement strand
GGCCCTCGGCGCTCAGGCCGGCGCGGCGAGGATACGTTGCTGACGGGTCGCCCTCCCTGACCAGGCCGCCGTGTACGGCGTGATCGCCAGGCTCAGAGCGCCTCGGGCTTGAGCTGCTCGAACTCCGCCGCCTGCCCTCCTGCTCGACCACCGCTGGAGCGCAAGACTGGTGGCCCGCGTGGAGTTATGGCAAATCTAGGGTGCCTTGATGACTCCCGAGGGCAGGATGCGGGCCGCGCTCGACCCGCTTTTGCTACTGTTCCATCGCTACTCAGCGCTCAAGATTCACTCAAATCGTTTTTCTTCCCGGCATCGACTGTGCCAGCCTCAAAATGAACGCTATCTCAGATACAAACTCCGCCACTCAGGAGAATGTGGTTCCACCACGGCTGCTAGGCGGAGTTGAAGTTTCTTCCATCCGAATTGTCACGAGCTGAGACCGTTGGTGTACGAGCGTCTCCAATACTCTTGACATAGGGTGCTAACCATTCGAGACTCGGCCGATCTAGGGTTACAGCCGGGCTCCGGTTTGGCGAACCGCTGCGCTAAGGGAGGAAGAAGGCATATGTGGTGGAGTTGGCAATGGTTGGAACAACTCGCCCAAGTGTTCGCTATGGCTTGCGCACGCTGCGCGATTCTCCTGGCTTCGCCGCCGTTGCGGTGCTGACACTCGCGCTTGGCATCGGCGCTACACTTCCATTTTTAGTCTCATTAACTCGATCGTTCTCAGGACACTTCCCGTTGAGAGCCCGCACGAACTCGTTCTCTCTCCGATTCTCCAGAGGGAGGCTCCAACTCCGGCACTCAAACCGGCCGTTGGACGCATTTTTCGAGTGAGAATTACACATACTTTCGCGACCACAGCGAGGCTTTCAAAGAGCTCGTGCGTTTCAGAGCAGCTGGAATGACCTGAAGATCAGCGTCCCCGGCGCCGCGGGGCGGACTGAGTTGGCTCATGGCAGGCTGGTCTCCGGCAATTTCTTTTCATTTTTGGGTTTGAGTGCTGCGGCAGGCCGTCTGTTTTGGCCCGACGATGACCGACGCGAAGCTTCTCCCGCGGTTGTATTGAACTACACGTATTGGACTCGAAGGTTTCACAACGATCCTCCATCATCGGGAAAGCCGTTGAGATCAATGGCACGACATTTACGGTCATCGGAGTGGCTCCCCAAGATTTCTCGGACGTGAAATACGACCGACCAGATGTTTGGCTGCCGATGGCGTTTCAGCCGCAAGTGATGTCCACGAATGCGTACGCTAACGATCCTCAGATGTATTGGCTGAACATTATGGCGCGGCTCAAACGAGGAGTTACGCAGCGGCAAGCGCAGACGGTGGTTAACGGCCAACTGACGCAAACCCTTGCTACGCAGAGCCATCGCGAGACATCTCAACAGATTGCGAATTCCTACATGGAACTCGCCCCGGGTGCCGGAGGCATTTCGTATTTGCGTATCACCTATTCGGAAGCGCTAAAGGTCCTTGCGGGAATTGTGGGAATCGTCCTGTTGATCGCCTGTGCGAACGTAGCGAACGTAGCTAACTTGCTTCTTTCACGGTCTTCGGCTCGCGAGAAGGAAATTTCAATTCGGGTCGCATTAGGCGCCAGCCCCAGCAGACTGCTCCGTCAGCTTCTGACAGAGAGCATGCTCCTCGCCGGCTTGGGAGGCGCGCTAGGAATTCTGGCCGCGCACTGGGGCGTCGAATTCCTGGCTACGCTCGTGACGGGAACCAGTTCCATCGTTAAAGGGTCTATCGACTCGCGCGTGCTCTTCTTCACCGCAGCCGTTTCGACAGTGGCTGGAATATTGTTCGGCTTGGCTCCAGCGCTGCGGTCCAGCCGCGCGGATCTCGCAGAACAAGTTAAAGGTTCGGGACGCGCACAGCTGGGCTTCGGTTTCGCAAACGGATTGGCGGCTTTTCAAATTGCCGCATGTCTCGTGCTCCTGGTGGGGGCAGGGCTCTTCCTGCGTACATTACAAAAGCTTGGTGAGCAAAAACGCGGATTTGACGAAGCCCATATTTTTGTAGCGCGGATCAATCCCGAGGCGGCGGGATACAGCCTAGCCCAGACACCCGTTCTTTATCAGACTCTGATAGACCGCATGGAGGCGATTCCCGGAGTTCTTTCTGCGACCGTTGACTATTCCGAGCCGTTCAGCGGCAGCTCGTGGACGAGTAACTTGAAGGACGAGGCAAGCGATTCGATCCGGGTGAATCGCAGCGCCGCGGAACTTTGCAGCGCATTCGGCGTTCTAGCGCTGTTCCTGTCATGCATCGGAGTGTATGGAACGATGGCGTGCCGCGTATCGCGACGCACACACGAGATTGGCATTCGCGTTTCCCTTGGAGCACACCGCTCCGATCTGTTGTGGTTAATAACGAAGGAATGCCTGGTATTGGTTGCCGTGGGGTAGCTGGCGTGCCGCTTGCTCTGGCTTCAACGAGAATGATCGCCAGCCAACTTTTTGAAATACGCGCGACCGATCCGCTCCCGTTTACTGCGGTCGCGGTCTTGCTGGTGCTTGTGGCTCTGGTGGCGTGTTACTTTCCGGCCAGACGCGCCATGCGCGTCGATCCGATGGTCGCTTTGAGGCACGAATAACTGCGCATCGGTTTGTCATTCTTCAGTGCCGGCGTTGTGAGTGCATGGTCCACGGAAAAGACGCCCTCGACACCATGCCAGAGCTTTTCTTTCTACTTCATCGCTAATTATTCCAATGAGCAGGCTGAATCAATGCAGGTTTGCGGATTCGGTGGTGGCTTGCTTGAGGATGGGGATGTTGGGGTCGGCGTCCTTCCAGAGGAAAAGGAAGGCGTTGTAGGCGGCGCGGGATTTGGCTGTGTCACCCATGAGGGCGTAGGAGCGGGCTAGACCGAGATGGGCTAGGGGGCCGATGGGTTCGTTGGCGACCACGCCGCGCCAATCCAGGATTTTTTGGAATTCGGCGGCGGCTTGTGGTCCCTGATGAGCAGCGAGAAAAGCCTGGCCTCGAACATAGACGGGGTAGAGGTTGGTCCAGAAGGTGGTGTTGCCGGGAATGCCTAGTTCGTAGGGTGCGGCGACGGTCAGTGCTTGAACAGCCTTCGCGAGATTTTCAGGGGAACGTTCAGGTGAGCGAGCAGGGGAACGATCACTCGAACTGTCAGGTGAACGATCACTTGAACTGTGAGGCGAGCGGTCACTCGAGTGTTCAGGCAAACGATCAAGGGAGCGGTCAGGGGCGTTTAGAAAAAGCTGCGCGTGAAGAGTGGGCAGATAATTGAAGCGCACGACGGTGTCTTCGGGGAAACGTTTCTGCAAATCTTCTGCGAGTGCTTGAGCGCGCGCGGAATCGCCGATCACAGCTAGAGCCAAGGCAGCGGCGTATTGCGCGTCGCGACCGTTGGACTTTGCGAGCATGGCCGCACCATGTTGCCTAGCCGCGGTAGCGTTTCCGTAGAAAGCTTCCCAGAGAGCGGCAGTGGCTTCGCAGCCTGCCTCTACCTCTTTTTCGCCGGCACGGTCGGCAGAGGTTGCGGCCTGGCGAGAAAATTCGCGCGCGGCGGCGAGCTTGCCGGCATAAGCGGCGGTACTGGCTTGCAGGTAAAGCATGACGTTTTCTTTGCCAGGTTTGCCGGACGCCCACGATACCTGCTGGGCCATGCTCGCGAAGTCGTTCTGCAGAAAGGCGAGTTGATAGAGGTAGAGCCGCAGATCGAGTGAATCGAGATTCTTTGACAAGGCTTCGTCGGCGGCGGCACGAGCTTCGTTGAAGCGATTCAAACGGATTAATTCGGACACGACGTCGCCGTAGATCAAGCTATCCGGGCCCAGACGGAGACTCTCGCGAAATTCGGCCAGGGATTTTTCGTGCTGACCGAGAGTTTGATAGACAACACCAAGATTTGTCGCGGGCACCTGCTCGCGGGGATAGATTTGTGCCCAGAGCTCGTAAGCCTGGCGAGCCTTCTCCATGTCGCCGGTAACGAATTGATAGTAGTGAGACTCGATATAAAACTTTTCCCACTCACTGACGCGAGCGCGTAGATCGTAGGCTTTCGAAGTGTTCTCGGCCGACAATTTCTTTTCGCCAATGTTGTGGTATGAGGTTCCCAACATCGCGTAGGCCATGGCGAATTTCGGATCGAGCTCGATGGAATGCTTCAGCAGCGGGATCGCGGCGGTGGGGTCTCCTTTTCCCTGCATGGTCTGTCGCCCCATGCTGTAGGCCTGCAGAGCCTCGAGAGACGGGGTGGTGGCTTGCTCGATGGGAGTGTCAAGTTTCTGGACAGTTTTGAGAGACTCGCCAAGTTTTTCGCGCAGCTTTGTGGAGGCTTCGCCGAGCGCCTTCAGTACGTTTTCTTTTCCATTGGCAGTGACTTGTTCCTGGGCCAGGTAATCACCGGTCTGACAATTCACGGCGTTCACGCCGATGACGTACTGAGTGCCAAGGTTGGAAATGGAACCGCTCAAATAGGCTTTGCTTCCGGCGCGCTGGCAGAGATCGCTGATAATCGCGGGTGACAGTTTGGTGTCGGGAGCCTGGCCCATGAGCCGCAACGTTTGCTGAATACGCTGGTCGGAGACCAGGCTCAAGAAAGGTGACTGCTGCAATTGCGCGGCCAGGCCCTGGCGCAGAGTGTCGTCGAAAATGGGGTCGCCGGTTTTGTTGTTGAAGTCAGCGAGGACGATGGTGTCCATGCGGCCCAAGGCGTGAGCGGGACGCGCCGCGTAATACCAAGCAGCAACGATTAAGAGAATCACGAGCAGCGCTGCACCGCCTGCGAGTTCTTTCCAACTGAAGCGCCACAGGCGAGGAGCATCACGACTTTCACGCGTTGCCGGAATACTGGGCCGCGATACGGTACCGGATTCAACTTCGCGTTTGCGCTGTTGCAAATCTGAGCGAACTGCGGCGGCGCTGGAATATCGCTGAGTTCTATCTTTTTCAAGGCACTTGGTGATGATCTCTTCGAGCCTCAGAGGAATTTGCGGATTTGCGATTCGAATGGAAGCGGGAGCACGGGTGAGAATGGATTCGATAATTACGCCGCCAGTGCGGCCGCCGAAAGCTTGCTGCCCGGTGGCCATTTCGTAGAGGAGGAGACCGAAAGCGAAAATGTCGGTGCGGGCGTCGAGGTCATCGCCGCGAATTTGCTCCGGCGACATGTACGCGGGAGTGCCACTGATGACGCCGACGAGGGAGACTTCTTGTGACTGCCTGGAGTACGAATCCGAGGAATCAAGATGAGGAAGCTCTTTGGGAAGAAGCTTGGCGAGGCCGAAATCGAGGACTTTGGCCTGGCCGCGTTTGGTCACCAATATGTTAGAAGGCTTGATGTCGCGATGAATGATGCCTTGGGCGTGTGCAACATCGAGAGCGTCGGCAATCTGAATGCCAAGATCGAGGATTTGCTCGACGGAGAGAGGCTGGCGTTGGATATGCTGACTGAGAGGTTCACCGTCAATAAATTCCATGACGATGAAGGAACGGTGATCCTCTTTGCCAACGTCGTAGATGGTGCATATGCCGGGATGATTCAGCGCGGAAGCGGCGTGGGCTTCGCGGCGGAAACGCTCCAGAGCCTGAGCATCCTGATCCAGGTTATCGGGTAGAAATTTCAGAGCTACGGTGCGATCAAGGCGGGTGTCCAGGCCCTTGTAGACGACGCCCATTCCGCCAGCACCGAGTTTTTCCAGGATGCGATAGTGAGAAATGGTCCCGTCAATCATTGGCGAGCCGACGTTTAATTTCGACGATTCAAATCACAGGGTCTGATCGTTAAGAGCGGCATCGCCAGCGACTTTAGGCCTGTCGACCTTGGGGGGCTTCGGCGATCCCAGCATATTGAGCACGCGGGCGCCGTCTCCGTATGCGTTCAAATCGAGAAGCGGTTCCAGTTCAAAGGTTACGTTTTTGCTGCAAACAGTGCACATCAGCGCGCCATAGGCCGCGCCATCTTTTGGGACGAAGATGTTGTAGCGCATGACGCGGTCGCAGCAGACGGGAACCCAGACATTGGTAGCTTGCGCTGGACTCATAAGTTACCCATGCAAAAGCAATTGCCCCGGATTGTACACCGAAACCCAGTTGTGGGTGGGAGTGTGTAACATTGGATTCGCTTTACATCGTCACAGCAGTATCATTCCTCCAACGAATCGCATCCCCGGAGGAAAACCTCATGCTTCCACTCGAATGTTTGGCCAATCGGCGCAGCTTTCTGAAGGGCGGCGTCGGAATGGCAGTTGGGTTCTCAACGCTTGCGGCTCTTCCGGTGTCTGCGGGTGCGGCTGAAAACGCATGGATTGTCGGGCCGCAACCGGGTTTCACACCCGAAGTAGGAACGTTGACGTCCATGCTGGCTTTCATTCGCGAGCAGGTAGTAAACAACGTGAAGGGTTTGTGGCAGCAAGACCTTGATTTTCTGCTGGATGCCAAAGCGAATAGGATCGGCGCACTTCTCCTGCATCTTGCAGCCACCGAAACTTACTACCAGATGAACACCTTTGGCGGGATGAAGTGGGGGTCGTGGCCAGACGATTTGAAGAAAAAGTGGGACATCCCCATGAATCTCGGAGAGCCGGCAGGCAAAGCCATCGAGGGAAACAGTCTGGACTATTATCTCGATGCTTTGCATCAAGCCCGAGAGAAGAGCCTGGCGGAATTTCGCAAGCGCGACGATAAGTGGTTAGCGACGTTGGTCACGGAGGGCGACTTCTCGGCGAACAACTACGCCAAATGGTTTCACGTCGCCGAGCACGAATCCAACCACGATGGCCAGATCAAATTCCTGAAAGGCCGGGTACCAGGCGCGAAATCAACGCCCGAATAAGGAAGCTGGATTAGTTACGTAGAGTGTCACAGTTGAAGTTTTGTGCCGTCGCACTCCTTTATTCAATCGTGTCGAGGATGGCGGTCAGGAAAAGCCTCGTTCTCTATGAAAGAGAATATCAATGACTGGGCGCTTTCAGCTGTTACGTAGAGCGATGGTGGGATCGACGCTGGCTGCGCGGCGCGCGGGGATGTAGGTCGCCAGCATGGAGACTGCAATAATTGCTAGCGGCACGATGAAGTATAACCTCGGCTCGCTGAAAGGTAAGCCGGTAAACATTGCAGCAAAAACCTTCGGTAAAGGCAGGGCCAGGGCCAGACCGATGGCCGCGCCGATCGAGGTCATTTTCAGGCCTTCGAAAAGTACCATGCGCAGCACTTGTTTACTGCCGGCTCCCAGAGCCGCGCGGATTCCGATCTCGTGAGTTCGTTGGCCGACGGAATAAGCAATCAGGCCATAAATGCCGATGGCTGCGAAGACCAAGGCGAGAAAGCGCGAAGACGCCTAACATACTGAGAAAACAATACGTCACCGCCTTTCTGAAGATCGATGACCGCGGGCATGCTTACCACGTGCAGGAGTGGCAGGTCCGCATCCGCCTGCTCAATAGCACTGCGAAGATCCGACGCCAAGCTATTCGGATCGGCCTTGGTCCGTATCATGATGGAGAAAGATGGCACCGGCCGCTGAAGGAAGGGCTCATACACTTGCGGGAGCTCATCCGGGGCGTCGGAATAGTTTTTTACGTTAGCGACGACCCCGACGATCTCAGACCAGTTTGTTGGAGGTCCACTCACACTCAAGCGAATCTGTTTTCCGAGGGGGTCCTGATCGCGCAGATGGCGATGCACAAACTCCTGGTTGACCAAGACGACTGGCGAGGATGTAGCGTTATCCATTTCGGTGAAGGTGCGTCCACGCAGCACGGGGATTTCGGCGGCGTTGAAGTAATCGACGGACACGACAACATCTTTGGCACTGCGCGCCTGGTTCGCCGGCAAATCGGGCTCACCTTCAATTTGCACGGTTACGCTGCCGGGGCCGGTGGCCGGTAAGTCGGAGGTGGCAGCCACGGCGCCAGCTCCAGGAATATGTTGAAGACGAGGAATGATTTCTCGAACGAAAGAAGCTTGCTGAGCAGCATCCTTGTAACGTGCGCTATCCAAAGTCAGACCGGCGGTAAGGAGATGCTCTGGCTGGAATCCCAAATTTTGATGCTCAACGACATAAAGTCCGCGGATCAACAAGCCCGTGCCGATGAGAAGAAACATGGTGGGCTGAGCGACTTCGGTCTCGCGCGCGACACGGGCATGAGCCGCGAGGACGCGCATGCGTTCATCGATGCGTATTTCCGCAATTTTCCCGCGGTCACCGTCTACCTCGAGGGGGTGCGCAATCATGCGCGGGAGTACGGCTGGGTGGAGACGTTCATCGGGCGGCGTCGCTACATCGCCGACATCCGCGCCGCCAACCGCCAGCTCCGTTTCGCCGCCGAGCGCATGGCGGTGAACATGCCGATTCAGGGTGAGCGCACCAACATCATGAAGCAGGCAATGATCCTGGTCGACCACGCGCTGAGCGAGGCGGGCCTGCGCAGCCGGATCCTCCTCCAGGTCCACGACGAGCTGCTGCTCGAAGCCCCGGCGGAGGAGGTCGACGACGTGGTCGCGCTGCTCCGGGATCGCATGGGCGCCGCCGAGGCGCTCAAGGTCCCCCTCGATGTTGACGTCAAGGTCGGCGACAACTGGGGGGACATGACGCCCATCGCGAGGAACTGAAGTGCCCGAGCTCCCGGAGGTGGAGACGGTCGCAGGTGACCTTCGCGGTGTGCTCAGGGGCCGGCGCATCGGCCGGTGACCGTCGACCGCCCCGACATCGTCCGTTACCCAGATGGACGGATGCTCCCGGCGCTGCTCGCGGGGCAGCATTTCGAGAACGTGGATCGCCGCGGCAAGTACCTGCTGCTGGAACTGGATTCCGGCGACGAGCTGATGGTGCATCTCGGCATGACAGGGCACCTGCTGGTCTGCGACGCGGATGCCCCCGGTAGCCAAGCACACGCATATCCGCGCCGAGTTGGACGAC
>CAVPKZ010000003.1:0-33559 GCA_963705755.1 uncultured Acidobacteriota bacterium | reverse complement strand
GTTGTTATGTTGACACCTTGGTTACAGACGTATTGCTCGCGGTTCGAAAGGCGAAAGCTTATATTCCGCGCGGGCGATATTTTTCAGGTGGTGATCAGTCAGCGGTTTTCCGCGAAAGTACAGGCCGATCCATTTGAAATTTATCGCGAACTGCGGGCGCTGAATCCTTCGCCGTATCTTTTTTATTTGCACATGAATGATGTGGATGTGGTGGGAAGCTCTCCGGAAATGCTGGTGAAGGTGCAGGGGCGCGAAGTATTTTACCGGCCGATTGCGGGGACTCTGCCGCGCGGGAAGGATGAAGCGGAGGACCAGCGATTGGAAAAGCAGATGCTGGCCAGCAAGAAAGAACGCGCGGAACATGTGATGCTGGTGGACCTGGGGCGCGACGATCTCGGCCTGTGTCGAATACGGCAGCGTAAAAGTGGAGCAACTGATGGCGGTGGAACGGTTTTCGCATGTGATGCACCTGGTTTCGAGTTTAAGGGGACGTTTGCGGGAGACGTGGATTGTTTCGATGCGCTGATGGCTTGTTTTCCGGCGGGGACGGTCTCGGGAGCGCCGAAAGTGCGGGCGATGGAAATTATTGAGGAGCTGGAACGCACGCGGCGGGGATTTACCGGGGGCGTGCTCTATATGGATTTTGCGGGGAACCTGGATTCGTGCATCGCGCTGCGAACGATGGTGAGTGAAGAACGGAGTGGCGTACGTACAGGCCGGTGGTGGATTGGTAGCGGATTCTACGCCGATTGGGGAATATCAGGAGACCCTGAATAAGTCGCGGAGCGTTGTTGGCGGCTTTGGAAGCGGCGCATCAAAAAGGGTGGGTCGGTGGTGCGGCCGGTAGCGCGCGGCGAAAAAAGCTCGGCGCGGTGCGGAAAAGCGGGAACAGATCCAAGTGATTTTGTTGCTCGATAATTACGATTCGTTTACCTACAACCTCGCGCAGTATCTGGGCGAGCTGGGATGCGAGGTGGAAGTGCATCGCAACGATAAGATTAGCGTCGAGGAGATTGGCGGCGAAGAAACCGGAGCGCATTGTGATTTCGCCGGGGCCGTGTACGCCGCAAGAGGCGGGGATTTCGGTGGAGCTGATTGAGGCAGATTGGCGGGGAAGTTTCCGATTCTGGGGGTGTGCCTGGGGCACCAGGCGATTGGCGCGGCGTTTGGCGGCGAAGATAAAGCGGGCGCGCTAAATTATTTCACGGCAAGACCAGCGAGATTCATCACGATGGCAAGGGCGTGTTTCGGAAGCTGGCTGATCCGTTTACGGCTACGCGATATCACTCTCTAATTGTGGAGCGGAAAAGTTTGCCGCGAGAATTGATGATCACGGCGGAGACGGAAGACGGGATCATTATGGGATTGCGGCATAGGCGGTACAAGATCGAAGGAGTGCAATTTCATCCGGAATCGGTGCTTACGGAATCTGGGAAGGAATTGTTGAAGAATTTTTTGTCGATATAGAAAAATGCGACGGGTGATGGGGTTCGAACAGGAAGAGAAGTCAACTTCGGGACCAGATTGATAGAATAAATCGAAGAGAGATTCCTCGACTGCGCAGACCGGCTACTTCGCAGGAGCGAAGTAGAAAGAAAAAGCCGGTCTGCTCCGCTCGGAATGACCGGTTTTTTTGGCTTATAGGTTACAGGCGGTTAGTTCTTTCCTCCGAAACGCAAAAAACTCAACCGCAAACTCACAGACGTGCAGGTCTGGAACGGACTGACCTGGGCGGCCGTGTGTGTCTTTGCCGCAGGCGCCCGGATCAATTCCGACGTAGTGCTAATTACCACTTTAAGTCGGCGAGGCATGGCGGCGTAAATTTCCATGCCGCGCCAGAGGTGGCCGAGGCGGAGATTTTCGTCGCGAGCTGTGCTGGTGATTGTCGTAGTTGACGATGGGCACGCCGATCCAGGGGATTTGCAGCTTTTCAAAAATGTACATGGGGACACTGCCGCCTAGTAGAGGCGCGATCACGGTTTGGCCGCCGGTGGCAGTCCTGCACTACTTTTATCAAGGCCTGAGAAACGGGCAATTCCATAGAGGTGCGCGAGGCTGGGTAATTCCAAGGGTCTTTCGCGACACGTGCGATCGACGGATGGGCTAGGCGCTCTTCTTTGGTGGGATCGGCAGTGGTGATGAAGAAACCTTGCTTGCGTTATGTGCGCGAGTATCTGTTCGAACTTTTTGTCAGGATCTTCTCCTTTTACGAGGCGGACATCGAGGGCGGCGGTAGCTTTTTCAGGGGGATTACATTTTGCGCTTGTTCACCCACATAGGCGCTGCGCAGGCCGCGAATATTCAGAGAAGGATATTGCAGATAGTTCCATGAGACGTTGGCCGCCACCTTCGGGCCTGTTGAACTGAAGATCGCGCTCGAGGTCGGCTTCATTATTGGGCATGGCTGCGAGCGCGTCTTTTTCCGTGGTGTTAAGCGGAACGATGTCGTCATAAAAACCTTCGATCAGAACTTTGCCATCTTCGGATTTCATGGAAGTGAGCAGTCGCGCGAGGGTGAATCCGGGATTGGGCGCCCAGTTCCCGTAGTGACCGCTGTGGAGGGCGCGAATTGCTCCATAGGTGGTGATCTGGAACCCCAGGATTCCGCGATCGCCGAAGAAAACTAGGGGGCGGCCGCTTTGATGTACCGGGCCATCGCCAGTGATGAGCACATCGGCGTCCAGGAGATTTTTGTGAGCGAGTAAAACGCGCTCGAGATTTGGGGAGCCGTCTTCTTCTTCGCCCTCGAGAATTAGTTTGAGATTTATGCCCAGGGGAATTTTGTTGGCGCGCAGGGCATCGAGCGCGGCGAGCAAGGCGACGATCGGAGACTTGTCGTCAGAAGAAGAGCGCGCGTAGATGCGCCAATCGTCGTTATAGATGGCGGGATGATCGGGGCTATTGGCAGGCAAAGGGATGCGTTTGCCACCATTTTCCAGCGAGTCGGTGCGCAAGGCGGGTTCGAAAGGTTTTCCGTCAGTCCAGGCGACGGGATCGACGGGTTGACCATCATAGTGCGCGTAGAAAATCAACGTGCGGCATGGCGTTGGGCGCGGCCAATTTTCCAAAGACGACCGGGCCACGGCCGGAGATGGAAAGTAAGTGCGTCTCGATGCCGCGGGCTTCGAGCATGGAGACTAATTGAGCGGCATTTTTCTGAATGTTTTCAGTGTCGCTGGCGACGTTGGGGATGGCGAGAAATTCGGAGAGTTCGCGGATGATGCGGTCTTCGTTGTTTATGCGGTACTCGCGGACTTCCTGGGCGACTTGGGCTGGATTCAATTTGTGTGGGCGCTCGGGAGGCGTGGGAATTCTCTGGGCGGCAGTGTTGTAGGCGAAGATGGCGGTCAGTACGGCGAACAGTAGGCTTCTCGAATTTTCCCTCGGCGGTGCGATGTTTCTTAACAGAATCGTTTGATGCGGTGATGAGTTAATTTGTGAAGGCCACCAATGCGGCCAATTTTTTTTGCGCCAAGCCCGAAGAGATGGTGCTGGCGGCCAATTGTGCGCCATCGAGAAAATTGGCGGCGATCCCGGCGGTTACCAGAGCAGCGGCGGCGTTCATGAGCGCAATTTCGCGTCGTGGGCCGGGCGGACCTTCTAATACTTCGCGAATGAGTGTGGCGTTTTCCTGCGCGTCGCCGCCTCGCAGGGTTTCGATAGGGGCACGAGACATGCCGAAATCCTCGGGCGTGAGGGTGTAGCGCTTTACGGTTCCTTCGTGCACCTCGGCGACGTATGTTTCGCCGCTTAAGGAGATTTCGTCCAGCCCGTCTGCTCCGTGCACGACAAAAGCGCGTTGGACGCCGAGCTCAGCGAGTGTGGCGGCCATCAAGTCGATTACGTCGGCGGAATAGACACCGACGAGTTGGGAATGAGCGCCTGCGGGATTTGTTAGTGGGCCAAGCAAATTGAATGCGGTGCGTTCGACGATTTGTTTACGGGCAAGAGTGGCGTGGCGAGTTGCAGAGTGGGCTGCTTGGGCGAAGAGGAAGCCCAGACCTATTTCACGAATGGCCTCGCCGCAGCGCTCAAGTGGAATATCGATGCGCACGCCGAGGGCTTCAAGAACGTCGGCGGAACCGCAGCGCGAACTCGCGGCGCGATTGCCGTGCTTAGCGACGCTGGCACCCGCAGCTGAAGCGATGATTGCGGCTGCAGTGGAAATATTAAAAGTGTCACAGCCATCGCCACCGGTCCCGCAAGTGTCGATCAAATGCGCAGGGCGCAAGTGTTCGTCGGAGAAAACGGGGACGGCATGGCGGCGCATCACACTTGCGAAGCCGGCAAGTTCTTGCGGCTCGATGGGGCGCGCGTTCATGGCGCGGAGTAGGCTTACAATTTCTGGAGTTTCTGCGCGGCCGGAAAGAATTTCTTCCATGGCCTCTTCGGCTTGCGCGCGCGTCAAAATTTTCCCGTTTTCGACGCGTTGCAAAAGCGAAGGCGCCATGGTGTCCTTGCTCCGTCTCGACCTTCCGGTTAAACTTTACTGTTTCACGAACGCAAAATTCTATCACTGATGGAACCTAGATGAAGATTCACGAGTATCAAGCGAAGGCTATTCTGGCGCGTTATGGAGTGGCTATACCGCGTGGGGAAGTGGCCTATCGCAAGGAAGAAGCACGCGGAACGGCGCAGCGCCTGAAGTCAAATATTGTGGTGGTGAAGGCGCAAATCCACGCGGGAGGACGGGGGAAAGGTGGGGGCGTGAAGTTGGCGCGCTCGGCCGATGAAGCCGCGGAGATTGCCAGCCAAATTCTGGGGATGAACCTGATCACGGCGCAGACCGGGCCTGGTGGGCGAATCGTAAAAAGGTTGTTAATCGAAGAAGGCTTGGACATCAAGCGCGAGCTGTATCTGAGTTTGCTGGTGGATCGTGCGAGCGGAAAAGTTATTTTTATGGCGAGCACGGCGGGTGGGATGGAAATTGAAGAGGTGGCAAAAGATAATCCCGAGGCAATTTTGCGCGAGGTCATTTCAGCCGGTCGTGGGGCTGCAGCCGTATCAAGCGCGGAAGTTAGCCTTTGGATTGGGATTGCCGATGGAGGCGGTGAATAACGCGGTGCCGTTTTTGTTGGCGCTTTATCGGGCTTTTATCGATACGGATGCGTCGATGCTGGAAATTAATCCCTGCGTGCTGACGGGCGACAGCAAGCTGGTGGCGCTGGACGCGAAGATGACCATCGATGACAACGCGCTGTTTCGCCACAAGGAATTGCGCGAGCTGCGGGATCTGGATGAGGAGGATCCGCTGGAAGTGGAAGCTTCGAAGTACGGTTTGAATTACATCAAGTTGGACGGCAGCGTGGCGTGCATGGTGAATGGAGCGGGATTGGCGATGGCGACGATGGACATCATCAAGTACGCGGGCGGATCTCCGGCGAATTTTCTGGATGTGGGCGGCGGGGCATCGGCGGATCAGGTGAAGAATGCATTTGGAATTTTGATGGCCGATCCGGCGGTGAAGGCGGTGTTTATAAATATTTTTGGCGGGATTTTGCGTTGTGATGTGCTGGCTAGTGGAGTGGTGGCTGCGGCAAAGGATTTGCAATTGAAAGTGCCGGTGGTGGTGAGGATGGAAGGGACCAACGTGGAGCTGGGGCAAAAAATTCTGCGCGACAGTAAATTGAATTTCACGATAGCCGATGGAATGAAGGACGGCGCGCAGAAAGTGGTGGCGCTAGCGGCGGGTGCTCGATGAGCGTACTGGTTGACGAGAAGACGCGTTTGCTGGTGCAGGGCTTCACTGGGCGCGAAGGGACGTTTCATGCTCAGCAGATGATTGAGTATGGAACGGTGGTGGTGGGCGGTGTGACACCGGGGAAGGGCGGAACGAAACATCTGGAACGCCCAATTTTTAATACGGTTCGCGACGCGGTGAAAGAAACGGGGGCGAATGCTTCGGTGATTTTTGTGCCGCCGCCATTCGCTGCCGACGCGATTCTGGAAGCGGCCGATGCAGATATTCCTTTAGTGATTTGTATTACTGAAGGTATTCCAGTGCTGGATATGGTGCGCGTGGCGGCGGTGGTGGACTTCAAAGAGACGCGACTGATTGGGCCGAACTGTCCGGGAGTGATTTCGCCGGGAAAATGCAAAATCGGGATTATGCCGGGACGCATTCACAAGCAAGGCCAAGTAGGGAGTAGTGAGCCGGAGCGGAACGTTGACGTATGAGGCGGTGGATCAGCTGACGCGATTGGGAATCGGGCAGTCGACATGCATCGGCATTGGTGGAGATCCAATTATCGGGACGACGTTTCTGGATGCGATTCGGCTGTTCAATGAAGATGCCGACACACACGCGATTATCATGATCGGGGAAATTGGCGGCGACGCGGAAGAGCGTGCGTCGCAATGGATCAAGACGAATGTGAAGAAGCCGGTTGTAGGATTCATCGCGGGGCAAACCGCGCCTCCCGGAAGACGCATGGGACATGCCGGGGCAATTATCAGCGGGGGACAAGGGACGGCGAAAGATAAGTATGCGGCTATGAGCGCTGCGGGAATTCGCTGCGTGGAAACTCCGGCGGATCTGGGTTCAACGGTTGCGGCCGCACTGAAGTAAAGATACACAGCAAAATTTAATTTTGTACCTGGAGGATTCGTGGCGCTGGAACGTACATTTGCGATTATCAAGCCTGATGCAGTCGGTAAAGGGCAGCAAGGTGAAATACTTGGGCGCATTCAGAAGGCGGGATTCAAAATCGTGGCGATTAAGACGATGCGCCTTACGAAAGAAGAGGCTGGAGGATTTTACGCGGTGCATAAGGAGCGGCCATTTTTTGGGGAGCTGACGGATTTTATGAGTTCGGGGAAGATTGTGGCGATGGTTTTGGAAGCTGACGGGGCGATTGTGAAATGGCGGGACGCCATGGGCGCGACTGATCCGAAGAAAGCGGCGCCTGGAACGATTCGCCATGATCTCGGCACGAGCATCGGGAATAATTGTACTCACGGGTCGGATGCTCCAGAGACGGCGGTGTTTGAAATTGGGTATTTTTTTGCGGGACATAAATTGATTTAGTCGGGTCTACTGGAGGCGTTCGACCTTTGGTCCGGTGCTTCTCCTATCAAAGTTTCTCCCGTAGCCATGGTATTGCTTGCAGGCGCCCTAGGCGTAGACTTTGTAAACATGGATCCGCTGCGTGAAATCGGGCGAGGGCTTTTACTGTTTGGGGGGATTGCGGTGGTTGTCGGGGCGTTTTTGTATTTGACCGGACGGTTGCCGTTGCGGCTGGGGCGATTGCCTGGTGATATAGTTCATCGCGGTGAACACACTACATTTTATTTTCCGGTCGTTACCTGCCTGCTTTTAAGCGTTGGATTGTCACTGATATTTTGGCTTTTCTCTATTTTTCGCCGCTAAATTAATTCCTTCCTACTCTCCATCGGCAAAGGCGTTTTGATTCTGCGCGGTTGTCCGACAGTTTCCCAACACGGTAGAATGAATGGTGAAACGCGAGGAGATTTTTTCGTATGGCTACAGCTGAGTCGAAAGTACACATTTCAGAGTTCACTAACGAGCCGTTTGTGAACTTTTCCAAGCCGGAAAATGAGCGGGCTATGCGCGCGGCGTTGAAGAAGGTGGAAGCGGAGTTCGGGCGCGAATATCCGATGTATATCGGCGGGGAGAAGATTATCACCACGGCGAAGATGATCTCGACGAATCCTTCTCATCCAAAGCAGGTAATTGGAGTGTTTCAGACGGCGACGGCGGAACTTGCCAATCAGGCGGTGGAAGCGTCGGCCAAGGCGTTTGAAACGTGGAAACGGGTGCCTGCAGAAAAGCGCGTCGAGATAGTATTTCGTGCTGCGGAAATCATTCGCGAACGCAAATTTGAGCTTTCCGCGCTGATCTGCGCGGAAGTAGGCAAATCGTGGATTGAGGCGGACGCGGATACGGCGGAGACAATTGATTTTCTAGAATTTTATGGACGCGAGATGCGGAGGTTCGCCGGGCAGCATCCGGTCACGCCACAGAAGGGCGAAAAGAATTACCTGGTTTATATCCCGCTGGGAGTTGGGGTGGTTATTGCGCCATGGAATTTTCCGGCAGCGATTGCGGCGGGGATGACGGTGGCGTCGCTAGTAACGGGGAACACGGTGATTTTGAAGCCTTCGGAAGAATCGCCGACGGTGGCGGCGAAAGTTGTGGAGATTCTTTATGAGGCGGGAGTTCCCCAGGGAGGCTTTGAATTTTCTGACTGGGGCGGGCGAGATTGTTGGCGATGCGCTGGTGAAGCATCCGAAGACGCGGTTCATTGCGTTTACGGGATCGAAGGAAGTTGGGCTGCTGATCAGCGAAGCGGCGGGGAAGAAAGCTCCCGGGCAAATCTGGATCAAGCGCGCGGTTTTGGAGATGGGCGGCAAGGACGCGACGATCGTGGATGAGGAAGCGGATATTGACGCGGCGGTTGAGGGTGTCGCGGCGGCGGCGTTTGGATACCAGGGACAGAAGTGTTCGGCATGTTCGCGGGCGATTGTGTCGGAGAAAATTTACGACACGTTTGTGGAGAAGTTGGTGGAACGGGCCAAGAAAATTACCGTGGGGCCGAGCGAGGATCCTGGGAATTATATGGGGCCGGTGGTGAGCAGCATGGCGATGGAAGGGATTCTTGGTTACATCGATGTCGGGAAGAAAGAGGGCAAAGTGGTGCTGGGAGGCGGGCGGGCGCCGGGGGACGGGTATTTTATCCAGCCGACGATTATTGCGAATGTGCCGCCGAAGGCGCGTGTGGCGCAGGAGGAAATATTTGGACCAGTGTTGGCGGTGATTAAAGCACGGGACTTTCGATCATGCGCTGGAAATCGCCAATGATACGGAATTTGGGTTGACTGGGGCGGTGTATTCGCGGAATCCCGAGAAGATTGAGAAGGCGGAAGAAGCGTTTCACGTGGGCAATCTTTATTTGAACCGCAAATGCACGGGCGCGATGGTGGGGGCGCATCCCTTTGGCGGATTTAATATGTCGGGGACGGATTCGAAGACCGGCGGGAAAGATTATTTGTTGCATTTCTTACAGGCGAAGTCGATCGCGGAGAAAGTTTCGAATTAAAATTGCGATAAAACGTGTGACTATGAGGGCATGCAGTCGCGAGCGGGCTTTGCTACGAACCGCTCGTTAAGCCCTAAATTGCAGAGGAACGGGCGGTACCCCATTTCAAGACGCGATAAACCGGATAACTCAGCACCAACATTCCTAAGGCTAGTGGTGCGTTATCGCGATCTGTAAGTATTGATCCCACTAAAAATAAAACTGAACCGATTAATGCAATCGCGGTAGTCCACGGGTAGCCCCAGGCTCGGTAGGGGCGAGGCATATCAGGCTCTTTCTTGCGCAGGACGAAGACGGAAATGTAGGTAAGCGTGTAGTCGGCTACGAAGAAAAACGACAGCATGGCGATGACGCGTTCGAAGGAACCGAGAACGAAGAGCACGGCGGTGATGGTACTTAGGAGGAGTGCGAGTTCGGGCGTGCCGCCCTTGTTGACGCGGGAGACGCTGCGGAAGAACAAGCCGTCCGCGCTCATGGCGTACAAGATGCGGGAACAGAAAATTGGACGGCGTTGATGCAGCTCAGAAGCGAAACCACCATGATGGCGCGGATAATGGGATCGCCGTAACGGCCGAAAATGCGCTCGGCGGCGGTGCCCAGGGAAAAATTGTTTCCGGCGATTTCGTTCATAGGCAAGACGTAGAGAACGGCGGCGTTCAGGAGCAAATAAATCCCCATGATGGAAAAGACGCTGCCAAAAATGGCGCGCGGAACGTCTTTGCCGGGGTCGCGAACTTCTTCGCCGAAATAAATCACGCCGTCCCAACCGTCGATGGTATAGAAAACCTCTTGCAGGCCGAGCATCATTGCGACAGCGAGAAGCCAGCCTGTGGGCATGGTGAGCTTGGTCGCGGATTCTGCTGCAACCGAGGCTCGATGGGCGTTTCCACCCAGAGCGAAACAAGCGATGACCAGGATTACAAATGCGCCGGTCTTCATGGCGGAGGTGAGCAGTTGTGCGCGACTGCCCCAGCGCACGCCGCGCCATTGCAGGATTCCGAACCCGACGATGACAGAGACGGCGATGGTTTTTTAGTTAGTCCCCGCCAGCAAGCGCGGGAATTAGTTTTCGCGCTGTATTCACCGATGACGATGGCTACGGCGGCGAGTGTGCCACAACTGGAAAGCCAATCACTCCAACCGACAATGAAGCCGGCGTAGTCGCCGATAGCGCGGCGCGAAAAATTATATTGGCCGCCGCTGCGTGGGATGGCTGCGCCAAGCTCGGCCATGGAGGATGCGCCGAACAAGGCGTAAAGCCCGCCGATGACCCAAACACCGAGAAAGAACCAGGGATTTGGCAGGAGTTTCGCGATGACGCCGGGAGTGCGCACGATTCCGGCGGCGATAGTGTTGCCAACGGCAGCGGCGATGCCAAACCATACGCCGAGGACTTTTAATAATTTTCCAGGCGAAATTTTGCTCAGAGGCAAGGGAGGTCTGGCCACACGAACTTCAGCATTGGGCGGGGCATCGGGGATATTAGGCAATCGTGTCGTCCGGTGGTTTCGCGACCGTGGTCATGATAATGGCGGCGAGGAGAAATACAAAGCACCAGTCATCGGTCGCGATGGCGATGGACGCGGGAACTCGGAGGCGAGCGTTCAATGTTCCTGTGGGGCCGATTCGTTCGGTTCGGGTGGGGAATAGGGGGTTAATTCGGTGTTGTCATTGTCGGGTTCGACCAGCCAAACGATTCGGTTTTTGAAATAGGCGAGGAGTTTGGCGTTTTGGGTTTCGTCGAGTTCGCGGGCCCACAGGACTTTCGCGGCGTCGATGTCAGCGCCGTTGTAGACCCATTCATCGTGGATGTTGTGATCCGGTTCGTAGCGGACGATGACGAGGTGTTTACCGGGCTGGTGCGAAAGGTGATTTTGTATCGCGGCTCGACTGGGGGTCTCCCTGGCAGGTCCAGGCGAGAGGGTCGCACTGATGACGTGCTGGATAGGAGATAGTTTCGATTATGAGCAAGAGGATGGCCGCGCGGGAGAGCCAGCGGCCGAGCCGGAACGTGGAGATATTTATGGTGCGAAGGTGACGAATGGACCGCACCAGGAGGGCGACAATTACGCAGGTGAATGGTGCGGCATAGTGCGCGAATGACCAAATCACGGCGAAGACGCCTAGAGCGCCGATAAAAATGGTGACGAGGAACAAACGCATTTTTTTGTCGCGCAGAATGAATGGCACTCCAGGTGCGAGCAAGACTACTCCCCACCAGAAAAATGTGTGGCCGCCACGATTGATTTTTTCTTTAGAGACACGCCATACATCCTTCCAGGTGTGGCGATAATTCTCGCGCTCCCAGCCATTGTAGAAGGCTTCGAATTGCTGATTGTTGTAGTGCAACGGCGGGCGGGAGCGTTCCCACAAGAAGAGCGCGGAAGAATGGTAGGTGCGGGTCCTGAGGGTATGGGGCATGAGCAAGGCGTTTCCGGTTAAACGCCAGTTGTAATAGCCCATGAAGGCGGCGGCCGCAGTTAATACGATGAGCACGGAAACTAGAACTTTTGCTCTAGCGCGGGCGGATAGGGCGGCGGTGTGCTGTGCTGAGCAGTTTTTTGCTGTGGCGAGCCACCAGAGGAACCAAGCGGCGGCGGGACCGCAGAACAACAGGCCTTCGTAGGGGCGGCTGTTGGCGAGAAAGGCGATACCAAATCCAAGTACGAAGCCGTTCTTTGCGGTGGGATGTTTGGAGATGCGACCTAGCGGCTCCTGATACAAGAGCGCCGCCGATGGCTGCCGCAGCGCCTCCCCAGTAGCTGTTCATCCAATAACTCGCGACGCCAAATTTTATGGCGGCGAGTACACCACCGAGTAAGGCCCAGCGCGAGGGCATCCAAGCTTGCAACATCCAGGCTATGGCGGAACACATGGTGGCGGCGCTGAGCAGGACGCCAATCCACGGGCTGCCAAGCAGTTGACCGATGGCGAGGATGGCGCCTTGCGCGGGCGGATAAATTGAGGAATAGGTGGGGGACCAGTTTACGTGGAAGGTTTCAAAGCTGAGCCACATGGGATGCGGGGGATTGGCGAGGCGTCCATGGGCGAAGGTGTCGCCCATCAACAGGTAGCTGTATTCGTCGTGAATGCCGGGGACAGGGACGTGCAGGAGCGGGAGCGCGGCAAGTCGGATGGCGATGACGCCGAAGAATAAGCTGAGCACGACGAGATTGCGGCGTTTTGCGAATTGGGAAAACAGTAATTCCAGACGGGTAATTATTTTTTCGGCGGGGCCGCCAGCCAGGAGAGCCAGGGCGAGAAATTCAGCGTGAAGAACACGACTCGCCACAGGGGGTGAAGGAGGAGTACGAAGGAAAAGAGATTTGCGGGGAATGTATTCAGGGCAAGATGTGGCGGCACGTGCGGCTTAGCATAACTTATTTAGTGCGCGGCCTTGAAGGGATTGCGGCGGTGGCGCGGCAATCGTGTGTACGTGAGATCGCTTTGCGATGACCTACAGATTCCGCGCTGTGATGAACTTCGCAGGAACGGCGGCGGCGATGGGCTAGCGTTCGATCTCTATTTCGGTTGCTGATTTTTTTTGTAGCGCCGCCGCCTTCCAAAAAGTCGGCCAGCTGCAGACGGAGATTTCCGCCGTTCGTGGCGTAGGTCATAGCGGTTTCAAACTCCACAACATTATTGCGGATCAGTTTTTCGATTTCACCGTCGAAGTGCTGCATTCCCTCAGTGTCACCGTCACGCATGGCATCAAGCAGGGTTTTGCCTTCACCCTCGCCTTTTTCCACGTAGTCGCGCGTGCGCATGGTGGATTTAAGGATCTCGATAGCGGCGATGCGGCCTTTGCCGTCTTTCTTAGGCAGCAGGCGTTGCGAAACGATGAAGCGAAAAGATTTGCCCAGGCGAGTGCGAATGGCTTGCTGATCGGAAAGAGGAAAAACGCCGACGATACGCTCGACGGTTTTGGAGGCATCGATGGTGTGAAGAGTAGACATCACCAAATGGCCGGTCTCGGAAGCTTCCAAGGCGATTTCAATGGTTTCGCGATCGCGCATTTCGCCAACGAGAATGACCTTAGGCGCTTGACGTAAAGCGGCGCGCAAGGCGAGGCCAAAGGTCGGTGTGTCGGTATGCAATTCACGCTGGTGAATGGTGCATTTTTTGTGACGATGCAAAAACTCGATGGGATCTTCAATGGTGAGGATGTGAAAGGCTTTCTGCTCATTCATTTTGTCGAGGATGGCAGCGAGTGTGGAAGATTTGCCGGAACCAGTGGGGCCGGTGATCAATACGATGCCATTGCGGATGTCAACAATTTCCTCGAGCGACTTAGGCAGGTTCAATTCTTCAAAGTTAGGAATCTTATCGGGTACAACGCGCATAACGATGGCGCAACTGCCGCGTTGGCGAAAAATATTTACGCGGAAGCGAGCCACGCCCGATAGGCCGTAGGAGAGGTCAGCGGAGCCGTCCTGTTCCAGCTTGCGCAAGGCGGTTTCGTTTTTGCTCATGATGTCATTGGCGATGCTCATGGTGTCCTGCGCGGTGAGGGACTCGAGGCCTTTATACTTCAGCTCCACCAATTGGCCGTTCATTTCAATTTGCGGAGCGCGGCCTGGAGAGAAAATAAGGTCGCTGACCTGGCCGTGGGATTTCACCATAGCGGTAATGAGCTGGGCGGTATGAATGACACGCGCTGGCTGAGGCGGGGGTGGCGGAGTTGGTATTTCAGGTGAAGCTGAGGTCGGGGCGCTTGTAGCGTCCGGGTCGATGTTCCCATGGGAATGCACCTTTGGGTTGGGCCTGAGCTTGCGAAGGCCAGATTCGCCTGGAGAGTGGTCGTGAATTATTCTCTGCGGCATGTATATCTTAAGCTGCGGAGCGTGGGGAATAGGATATGAGTGAAAGGGAATTGCCTGAAGATTATTGACGGGTTGGAGTTGGGCGCATAATCGCGCCGAGCCTCGCAAACTCTATGGTTGGTCTTGGTCGTCGAAACGGCGTTGGCCTCCTGCTAAGCAATTCCAAGAGCAGGTCTTTGTCTTCCTCAACGGGGTGGAGATAAATGTTGCTGCAGTCGGTGACGATCCAATCGGCACCCGCGGCCTGGAGGCGGAGTCGGGAGTGGTAGTCGCAAGGCGAGCACGGAGAACCCGCGGCTTTGCCGGACTCAATTCCAGCCGGGGCGTTCGATCACGACGCAGGCGGCGGCGGCTGTCCGACACTGTGAGCTCCGCGCAGGTAGGTTCCGGGTGCGGCTTTCGTGTTGGATGTTGCTGGCGGTGACCAGGTGTTTTGGAATGGCGAAGCCGGCTGCTCGAAGGCGGACAACTGCGAGCGGATGGGTTGCGGAGGTTACGACCGCGAAGCGATCGGGGGGAGTGCGTCAAGGAGCTGTTTGGTACCCGGCAGTGCGATGATGTCCTCAACATTTGTAATCTCGGCTTTTTCGATGGCTTGGTCCTCAGCGCGATGATCGGCGGAGGGCATAGTTCGCGAATGGTTGCGATGCTGGGCCTGCCATGGGCTTGGCGCACCACCTCGGCGGGGACCAGGCCGAACCGATTGGCCCAGGCTGTCCATACGCGGGCCACAGCAGGTGTGGAATCGACCAAAACACCGTCCATATCGAATAGCAACGCACGGCAACGAATCTGCATGGCCAATGATAATTAGTTTGAAGCCAGGAATGCGCGGAGAAAGAAGAAGCGATTCGAGATGGAACGGTGGTTCCGAAGGCGGCTGATTACCGTGGCGAGAATGAGTTGCGCTAAATGCAGATTAGTTGGCGGAGGTGGCGGTTCGAATCTAGCGAACTTCGGTCAGCTGCAGTGCCAAGCGGCGGGCTTCGAGGTTGGCGATCTGGCGACCCATGCTTTGGGATCGTCAACTTCAATGCAGAAAAATCTGGCGTGCCAAACCAAGCGAGCGAGCAACTGTTGAAGCAATGGAGAATTCGAATCGGAATATAAATGAAACTGCAATTCATGTTCGATGGAGGAACGATTTTCATCCCAAAGCGCGGACAGAGCTAGGGTGTCACGGGGCGAATCGCCGAGCTTAAGCAAAGCGCTGCGAGTTTTTTCGGTAGTCGCGAGAAAGAGCGGGTCGGCGCTTGGCAGGGCGGGAGCATCGGAAATGGCCACAGCATGAGAGGAGCCTTCCGTCAAGGAAGGGGTGTCCTGTATGCGGGGATGAGCGTTCACCGATTGACCTGGAATGGCCATCAAAGCACCTCCAACGTTGTTGATAAACAGCGTACCTCTTTGGATGTACCCGGGCGGTTGACAGATGTATAAGTTGACAATATACGCCGAAAAGAATATATAATCAGTGTTATACCATGATAGTTAATATAGGGTCCACTGGTAGAATTACCAGTACAGCGCTCAAAATAGTACTAACTGTGGGAATTTATTCGGCTGAGTGGATTCATGTGGAAAACAATGCAACCGGAGCCGATTGGAAATTTTACTCTCGCTTGAGCGAATGCGTGACGGAATTATGGGTGCGCGGATGGGTTGGGATTTGTACGTGGAGCGCGGGGCGATTCCTTGGCGAGGGCTTCGACGGTCTGATTCAAAACCTGTGCGATGACTTCCTTGGGGATTCCCTGACGCAGGAGCCGATTTATGCCTGACGCGATCTCCATGTAAGAGATGCGGAGCACCTGGCCGTGCTGGTCCATCACGGATTGAATATCGGATGGGAGGGGTTTGTCTGGCAGCTTGGCGGGGTTGGAGTCCATGGAGGGAGATTACAAGTTGGAGCGGACGCCGTCACTGGTACGTCCTTCCTAGTATTGGCGGCTGAAGAGGGATGCCTTTAATAAGTGAGAGCTAGGGATATCTGGGGTGGGCGACGGGATCGAACCCGCGACATTCGGTGCCACAGACCGACGCTCTACCAGCTGAGCTACGCCCACCAGCGGATTTACAGGGGACAGTTTACGCTAAAACCGGCATCTATAGAAATGGCTGGGAATCTGGATTGAAGCGGAACTCATGGCCGCAGCTTCTTGCGCTATGGAACTCTGCGAACTACCATTTGTGTTCGGGAAAACGCTGAAATACACGTGGGCCTAGTGTAGGCTTTGACTACTAAATGGGGGCAAACTGCCCAAGCCCAGGGGCGGTGCATCGGAATACGACATTGAGATCAATAAGCGAGCTTGACTCTTTGGCGTTATCCCAGACGTTTCCGGGATTTGGTGTGTTGGTGAGGCGATTCATATTGATTAAAACTCCCCGGTTGTTGGCGTTCGGCATTTTTCTCGGCGGTGGGATGCTGCCTGCGGTCGGTTTGCGCGCGCAGGATTATCAAGTTACGCCGAAATCGAAGAGTGCGGAAGAGAGCGCGGCGACTGCGGAGTCCACTGAGGATTACAACCGGAAGCTGGAACGGCTGCGGGAACAGTTTGCGGAAACGCAAGAACGGCAGACTGGTGATTATCGGATCGGGCCGCAAGATTTGTTGGATATAAATATTTTTGAGGCGCCGGAACTGAATCGCACCGTGCGGGTTTCCGAAAATGGCGAGGTGTCGCTGCCACTGCTGGGGGGCATTCACGTCGTGCGATTGACGGCGCGGGAACTGGAAAATGAACTGGCGGCGAAGTTACGGGAGTTTTTGAAGGATCCGCACGTGAGCGTGATGGTGACCGCAATTGAGAGTCATCCGGTTTCGGTGATTGGAGAGGTGAACAAGCCGGGAGTTTTTCAGGTGCGAGGATCGAAGACGCTGCTGGAGATGCTTTCCATGGCGCAAGGATTGGCGCCTGAGGCCGGTGACGAAGTGTTGGTGATGAGGAATGCGGGGTATAACCGCGGTCAAGATGGCAGCGCGCAAGCAATGCAAGCGGAAGCTGAACAGGCAGGCGGGAAGAGCACAGACAGAACTAAAAACCCGGCAGAGTCTGATGACAATGCGAAGGATGGCGCGCCGAAAAATAATGCGACCGCGTCGACTGGCGGAGCAAATGTTGGTGGCGCGGATCGGACGGAGCAAGGCGACACGTTAGCGATTAATTTGCGGCACCTGCTGAATTCGCGCGATCCTCGATTTAACGTACCGATCTATGCGGGCGACATTGTCAAGGTGACGCGGGCGGGGATTGTATACGTGGTGGGAGCGGTGAGAAAACCCGGGGGCTTCACGGTGAAAGGGAACGAGCAGATGTCGCTGTTGAAGGCCATTGCGCTGGCGGAGGGATTGTCGAGCACGTCGTCGAAAGGGCGCACGCGAATAATCCGGACGGATGAAGGCAGCGGCAAACGGTCGGAAATACCGGTAGAACTGGGAAAGATTCTGGATGGAAAAGCGCCAGACATGAATTTGCAGGCTGCGGATATTGTGTTTGTTCCGAACAGCACGGGGAAGACGGTACTTTTCAGAAGCACGGACGCGATCATCAATACCGCCAGCGGAGTAGCTATTTTTCACCCGTAAAAATATGGACGAACAAAACAGATTGCAACTCTACGAGCCGCGACAGAATGCGCTGGAACGCGTGAATCATGGCGCGGGCGCTTATCCGGCGGAAGATCGCGAAGCGGTTCCGGATCTACTGGAATATTGGCGAGTAATACAGAAGCGTTACCCGACGGTGCTGGTGGTGTTGCTAGTGGTTCTTATGATTGGACTGTTTGCGACGTTCCGCGGGAAGCCAGTGTATGAGGCGCGAGCGCTGATTGAAATTCAGAAAGAAAATCCGGATGTGCCGACACTGCAAGAGTTGTTTCAAATTGAGGGCGTTTCGGATGCGTATATCGAAACGCAGAACCGGATTTTAAAAAGCGAAAATCTGGCGCGGCGAGTAATCACGCAGCTGGGGCTGGAGAAGTTACCTGAATTTACGCGGCGCAGCGGGAGTTGGCAGATTGCGCGGGAAAAGCCGGTGCCGGAGCCAATACAGGCAGGATTTGGGATGGGTTTGGCCGCCGACAAGGCCGTTCCAGAAGAAGTGTTGAAAAATTTCGAAGAGCGGCTGACGGTCGAGCCAGTGAAGCGGAGCCGGCTGATTGAGGTGACGTTCGAATCGAACGATCCGAATACGGCGGCGCAGGTGGTGAACACGCTGACGTCAGCATACATCGACGCAAATCTGGAGGCGCGATGGCAGGCGGCGCAGAAAGCTTCGGACTGGCTATCGCAGCAATTGCTGGGAATGAAGGCGAAGCTCGAGAAGTCGGAAGACGAGTTGCAGAAATATGGGCGGGGAAATGGATTGCTCTTTCTGGAGACGGAAAAAGGCACCAGCGAAAATATCGTGGTGCAGCGGTTGCGAGAACTGCAGCAGGAATTGACGAAGGCGCAGGCGGACCGGTACGCGAAGGAGTCTTTATACCGGTTACTGGAAGAAAAAAATTACGCGGAGTTGCCGGGAGTTTTTGATAACAGGTTGATACAGGAGTTGACGGCGAGGCTGGCGGATTTGCAGCGCGAACAATCGCGGCTGAGTGCAAATTTTAATCCAAACTACCCGCGGGTGAAGGAATTGCAGAGCCAGATCGACGAAAGCCAGGCGATGCTGGAAGCGGAGCGTACGCGGGCGGCAGGAGGCATTGCGAACGATTACAAAGCGGCGGTAAGCCACGAAGAGATGCTGCAAAAGGCTTTTACGGAACAGGAGCGGCAGGCGAACGATATAGCCGGCAAATCGGTGCAATACAATATCTTGAAGCGCGAGGCGGATACCAATAAGCAGTTGTACGTGGGACTGCTGGAAAAGCTGAAAGAGACGGGAGTGTCGAGCAGTTTGAAAGCGACTAATATTCGTGTGGTTGATCCAGCATACCCACCGACAAAATTTGCGCGGCCGCGAATTTTATTGGATTTATCAATTACGTTGATTGTCGGGATGTGCCTGGGGATCGCTGCGGCGTTTTTGCAGGAGCATCTGGATAACACGCTGAAAAGCTCCGAAGACATTGAACGATTTCTGCAAATACCATCGCTGGGCGCGGTGCCTGCGATGGAGCTATCTGCCAATCCAAGACGGCTCCACGGATTTCAGAACAATGGGGCGGTGCTCGAGGCTGGGAAGTCTAACCGAACAAACGGGCACAACGGTAGCAATGGAAATAACGGATCGAAGAACGGGACCAGATTGGCGCCGCCATGGAACCGCATTGAAGTGCAGGATGGCGGGGGGCACCCGCACGGTGCGCTGGCGGAAGCGTTTCACGGACTGCGAACGTCGGTGCTGCTGTCGACGGCGAAGCGTCCGCCAGCGACACTTTTGGTGACAAGCGCGCAACAGGGTGAAGGAAAAACTACCGTGGTGGCGAATTTGGCGGCTTCGCTGGCGCAACTGGGCGACTCGGTGTTGTTGATTGACGCGGACCTGCGAAGGCCGAGCTTACAGAAATTTTTTCAAGTGTCGAGATCGACTGGATTAGTGAACTACCTCACCGGAGATTCCGACTGGCGAAGCCTGGTATGGCAAGCCGCGCCCATCGGTGTTTCTGTGCTTTTCTGCGGACCGGTGCCTCCGAACCCTGCTGACCTGCTCTCTTCGGAATATATGCGCAGCTTAATTCGCGAGGCGTCGAAGGAATATAAGTTTGTGGTGTTGGATTCGCCGCCGCTGCTGAATCTTTCTGACAGCCGCATCCTGGCGACGTTGGTAGATGGGGTGATTCTGGTTGTGGGAGGCGGGACCACACCGCGCGAACTGGTGCAACGGGCGTATTTGTCGGCGGTAGATGCGGGCTCGCACGTAATTGGAGCGACGATTAATTTTGCAGACGTGAGAAACGATTACTACTATTCGGGATATCACCAGGAAGCAGAGGAATCCGAAAAGTAGAGAAGCGCGGTTTTTCGGGGCGGGAGAATGGGCGAGTGCTGAAGATTGCCGAGGCTTCGCTAATTTTTTGCGTTACCACGGCGGTATTGGCGTTTGGCGGGACGGAACCGATTTCATTTGCGGCGGTGGAGATTGTGTTATTAGGCGCGGTTTTGGCCGTGCTTATTGGACGTAAAGATCTTGAGTGGGCGGGTTCTTTACGAAGTGCAGCGGTCCCTGCAGCCTTGATTGGTTTGGTGATCTTTCAACTGGTTCCTTTGCCCGAGCCGTTAGTGCGGTTGTTGCGCCCGGATAATTCGATTTCGAACACGAGCCTACCCGGAAGTGAGCATCATTTCTTTTCCAGTTTAAGCATTTCTCCCTACAACACGCGAATACATTTGATCCTGTTGGTTTGCTGCGCAGTAACATTTTGTTTTGCACGTATGCTAGGCCAAGATCGCGAGAACAGAAGACGTTTAGTGACATGGTTGGTGGCGCTGGGAACGTTTGAAGCGCTTTATGGGCTCGTGCAGTATCTGACTGGTTGGCAACGGATTTTTGGGTACGTGAAGAAATATAACCTCGAGGAGGCGACCGGAACGTACATCAACCGGAATCACTTCGCGGGATTCCTGGAGATGGCGATTCCCTTCGGGGTAGCGCTGGTGTTGTATGAGAATGCCAAGCTGCCGCGAAAAGTTATTCGAGGGCAAAATGCGCGGATTAAGCAGGTGCTGGGAGGTAGAAAACTTTCGCGGATTGGATTGTGGTTACTCGCGGCTACGGTGATGGTGGCGGGATTGTTTTTTTCGCTTTCGCGCATGGGCATTATTTCGGCGGTCGCATCGCTAGGAGTGATGGCAGCATTTTCTGGATTTCAACGAAAAGCAGGATTATGGGTCGCTGCGTCGATCATGGCATGCGGGATTATTTTGGTTTTGTGGATGGGCGCGGGGCCGGCGCTCGGACGTTTTGGAATGATCAGCGAGGAATATACAAGCGTGGACGAGAGTAGATGGTCGTTATGGAAAGATACGGCACGGCTGATTGGCGGGCATCCATTGCTGGGAAGCGGGCTGGGTACTTTTCCCGTGGCGTTTACGAAAATGCAGAGCACCTTCCTGGGACAATTTGTGAACCACGCGCATAACGATTATCTGGAAGTAGCAAGTGATTTAGGAATTCCGGCGGCAGCGTTATTTTTTGGGTCGACTGGAGCATTATTGGTGCGCATGGCGCGGAAGGCCGCGTCATCGGAAGTGAGCTTCGAGCGAGCAATGGCTTTGGGTTGCCTGGGGAGCATTGCGGCGATACTGCTGCACAGCTTGACGGATTTTAATTTGTATATTCCGGCGAACGCCCTGGTGTTTTCTTTGATTTTGGGATTGGCGGCTTCGATTTCGCCAGCCAATTCGAGCGTGCTTAGGCGGGCGAATGATGCGTGAGCTGCAACTGTTCGCTAAAAGAATTGTGGACGTGGTACTCGCGATATTTAGTCTGATTATCGTCGCTCCACTCCTGTCAGTCAGCGCAGTCGCTATTAAGCTGGGTTCGCCCGGGCCGGTGTTTTTTCGTTTGCGTGTGGCGGGATTAGGAGGTGAAGGATTCGATCAATGGAAATTGCGGACGATGGTGAACGACGCGAGGCACAGCGGAGATCGTTTTGAGACGTCGTCGAGCGATCCGCGAATTACGCGTGTGGGGCATTTTTTAAGGCGCTGGAGCATCGATGAATTGCCGCAGTTATGGAACATACTGCGCGGGGAGATGAGTATTGTGGGACCGCGACCGGCGTTTTTTGAAATTGCGTCGAAGTATTCCGCGGAGCAGGCACGGCGATTGACGATGCGGCCAGGGTTGACAGGATTGGCGCAGGTGCAGGGGCGGAATTTACTGAGGTGGGCGGAGCGCGTGGAATTGGATATTTTTTATGTGGAGCATTATTCGCTGTGGTTGGATTGCGGGATTATGGCGCGCACGATACCCGTTTTATTTCAAAGCGAAGGTGTGTATGGCAAAGATGGGCGAGTGCGCGTTCAGGATTTAGGGTAGCCGCTGCATGGGAAATAAAAAGGTGTTGGTGTGGGGAGCCGGCGGGCATGGAAAAGTGACTGTGGATGCGCTGCTGGCGAGTGGCGAATGGGAAGTGGCGGGAATTCTGGATGAAGATGAGAAAAAGAGCGGTACAGAAGTTTTGGGCGTGAAGGTGTTTTCGCTGGAAGGCGGTGTGGCGGAGGCCGCGCGGAGATTGGATTGCGAGAGACTAGCCGTTGCAATTGGCGATAATTACGCGCGTTTTGAAAAATTCCAGCAGTTGCGGCGCGCTGGGCTTACGGCGGTGAATGTGGTACATCCGAGCGCGCATGTTTCGCGTTTTGTGAAGATGGGCGAGGGAGTGACCATTCTCGCGGGCGCGACGATAAATCCGGGCACGACGATTGAGGACAATGTGTGCGTGAATACTTCGGCGTCGGTGGATCATGACAATTATCTGGAGAGGAGCTGCCACATATTTCCGAATGCCACGCTAACGGGTGGGGTGCGCATCCAAGAGTTTGCGTATGTAGGAACGGGGGCGGTGATCGCTCCAAACCTGACGGTGGAGAAATATAGCTACGTCGGTGCGGGCGCGGTGGTGTTAGCTCATGTTGGGTTAGGAACGATAGTTTTTGGGGTGCCCGCGAAAGTGCGCGGCGATCAGAAAAAACGGCCGGGCAAGGAAAATTGATGAGCATTGCGGATCGCGTGCGGGCGGAAATCGGAGTGGGAAGGCCGGCGTTTCCTAAATTGCTGCCCATTGTTGATCCGGAAGGGGTGCCGGGCGAAGAGTTTTTGGAAGAGGTGCGCAGGATTTTAGCGAGCAAGCAACTTACCAACGGCGCGTACGTGAGGAAATTCGAGGAAGCGGCAGCGGAATATTTGGGCGTTGCGCATTGCGTGGCGGTTTCGAGTTGCACGGCGGGGTTGCTGCTGGTTTTGAAGGCCTTGGATTTGAGCGGGGAAGTAATTCTGCCGAGTTTTACGTTTCACGCTACCGCGCACGCGGTGGTGTGGAATGGATTGACGCCGGTGTTTGCGGATTGCGATGCGAAGACCTTTTGTGTGGCGCCGGAAGCGGTCCGGGCGCAAGTGTCGAATGCGACGGCGGCGATCCTAGCGGTGCATTTGTTTGGGAATCCCGCCGCGATAGAAGAATTGGAAGAAATTTCGGCGGAATTGCAGATTCCGCTGGTTTTTGATGCGGCGCATGCGTTTGGGAGCAGTAGTCATGGGAAGCCCATTGGAGGATTTGGAACGGCGGAAGTGTTCAGTTTTTCGCCTACGAAATTGGTGGTTGCCGGCGAAGGCGGACTAGTTGCGACGCGCGATGCGAGGCTGGCTGAAAGATTACGAGCGGCGCGGAATTACGGAGACGCCGGCAACTACAATCCGGAAGTTCTGGGAGTGAATGCGCGCTTAGTGAGATGCACGCGGCGATGGCGCTGCATGGCATGGTGGGATTGGATGCGCGGATTGAGCGCAGGAATGAGATTCGATGTAGGTACGAGAGAAAGCTTCGGGACGTTGCCGGGATTCGATTTCAACAGGTTTCGGAAGGTGGGTGGTCGACGTTCAAGGATTTTTCAGTGATTGTGGACGAAAGGGAATTCGGGCATTCGCGCGATTGGCTGGTGGAACTATTGCATCGCGAAAATATTGGAGCGCGGAAATATTTCTCACCACCGGTGCACCGGCAGAAACTTTATAGCGCGATGTGGGATGGACGAGCTTTACCAGTTACGGATTTAGTTTCGGATGGGGTGGTGAGTCTGCCAATTTATTCTTCGCTGACAAATGACAGCGTTGACAAAGTTTGTGAAGTGAGCGATTACTGGCGTACTTCTATTGAGCGTAGCCCATCCCTGATTGTACCCTACAAGACAAGCACGAGACGACCTAACCATACAGTACAACATTTCCGCATTGTCCTCGTGCCCCTTCAAGCTCGACTCTACACTTCCATCTCATCAATTAGTTGACCGTGAGAAAGTTGCAACTACAATGCCCTTACGAAACCCACCCCCAAGCCCTCCTCAAACCCAATCCCGTCCGCTCAGCCGGCCAGGCGTGTTCCCTCTCCAGCTCTTGCAACACCCTCATTAGCGCCTCCTGCTCCCTTCTCTCCGTAAAATGCTCACCACACATCGCGATGCCCATGTACGCCGTCACTAACCCCGGTGGGGTCTTTCGATTTGAAAGCGCGATCCCACAGAGTCGTAGGACGATAGATTTCAGCTCGGATGACAGTTTGCCCATGGCAGCTACATGACCCAGTCCGAGTTTCGGTAGGTAGGGGTTGGACACCGCAAGGAGAATTCGAGCAAGTTCCACGTGCTGGATGCCCGTCACATGGATGGCGTCTAGATACCAGATCTCAGGGAAAACTTCGTCGTACGCAGGGTTGGGGTAACGGAAGTAGATTGGCTCGAACGATCTGGGCAGGACGGTGGAGAATTTTTGCAGCGTCGATTGGAGTTCGTCCCATCTTTCTCTTTCCTCTTTCTTATGGCGCAATGGTGGGTTGGCAGCGACAGAATCTGTGTTGTAGCTAGGATTAGGCATGTCGAGGTCTGCACCTCCGTGACAGAATTGCAGGACGTCTGCGCAGAAGATGATGAGGCGGTCGGCCCAGACGGCATCTTCGGCAGTGCAGAAGGAGCGAAAGGCAGCGCAGCGGGAGAGGGGAAAGTTGAAAGGGCGCTGTTTGAGGAATGCGACGGTTATTTCCTGGCGGAAAGCGACCCAGAAGCAAGCCTGGCGGAGGCCATCTGCTCGGGTTACGCGAGGAGTCGGGTCGGAGGCTGAGAGCGAGGCAGAGTGGCGATGCTGGGTGGGTAGAGTTGGAGGCGTGGTCATAGATGATGGGGAGGCGTCAAAGACCGGATAGCTGGTCCTGTCGACGCTGTCGTTGTCACCAGGCGTTGGATGTGAGTTAACCGGGGAGGTGTGCGGGAGTTGTGCAATATCGGGTTGCTGGGCGCTAAGAAAGATGTTTGTCACCTTGAGAAACAATTCGGTATCGACAACATTGTCGCCTTCTTCGTCGTTCGAGTCTTCGGCAGCGGTGCCGACGCGGAGCGGTGCATCGACCTCTTCGTAGAAGCGAAGGATGATGGCGGCAGCAAGTAAATCCTCGTTATCGACTTGATCTGGGTCCATACTTAGTCGAATGAGGTCTTTGATGCTTTCGTTGTGGTATTGGATTGCTGTTTCAATTTTGAGGTCAGACAGAATATTCCCTGCATAGGCCACCACTTCGCGTTCAACGCCATCGACGGTGGTTTTGACTTTGTACTTGGGAAGTCGAGTAAGATGGCGAGCAGATGCAGTGAAGATGGCATTGAGTAGAGGTGCGCAACGACGAGCCCTTTGAGGAACGACAAGTTGGAAATGTCTTTCTGGGTCGCAAAGATCAAACCAATGAGCCAGGTTATCAGTGAAGTAGCGCATAAGGACTGCCTCACGCAGTGTTGGGGATTCCCAGGTCCAAGTGTCATTGCTTGAGACTTTCGACTGCTCCGGTGGAGGATGTAGACTTGGCGAATAAGGACTTGGATGGTAGCTAGGTGTTGACGGGACGTTCTCGAGAGCTGTGGAAGCTGGTTTAATGCGATTCAGTGATGAACTAAGCGTTGCAGTTGGGTCGAATATGAAGTCTGGTAGGGGAAGTGGTGTTAATCCGAAATCACAGTTTTCGTTTAGAAGGGAGCTGGCATCAGCACTAGAGGAACGGTGATAGGTTTGAGTTGGCGAGTGGAGATGCAGCCAAGAAGGGGCAGGTGATAGCGCTGGTAAAGAACGAGGATCATGGTTCTTTTGATTACCGACCGAAGAGCTTGGCTCCAATCCATTCCCTTTGCACCGCTTGAGTGGTGAACCGAAGGCATCTGTGGACCTGGATATTGGAGACACCGGATTTGGAGGGCCCATAGCTCCTGCATTTCGAGTCGGTGATGATGCAGCGCCATTGCTCGGGTTCAACGATGTGCTTTGGAGTTGGGGGTCCTGTGGCCTCGGATTTGACACCTCTTGACCATCGGCAATGGATTCAGCGTCGGAGTCTGTCCCGCTTTGCCCTTGCGTATAGGCTGCTGCAACATCTGCTGTCTCGTCGACATAGTCGAGGTGTGCTTGACAGCAAGTCAACGATGTGTGTTAGGACAGGCACGAGAGAATGGCGTACTTGCTGGCACAGCAGTCTTCAGCCAGGTTTGATTCTTCGAGAAGCCGGAATCATATCTTGCTGACGAGCCAGGCCGAAACTTGATTCGGGTTCCGCCACGTTTGCACTCCTCGCCATTGCTCTCGCAACGACTGCAGATGGAATTCTCGTAGTCGCCTGCTCAATCAGCTAGGTAGATTAGGATCTCATCGACAGCAGCTTACACTTGAGATGCTTGTATGTGCAATGAGGTTAGTATCACGTGCGGTAATTCCGGACTGAAGAATGCTCATCTGCAATTGGTGCACGGGTCAACTCTACGTCTCTTCCGCTTATTGGTCCCCGGTGGTTGTTCAGTCACGGCCTGCGAACTGTTGTCCATCATGAGAATTTACCGTCATGGACAGCTTCTGCCTCGCCGGGTACCGTGAACAAGGTGCAAGATCTCGCCGAATGGTCGAGAAAGCAAGAACAGGCAGCTCGAGGAAAATTGCCTTTCTTATGCCAGGTCTTCGGCCTGAACTTGCCCCGCATTTCACTTGGTCCCAGAATCGGGCTCCATCTCCACAAATGACGGAGAGCCAGGGGAGACGCAGGAACTGTGTATCGTTTGGCATCTCTTGACTTGCCTATTTGGGGTCTCGTAGTCCATCCGATGACATGGCGGGCCTAGGTCTTTTCGTTCTTCGCCGTGGGAAAGTTGCCTGCCTGTGTCATATATAGTAACGGGTAGGATTTGCGATGAGGTTCTTTAGCTATCTCAGTGTGCCCGTGCTGGTATGAAACCCAGTTGTCAAGTAATCCCTTGGTTATTTAGTGCCAGAGTACGTCATCGAGGTTGGTGATGGCCTATAGGTCGGCAGGTCGATGTGGAAGTCGTCACTTGTCTGCCAGTAGGTAGCATGGAAAGGTGTGATAGCTTTATGCCACCAAGCGGATAAGATAGAGCAGCAGTAAGAAACCGAATTGCCGCCGAGTAAACTACACCGCATGCCAGGTGCTAAGTTAGGTCATTAAGTCGACATTGGCTTTACGAAGTCGTGCACTCCGTCGTAGTTGCTAGCGCCTTTTCTTTTACAAGATCCTACACGCTGAAGTCCACTCCCTGCGGCGATAGGCAGCCTCCGCACTCCAGGCGGTCTCTAGGCCACCAGCGGGCCGAATTCGTTGCTAGAGTTACCTTACATGCCGTCTGGCCCCCCCTTTTCCAACAGCTGTCCTCCATAGTCGATCTAGAATGTTAAGGCGTCTTTGAGCTATTGCAATCTACCGCCTCGGACGGGCAATGTAAGGGACTCAATGTGCAGTCATTATTCCCTAAGGAAAACATGTTGAGGTGGCAGAAATAATGAAAGTTTGAGCGCCGCCCTCGACAGCAAATTGCTACCTAGCAAGTTCTCCACCTAGCGTACTACTCCGCGATCACACTTCAAAAGCAGATACCCTTCTAGCAATTTTAGATGGGAGAGGAAACAAGCAGGTCTGGGGTGATCCAGGAAGGCCGTAACTTATAAGTTGATGTCTTGTGGTGATTTTGCCACTATCTAAAGCTCGCTCTATCTATAACAAGGTCAAGTTCGACTAGCATCTCTATCATCACCTCGCTCACAACTTCTCATCAGCCAAACTACACTCCTTCTTTCTCCTCCACACTTTCAGTGGCATGGGCCCAGGACTCAGGTTGAAATTCTCCCGTCTACGTGGCTCCCATTCGGGATACGCCAGCGCGAACTCGAACCTGTGAATCATCGACGCCAATAGTACTGTCTGCTCGAGATAGCTAATGTTTCGACCAATACAGCCACGGGCGCCAGCTGAGAAGGTGATAAAATAGGGCTGCAGCTCTCTGCCCCTCTCATCGAGCCAGCGGTCTGGGTTGTAGGTTTCTGGATCTGGGAAGACAGTTTGGTCACGGTGTGCGACGTAGGCGGAGATGGACACGGAGGTGTTTCCTGGAATGAATTCGCCTAGTATCGGAGCGCCTTCAGCAGGTGTCCTTCGGGGTAAGCCAAAGGTAGTGGGTGGAGTGATCCGAAGCGCTTCATCAATGCAAGCACGAAGATATGGGAGATACTTGATCTTGTCGTATGGGGCCACGACTTCATCCTCATCTAGCGCGTTATCGATCTCGACACGGAGCTTGTGGAGACACTCTGGGTTCTTGAGGAGCCAGTACATTGCGTTATTGATGGCGATTGCAGTGGTGTCGGAGCCTGCATTCATCATAATGCTGACTTCAGCGACAATCTCTCCCCATTCGAGATTATTGGGTGTACCAGACTTGTCCTCCATAAGGGCGCTGAAGAAGTCGTCAAGTTTCTCACCAGCTTGGTAGCGCTTCAGGCGCTTCGCGGCACGATGGAGAACGATACCATCCCAATCTCGGTTGAGGCGCCACATTTCGCGGTACTTTGGTGAGACAAGTTTGCTCAGCTTGATTAATGACTGATACCAGCCATAAGCCCAGACAAGATTGGACTGAGCCCAAGCGGTGGCATGGAGACATTGTCGAAAATGGACGTTGCGGATAGTGCCGTTCATTTGCTCGGACGTGATCACGTCCGAGCCTTGTTCGAAGAAACCAAGGTCCTCTGACAGACCAATGTTGGCGATGGCAGCGACAGTAAAGAGGTTACTCCACATTCTGTAATCAATTGTGAGGTCTTTTTCGTCTGGCCGTTCGCCCTGTGGCAATGGCGCTGTACATCTAGCATCAAAGGCCTTGATCATTCGAGCAGTCATGTCTGCAACTTTGTGCTCCCATGTTTCAAGATTTTTCAGTGCGTATGCTGCTGATAACACCTTCCTTTTCCGCGCATGCTCACGCTTGTCAATGACATCGGCCAGGTGATAGTGGCTGCCAGCCAGTTCGCTATACATTAGGTCTTTGGTGCATGGGGTGCCATGTCCATAGATGTCTTTGATGGCTCGTATATCGCCGTAAGAGAGGGAGTCTGGTCCAATCCGGACCACGGGTGACTTCTTGTGGGCATCGAGAAGTTTCTGGGATCTGAAACCCCTGTGTGCTTCATAGACAAAATAGAGGTCCGTGATCCCCGACCACCAGGAGAGGTTCGGATATCTTCGAAGGCCCTTGGGGTCGCGAAAGTACTTGGCCACGGGGATGATAAAAAGGTAGAGGAGCAGAGAAAAGATGGCGACAGCGGCAAACACTGGACCTAACATGATGCTAAATAGTCTCAAATGACTCGATTTTCGAGGCAAACAGAATAGGGTGCTTGCTCAAGGCTCAAATGAGATATACATAATCTGGTAAGGAAGCTTGAGGGTGCAGTTCAAATTCGGCGTCACTACGATGAACCTTACCTTTTCTATTCGCACTCAATGCGTCAGTTATTGGGGCCCATACCTTTGACATGTGCATACGCCGAAAGCTGAAGTGCTGCTTGCGCCGCGTCAAAACCCGGAACACATTGTGAAGCCAAAAGGGAAGAGAAAATCGAAGAAGGAAATTTGTAGCCGAAGTTGCTCGGCGAAGCAGATTTTAGCGTGCCAAGGCTCGATTTCCTCGTGTTGTCTATTCTCCACTGCTCTCCCTCGATTTAGTAGGGCAGAGCACCGACCAGTTCGTTGCAAGCCGTTGCAAGCCATTGCAGCGACTGCGCAAGAGCGTTTTTGAGGCCTTCCATACATCTTCAATAATGCGGGCGAGCGGTAGGCAGGCTTGCCACATTCGGAGCATTAGGAAAGGGACAGCTTTCTAGCCGCACAAGTCTCTGAACCTGTGAAACAGAAAACTGCCGGCTTCCCACCATAACCCGACCCCATGCGCATGGCCGCCTTAACCGTTGTTTTACACTGTCCAACACGTCCGATTGCAAGCGCGCATTAGGTAGAAACCTGCAAAACCTTAATACAGCGACTCGCTCCACTGGTTTGTCGCTGACCCATCTGATCAATACCTGAATGACCTAGTACATGGCGTCTAGAGAATTGACGTTCGCAATCGCACTAGTTGGGCAGTGTATGCTCTCACGCCAAGTATCTACAGTTGAGCCTCCATCTTCCTTAGCCGCCTCTCACTTCACAATTCCATTCTCACTTGTCCTCAACGCCTCCCCAACAACCTGGCTCCTCGATCTCTTTCCTTGAAACGGCCGCCGCTCGATCTACCCTACCAATCATGGCTTGCAGGTGATATATGGGGTTCGGTCCCCTACAGGCTTTCGCTCTCTGCTGTATCATCGCCCCTGCTTGGCCTCGAGCGTCTACTTTCTTTCCAAGCGGACGTTGACGAACGCACCGTCAATGCAGTCCTGAACTGTAGTTTCCCGTGTCTTGCGAAAAGATACTGGTGATACGAGAGAAATTTCGAAAGGTTAGCTAGAGTCCACCGAACCACCAGCCCAAGACGACCAAAACATCGCATGGGCCAAGAGTCTCTGGGATAGGTACTTGGCTCGCGTGCACGCTCACCCTTGATCGATGGGTCCCAAAACGGATTCCCTTCTTTACGCTATTTGAGCTCCCTCCTGCGCAACCGCTTCGTCTCGCCCTTGTGGATCCGACAGACAGATACTCAAGGGTGTGGATGCCCGCTCCGCCATGCTCGCAGTTTGATCACAACGCGAGCTTTCCCGCTTCTTCTCCCTCCTTCTCTCTTCCAATGGCCGCCTTCTCTACCATCGTGGTGAAACGAAAAGCCACGGCTGAAGAGCTAGAAGCTCGAGCCGAATCCAACGACTATAGGAGAAGGGCCCACCGAGAGGAAGACAGCACTCGAGACAAGGGAAGCAACAAGAAGACTAAGAGGAATCAAAATTCAGTGTTAGACCGCTATGTGCTGTAAAGGATCAGTGTCTTTCGGCCCGTGTGAATTTCTGGGCGCAAAACGGACAATTGAAATTTTCTGCCGTACGGTCCTGGCCAGCATACGGTAACGCTCTGGTGAACTTTTATTGACGTCATGAAGCCAGCGGTGGGAAGAGGTCAGGGTATACTACTGTTGTGGAAGCAGAAGGCTGATCAACCACAGACGTTCACCCATGTGGCGCATACATGTGACAGATCACACTTACAACAGACACCACTGACTCGGCTAATTGCTAGAAAGACTTGGAAAAGGAGTACTTTAGAGAAACAAGGTGGAGAGTCAAATAGCAGGAGCCGAACCCTCACCCAAGCACAGCGAGAGCAAGAGGCATACTAGGCCTTCCATACTACGACGACTGCCATTCGTGTGCAGAGCTCTCGACCGTTGTGTCGGGACTTTCGAGCGACTCCTGTAGAAGTTGAAAATCTGCTCAAGCTCATGACGTAATCTAACTTTGAAACCATGGTGGACATAAGAGCCAATTCATTCTCTTTGTGACCATAGTCATGCGCCCCGAAAAGTAGCCTTCATGTCCGCCGCCATCGAGTATGGCTTCCATTTCTCGCCATAGCGGCGTTATGAGATCGGCGCCAGGTTGAAAGGAAACTGTCCCAGCCATCTCCTTAACTTGATCATAATTCAAACGAGTGCTTGCTCCAACCACGGATCTTTTTCCCGTACATCCAGAGCATGATCGGAAATGGTATCAGTGCCACACAAAAGAACGCAAGCAGGCTTGTCGCCCAAGCAACTCCAAGCCGTTCGTACATAGGTTTCGCGAGTAATGGAAAGGCTGCAGCTGAAATAGACCGAATGCAAGTGTTCGCAGCCATAGCACTGTTGGCGTTCAGTAAATAGACGTCGATCAGGTATGCCGTGCCTGAAAGGAAGTGAAGCATGATGCCCGCGCCAATAAAGATCCCGGCGAGGACTTGAGGGACCCAAGTGATGTTTCTGTTGGAAGTCCACGCAAACCAGAAGAGCCCAGCGGGAAGTATGATGGAGCTTGCAATCAACGGGGGCATGCGATCCTCAGGGTTGACCTTCATGCGATTTCGGAGGAACCGCGGTAGCCACCATAATTTGTTGAAGATAGCCATGACCAAGCCGGCGAACAGTACGCCAGCCGCAACTGCCAGGAACGGCAGTGATGCTATTTCCAGAGACCACCCTCGAACCCCCTGGAAGCTGTAAGGATACGCAAAGAAAATCAAGTATAGAATCCCATACACTAGCGAGGTGTATATGGTCATCACGATGAGCTAGCACAGTCAGTATTGCGTCTCCCATATCGCAGAACCACTCACAATTGGCTCTCGCAGTATCATCTGCACTGGTCTCAAGAGGTACTTCCTGCGCAAGCTCGCAAATGTGACTGGGTTCTCATCGAGTTTCGAATGCAAGGCCCAGTTTTGGGTTTGAGATCGCAGCTTGGCGGCCTTCCTCTGTAGGATCACTGCTTCGCTGGACTCCGGAATGGCCAGCAAAGCGAACGTACCGCAAAGGCCGCCGAGGAGGACACCTACCCATCCCGTCCATCTCCATCCCAACGAAGTCGTCAGATAAGCGCCCACGACCGGCCCAATTGTAGGGCCAAGAAAGAGAAATGCCATGTAGAGACCCACAGCCTTGCTGCGTTCGACTGGATTCAAGAAATCTACTGCGAGGGCGGGTGGAACGGCAAACACTGCACTACCCAAGGTTCCGGCAAGGAAACGACATAGGAGAACAGCAGTTAGATTCTGCGCGACCGCCACAGGGATCTGCATGATCACAAAAAGCACATAGGCGAAGAACAAGGGTTGTGTACGCCCGTAGGCTTCGGAGAGTGGTCCCCATAGAAGCGGTCCTTTGGACGTGTATCAGGACGCGAGACCACCACAAGTCGGAAGGGGTTGTGCTTACCTGCAGCAAAGCCAAGAACGTAAAGACTGATCCCCAGGATCACGACTTCTTCACCCACACCGAACTCAGCAGCGACGGCAAGTGCTGCCGGTGCGAACACACTGCTTGAAAACGAGGCAGAGAATGATATGCAACAAAGAGCCGCGACGATAAGCGTCTTCCGCCTTGGAGACCAGTTCATTGGGTTTTGCGGATCTTGAGGTCCATCCCACGAGACAAGCGTCGAAGCTGTAGCCACAGACTTTCGATGAATCGCATGACGTTCATCGCAGCGCTGACAATTACTTTCGTCAGTTGACGCGGGCGCATACCGGGGTGCCTGGTGTCCCTCATCGTTTGATGAAGTTGACGGCGGCTCTAACCTTTCTTCCAGGGCGTGTCCGATCTGTTCGCCAAGTAGATAGAAGTAGTGGTCTTGTGAGACGTGGGGTGTATTCGTAGACGATTTCGAGGACATATCGGAGATGGAAATGCAAATTACAATGGATGAGCCAAAGTGTACCCGAGCAAGATTGAGAGAAGTTGGACAATAAAGACTCTGACAAGTGGGCAGGCATCTTGTTGATATAGTTTCGAAAATGTGCGCAATCCATCTGTGCTGAACGTCGAGTTCAACGTGGCTGAGAGTTGATAGCAGCTCGATGCTTGCAATACCTCGAATGATACGGACCCGGGATAGCTTAGGCGGCCACCCTTCGATAAGGCCTTGAGTTGGGCCGCCTGAGCCATCCCGATACCGGATTGACAGACGAAAAATAGCTCCTCAGACTGTATCTACCCTCTAAGGTTGGAGCTTGTGTCGCACT
>CAVPKZ010000002.1:0-13298 GCA_963705755.1 uncultured Acidobacteriota bacterium | reverse complement strand
TGTACGAACGGTGAGCGGATTGGCGTTTCCCTGGTTCTCCCAGATGTCGTCCCATTGATCGTCTGCGCGCCGTGCGCCCGCAGGCCCGCTAGCTGCGCGTTGACCGCCCGACCTGGAGCCGCGACGTTCTCCTAGCCTTAGCAGGCGTACCAGAAAGTCCTTGAAAGGAGTCCGGGAGGCGGTGTAACGCGGCGTACGACAACAACCCGGCGGTGACGGATTCGGCGTACATGGGGCCATATCTTGCGAACACGATCCGGGAATGCGACGGCATGACCACGATGATGAGTTACTGGGACTTCTCGGACGTGTTTGAGGAGCAAGGAGTGGTTAAGACTCCTTTTTATGGGGGATTTGGATTGCTCGCGGAGGAAAGCATTCCCAAGCCGGCGTTTAATGATTTTGCGCTGTTGCACCGGTTGGGCGATACGCGGCTGGAAGTGAAATCCGATAGCGTCCTGGTGACGAAACGGAAGGATGGAGCGCTGGCGGTGGCGGTATGGAATTTATTTTTGCCGGAGGAAGCCGGTTCGCTGAAGAGTTTCACGCTGCATTTTACGGGAGTGAAAGCGGGTAAGGTGCGCGTCACAATTGTCGATAAAGAGCACGGATCGCCGCTGCCTGCATACGAAAAAATGGGAAGCCCGCGATCCCCTTCCCGACAACAAATCGAGACATTGCGGAAAGCTGTGGCGATGCCTGCAGCAGTGGAACAGGTCCTCACAAATGGGGAAATGAAATTGACGCTGCCGCCGCATTCGCTGGCTCTGATTGAAGTCGCGAACTAACTAGTAAAATCGCGCAAACTCCCAGCGAAAAAACTGCTCAGGAATTAAGCGGTTGAGGAGCGACTAATTCGTGGAAGCCGGCGCTCGGGTCATTCCGCGGATGGCTTCGTCGTTTTTCATGAACTGCTCCCAGACGAAGCCGGTGCGGGCATTTTCGGCCATAAGAATGGTGATGCCCAAATCGATGCCGAGGACGTCGGCGCTGTACCAATTGGTGAGGGGATTGAAAGCGTCGACGAAGCCATAGGTGCGCCAGGCTTTTTGGGCGTAATTTTCGCGCATATAGCGAAAAAACGCGCAGGCATTCCTGCGGCAAGAATGGCAAGGAGCCGCGGTGGCGCAGGAGACTACCGAGCCATCTATGCGACCCATTTCCGGAGGTCCGCCCCAGGCGGTATATCCGCGAACGGAGTCGGAGGCGGTGATACCCCAGAGGTCTTCGCTGTAATCAGGGAATTGCTGGGCGAATCAAGACACCACAATTTGTGAACTTTCGTGGCGATTACAGAATTGGTGAAATAGTCGGCATAGTGGTCGCGGCGTCCGCGAAAATCAAACCAGGCGTGCGAATATTGATGGATGAAAAGGGGCGCTTTGCCGCTGATGTAGCGGATGCCATTGAATTCGAAAATGGGCCGCGACCACGCAGACCAAGTGGCGGGGGGCAGCGTGTGGGTTGCGGAGCCCAGACCCAAAAGATAAAGCATCATCTCTTCGCTGTAACTGTCCCAGCGGGTTTTGATGAAACCGTGCTCGGGAGTCCAACCCATGGCAAGAGTTTTGTACCCTGCAGCATCCAAAAAAAATAAACACGCTCAAAAATGTGGTGGCGAGTTCGTAAATTTCCGCGTCGTCAAAATAGGCGCGGCAGGTGAGCACGCCGCAAAAAAAAATAGCGGTGTCGATGGAGGAAACTTCTGACTGGAAGACGCGTTCGCCATTCTGGAAAATCAAAAAAAAAAAAAAAAAACCGTGCTCGTGCTGTACGCGGGTAGCCACGAAACGCAGGGTATTGCGGACACGATCGCGAATTTCCATTCGCTGTTCCCAGCCACGCTGGTCGGCAAAGCAATGAGAAGTGAGAAAGAAGCAGCGGCCGCGATGCTGGCAGCATTGCGCTGGTCGGTGCCGTCGGCGGGGCTGAGATCTTTAACCAGGCCGGTGACGGGGTTGGTCTCGTTCCAAAAGAATTGAAAGGTGGTGCGTTCAATACTTTCGAGGAATTCGTCTTCGTCACGAGTGAAGCGGTACTTGGTGGGGTCGTTTTCGAACAGCGGGGGACGCTCGGAAGGCTGCTGCAGCACAGGCTGACGCTGGGGTGCGGGCTGAGTATGTTGCTGCGCGGGTTGAGTACGCTGCAGGAATTCGGAAATTAATGCAGAAGGGCCGACTAAAGGCAAACCACCAGCGAGCTGCGCGGTCCGGCGAAGCCAGTCGCGACGCGAGAATTGGCCGCGCCTCACCGGGCGCTCCTGCGGAGCGTGGGGAGGGGAGCGGTGCACAGAAGGGACTGGTTTCTCCTGTTCATCGACCAGACCATTTTACGAGAGGGACATGCGGTGGAGAACAGGGAATCTCGGGGCTCGTTCCAGCGGGTCATGACAGGTAATAACCGGCAAGCGAGAGGATAGGCGCATTGGAGATTAAGCGCGATGAATAAGAAGTAGCGTGCGGCGAGGGTATCTATAGGGGCGTGAAGTCTGAGGTTATGCCGACTGGACCAGCCCGGCGTTGCGGAAGGGATGGAACGGTGAATCTGGGGCGCTGGCGTGCTATGGTGCGGAGGGCGTGAGGAGAACTTAACGATGAGATTGGCGATTCGGAGATCGTTTAAGGTGCTCGCACCGGGTGGTTCGCTGCGGAAGCGTGTGGCCCTTAGCCTGGCGGTGGTGAGACTGATTCTGGTTCCGGTGATTTTTTTCGCGATTTACTACCTGCTGGTGGTGGGACGGATCGTGGACCGCATCGTAAGCTTCGATGCACCGGCGGCGACACTTTCTCAGCAAGCTTCCATCGAGATGCTGGAGGCCCGGCGAGCGGAGCGGAATTATTTGCTGCTGTACGATCCTTCATCGTTGCAGGCTAATCGCGAGTCGATTTCCAAGCTAGAGCAGATTTTGCGAGCGATCCGCGAGCTGAATGCCGCGGATCAACCGTTGACGGATCAAGCGTTGATAGCGCTGCACCAGTACGACGAGGAATTCAAGAACGCAGTCGCAAACATGCAAAAGCCGGGAGAAGCGCCGGCCGAATCGAATTCAAAATGTTTTGCAAGCGTACGAGAAAGACCTGGGGAGCATCCTGAAAGGCGCAAGAAATAAGCCGCGGGACCAACTGATCGAGGAGTTGCGCACGAGGATAGGGTCATTTGATACGCAGATCACCAAAACAGCGCAGGAGGGGAATCCCGCGTTGCAACAGATTACGACGGACCTGCAAAACTCCGGGCAAGATGTTTTGCGGCTGACTTCGGAACTGGAGGCGCGGAACTGGGATCGCATAGATGGAGATCACCGAAGGGCGAGCCGATTGATTTCGCATTCAGAATGGGCGTTGAGCATCGTATCGGCGATCACGCTGCTGGTGAGTATCTGGATCAGCTTTGTGCTGCCGCAGCAGGTGGTGAGGCCTTTGATGAGTTTGAAGGAAGCGGTGGACCATGCCGCGGCAGGCAATTATGAAATTGAATTTGAAATTCACGGTGAAGGCGAAGTGGTGCAGCTGGCCAACAGCATCCGGCTGCTCATCAGCCACGTGAAAGAACGCTACGACGGAACTGTGTCGCGAGAGCAGCCGGCAATTTGAAATTATACGGAGTCGTGGGGAGCTCTTACTTCTTTGAGCGACGCTCGAATTTCTTCGAGATCGACGCAGGCGGTTCCGCGTTTTCCTACCTTAATGCCTGCGCTTAAATTGGCGAGTTGGGCAGCGGTGCCCAGGTCGGCTCCCGAAGCGACCGCAGCGCTGAAGGCGGCGATGGCGGTATCGCCCGCTCCGGTTACGTCATAAACGCTGCGCGCCATGGTGGGGATATCGACCCTGCGCAAGCCACTTGCGGAATTTTCGAAGAGCGACATACCTTCACTGCCGCGCGTTACCAGCAAGGCTTCCAAGGCAAGAACTTCAACCAAGGAGCGAGCGGAAGCGTCCAGCCACGCTTCCTGGTTCGCGTCCTGATTTGCGCGCTGCGGGGTCATTTGCCGCAGTTCTGTTGAGTTGGGCATCAGAATATTCGCGCCGCGATATTTTTCGGAATTCGAATCTTTTGGCGCGACGATGCTGCGGATGCCGCGGGAACGCGCGACTTCAAATACCGCAGCCAAAACTTTTTCAGACAAGACCCCTTTCAGATAATCGGAGCACGCGATGGCCTGGACGTTCTGGCCGAGGTTTCGAATCGCGCCTATCAGACTGTTTTCAATTTCACCTTTGACTGTAATTGTTGATTCCTCGTCCAGGCGGAAGACCTGCTGGCCGTGTTCTACGGACATCAGGCGGGCTTTGCGGGTTGTTTTGCGAAGAGGGTCGGTGAGAACGCCTTTGGCGTTGACTCCGTGTGATTGGAGCAAGTCGTACAGTTGGCGAGCCGTTTCATCAGAGCCCACCACAGCTATAAGGGTCACTGCGGCGCCCCAGTGGCGCAAATTCTCGGCGACGTTTCCGGCGCCACCCAAGGTAGAGGTGCGCTGAGTGACGCTCAAAATCGGAACCGGGGCTTCGGGCGAAATGCGCTGATGTGGCCCCACAAATATTCGTCGAGCATCAGGTCGCCGACGACCGCGATGCGAGAGGCAGGAAAAGCGTCCAACGTGCTCGAAAGATTTGGCAATTACCGCGCCTTGCCGGTGATTAAAATTTGGCCGCCGGGATGAGCATCGTGGACGAAAGCGTTTTCTACGATTCCGCAGAGGATGTGAATTACCAAGGTGTGAGCTTCCTGAATTCTGGGGGTGGAGGTGGACGGTACGATGACACATATATCCACGAGATCGCGTAGCTTGCCACCGTCGTTTCCGGTAAGTCCAATTTTCTTCAGGCCGAGAGCCTTTGCGGTTTCCAGAGCACGCAAGACGTTGGGGGAGTTTCCACTGGTGGAAATCGCAAGGACTAGGTCTTGAGGCTTGGCCAGGGCTTCCAGTTGGCGGGCGAAAATTTCTTCGAACCCAAAGTCGTTGGCGATGGCCGTGAGCGAAGAAGAGTTGGTGGTGAGTGCGATAGCGGCGAGGGCCTGGCGCTTGACGGCGTATCTGCCGACGAGCTCAGCGACCATGTGCTGAGCGTCTGAGGCACTTCCACCGTTGCCGAAAACGAGCACTTTTCCCCCAGCGCGAAGGCAATTTACTATCGCGCTTGCAGCTTCGGCGATTTGATTGGCGACGCGACCCAGCTCCGTCTTGACGGAGATGCTTTCCTGAATCTCACGAGCGATGTGGGCTGCGTAATCAGTCATGGCATTTTTTCCCGGCTCGAAATCACCGGGGGAATCAGTTGGCCGGCTTAGCGTAAACATTATGCGGCAAAAAAACGGAATGCAGATCAACATCTTTGACCAGGTTTAACTTTTGGCTTGAAAGCGAAGTTAGATTCTGGGGAACTTGCGTGTTGCCCAGAGGTCTCCCACCTTATATATCTGATATTTGGTGGCCAACGAAGAGATTCTCACGTCGTCAAAATTTACTCGGTTGAGGAAGGATTATGAGAATAACTGCGATCCTGGTGATTTTATGGGCATCCATTAGCGTTGTCCATGGCCAAGAACGTTCGAACATAGACAGAAAACATGAAGCAGTAGCAAGTGGCTCGCAACAGGAGAAAAGTGGCGGGTCGACGAGCTTATTCGATGCTGCAGGTAAAGCCCATCGGATATACCAGGATTGGAACGCTACGCCGCGCACCACGGACTTTCTGTTACAAAATGCCACCGGTAGCGAGGAATCCGTTTCGGCTGCGTCCAGCGTAGTGTTTCTGCCGCAGCTTACCGGCACGGTGTGGAATGGCGCGGCGCAGGAAATGGACGCGGTATTGTTCTTTCCAAAAATTATTCGGCCGTCGAAGGGCAGGCCCGCGCCAACCATCAGCGGCGTAGCGATCGCGGCGCCAATTGATGGAGGCGGGACCGTCCCGGCTCTGGATGCCGCGACGTTGCGCATCGAATCGAATCCGACGCTGGCCATGGGCGCAAAATCGTGGGCATTGGCGGTGGACGCCGGGGACGTCAAGATTGGCAATCACATTTATTTTCCAGAGCCGAGCGGAGTGCAGCAAGGGCGGGGCGATATGATCTTCAATAACCTGGACGCGAGCGCTGCCGGGACCATCAGTTTTTACTCTGGTGGAGCGTTGCGCATGCGGATGCAGCCGTCGGGACTTTTGGCTGTGCCGCATGGATTATCGGTCGGCGGAAATGGAACTGCCATCGAGGGGATTTACCGGGCAAGCCAAAAATTGGCCTACTCTGCAATCGCGGCGCAGAGCTGCGCCGAACGGGAAATGCAGGTAGCGAATGCGCGTTCAAGCGGAACAGCCATGGCTTCGCCGGGTGAGCCGTTGGGAAGCGGAAACCTGGTGTGGAGCGCGTGGATTAGTGAAAACGATAAGGTGAAAGTGAGAGTCTGTAATCCAACAACCGGCAGTATTACACCCAACAGCGTGGGATGGAATGTTACGGTGATGCAATAAGATTTCGAATGAGTTTGGGCAGCGGGAGCACGGCATAGGCGGTGCAAATCACTTCCGGTTAGTAGGCGTTTTTATTTGCGAAACCACGTATAAGGGTGAGCAGGATAATTTGGAGATCAAATCCGAGGCTCCAGTGGCGCATGTAATAAAGGTCGTAGCGAATTCGTTCAGGGATGGAAGTATCGCCGCGTAAGCCGTTAATTTGCGCCCAGCCGGTAATACCGCCCTTCATATAGTGGCGGCTGTTATAACTCTCGGTGTCTTTGACAAACTTCTCGACAAAATAAGGGCGCTCGGGGCGAGGTCCCACCACGCTCATGTCGCCTTTTAAAACATTGAAGAATTGGGGCAACTCATCCAGACTCGTGCGCCGCAAAAACGATCCGATGGGCGTACACCGTGGATCGTTTTGAACCGTCCAGCGGGTACCTTCCTCGTTTTCCGATCCCATCATAGTGCGGAATTTATACATGCGAAAAATCTGGCCCTTAAACCCGACGCGATTTTGGATGAAAAGCACGGGGCCGCGGGAAGTCAGCTTAATGGCGATGGCGATCAAGATCATGATGGGAGCGGAAAGGATCAGCACCAGGATGGAGAAGAGGAAATCAAATGGGCGTTTTATCAAAGCATAAGACATGGACTCGGTGGGAGTAGGTTTTAAATCCAACAGAGGCATTCCGCCAAAATCAAAAAGGTGCTCTTCAATCTGGACACCATCTCCAAAACTCAAAAACGCGCGTGTCGGCACGCACAGCGGTTCGAGGCGGCGCAATATGGAGGGAATTTCACCGAAGCGAGCATAGGGAATAGCAAGAACGGCTTCATCGATGCCGTTCTGAGCGGCGATCCGAGGAACGTCATCGAAAGTGTAGACGGGCAGGTCGGCAACAGAAACTTGCTGGTTGGGAAGCGCGACGTAGGCGGCTACCTGGCAGGGCGTCAATTGGCCGTGCATTAAACGGTTGGCCATTTCCAACGCAAAATCATCGGCGCCAATAATCAGGACGCGAATGCAATATTTTCCACGGCGGCGCAGACTCTCAAGGATGACGCGAAAGAGAATTTGCGAGGTGAAGGTCAAGAAAAAAAAGAAGGACGCAACTTAATACCAAAAAACTACGGGAAAACTGCGCATTGCGATAGAAGCTGGCGCCCACAAAAGTGACCAGAAACGTGGCACCACAGGCGCTGGCGATTCTTCTAGATTTGCCTCCGGCCGCAAAAAGGTTCACGGGTGAGGTAAGACCGTACTGGCGCGACAAGAGAGCCCAACTGATGGTCGTAAGCAAAAGCATGCCGATGTAATCTTTGGAGGCCGCAAAGAAAGGGAGGTCAAAGCGGATGTAACCCGCAAGGGTAAAGGAGAGCAGCGGAAGCAGCAATTCGACGAAATTAAGCGACAATTTGAATAGATTAAGTCTGAGACGAATCATATTGTTTCAATCCGTGCCCGCTTTCGGGATCGACGAACTAAACATTTTTGTGAGCGTTCCTCACAGATGCGATTTCAGAAATAGCGTCACAAATTCGATCGATGTCTTCCACCGCGAGCGACGAGCTGGACGGCAAGTACAAGCCAGCGTCACCCAAATGTTCAGATACCGGCATGGGCGAAGGCGCGCGGAAACCATAATCGCGAATGGATTTCTGTAAATGCATGGGTTTAAAAAATTTACGCGACTCGATGCCGCGCTCCAGCAATTTGTCAATCAGTTGGTCTCGTGAAACTGGAAATTGTTTTTCGCACACGATGCCGTACATCCAGTAACTATTCTTCACCGAAGGGCGCTCGACAGGCAAACGCAATCCGGGAATGCGAGACAGTCTTTGCGAATAAAGGGCAGCATTATGGCGACGCATGCCGACATATTCGTGCACTCGTTCGAGTTGGGCGCACCCGAGCGCGGCGTGCAAGTTTGACATTCGATAGTTGTAACCAATCTCTTCGTGAACATACTCGCGACTCCTGCCGAGTGGGAAGCTGAGGTTCTTCAGATAGCGCAGGCGATCGTACAGGAGGTCGTCATTGGTCAAGGCCATGCCGCCTTCCCCGCAGGTAATATTTTTATTGGCGAAAAAACTGAAACAGGAAATGTGTCCGAACGAGCCACATAGCTTACCTTTATATTCCGAACCGATAGCTTCCGCGGCGTCTTCAATCACCAAGAGATTATGGCGAGAAGCGAATTCCAAGACGGGATCCATATCCGTGGGGTGTCCGTAAATATGCACGACGAGGATGGCCTTGGTTTTGGGCGAGACGGACGCTTCTAGTGTGGAGACGTCAAGATTCCAGTCATCTTGATTGGCGTCGAGAAGAACGGGAGTAGCCCCGCAGTAACAGATAGCGAAAGCGGTGGCGATCATGGTGAAGCTTGGAAGTATTACTTCGTCGTCTGGACCAATGCCGGCAGCGCGGAGTGCCAGGTGCAAAGCGGTTGTTCCATTACACGTGCAAGTTCCGTGCTTCATTCCGACATAGGCGGGAAACTCTTTTTCGAAACGGTCGAGGTATTTTCCTTGCGAAGAAATCCACGTCGAATCCACCGCGTCCCGGACATATTCGAGTTCCCGGCCGTTTAAAAACGGTTGGCAGACTGGAATTTTGCTTATAGAAGTAGAAGTTGCCATGTTCCTCCTGGGGTTTGCCAACTGACCCGGCGGTGAATTATTTTTGGAATCGCGCCCTGAACTTGAAGAGTCACGACTTTGCAACCGTCTGGGCGATGAGCTCTTATCCTGATCAGTCCAAGATAAGGGCCAATTTTCAATTCAAGTACCTGGCTAGATGCGGGAAAACGGAAGCCGTGGCCGCCACGGATTTGCAAAAGGGCCTCGCCAGGGAGCAGGGTTTCAGAGCGGAACAATGAACCATCACCATCGTAGAAGTCGACTTCCATTTCTCCGCTCACCACGAGTAGAAATTCCTCGTCATCGTTTTGCCACTGTTTTGGCGCTCAAAATGGCGATGGGCGGGTATAGAGTGGCCACCGCGATGGGCCAGCAGACCAATTTGTAGAGGCCAACTGGGATCGGAAATAAAATGGACGCCGGGCTTAAAATCCGCCGCAGTGTCGATGATGAGAGCAATGAGGTCACCGTTTTGTTCGATTCGTTTCATTTTTCACCTTACTGGAGATGACATATTTTCTTGTAGGCGTTTTCGTGCTGTTCGGCGACGACATCCCAGTCGTATTCGGCGGCCATTTGTTTCGCTTTTGCGGCGTTGGCTTTCATGACCTCGGCGTTATCCAGCAGCGCGACCAACTTATCGGCAATTTTCTTCGCGGATAACTCATCCACAAAATAGCCATTTTCGCCCTCGCGAATCAAATTGGGGTCGATGCCGTGAGGGCATTTCACAGCGATCACAGGCAGTCCGCAGGCGTTGGCCTCGAATAGTGTGATGCTGCCGCCACCCTCCTTGGTCGACGGATTCACAAACAGCAGGGAAGATTTGAGCAGCCGGATCGCGTCGTCGAAGTCCTCGATCGCACCGGTGAAGGTGATGTTCGGGGCGACACCTAAAGAACGGGCTTTTTCCAGCAGCATAGGTTTCTCGGGTCCGTCACCTATGATGACAGCAGAGATATCGGGGATGGAATTTTTTGCGAGAGCGGTGGCTTCCACGAGCACGTCCACGTTCTTGTGGTTTTTCAAACGGCCGATATAGGAGACATGATATTTAGTCGAGGGAGGGATTATCGAACAAATACGTTTATAGTCTATCCCATTGGGTATCATCTCGACCACATCAGGACGAGCACCGGTGTGAATCAAGTCACGCCGCGTCGCATCGGATACGGCAAATATCCGATCGGGCATGTGAACGAAGGCCTTTTCGACCATAGCGCCGGCGAAACCAAGTGGTCCAAGATACTCGAACCAATGGTGTCCCCAAACTTCATACCAGGAAACTATCATTGGACAAGAACGCAACCAACAATAGGCCCTGGCAGGCAGAAAGTGAAAATAGGGCCACTGGCCGCAATCGATTACGTCAAAGCGCTCAAAACGTAGAAGGCGCAAGGACTGCAGACCGAATTCCAGCTTCTGAAATAGAGCGCCGGCCTGACGCGTGATACAAGGGAATTGAGCGGCCCAAGCTGCGATAGATCAATCCATCGTTTTGGATGGAGTCCGGTCCAGTCCAGCCTTTCATACCGATTATGTGAACTTCGTGCCCGCGACCTCTGAGGCGGCGCGCCACTTCAAAATCCTTCGCTCTCCACCGCCCTTGTGGTAAGGATAGATCGCATCATATACAAAACCAATTTTCATGATTTCAGGGCTATTCCCGATGAGGAGTGACGAAGTTCGCGCTGGTTATTTTATTTTGATGGCGCCCGTCGCGAATTTCCCGCTGCACGCGAAGCATGTCGGCCTCCACCATGATGCGGACCAGCTCCTCGATCGGGGTGTGGGAGGATTCCAGCCGAGTTCTTTCATAGCTTTGCTGGGATCACCTTGCAAGTAACCTACTTCGCTGGGGCGGAGGAGATTGGGATCAGCTCGAGATAGCTTTGCGGATCATTTGGCAGTCCTGCGTGCCGGCACGCCATGCTGACAAACTCAGCGACGGAGTAAGATTTACCGCTGGCGATCACATAATCGGAAGGCTTTTCGCGTTGGAGCATTAGCCACATAGCCTGGACGTAATCCGGTGCGTAGCCCCAGTCTCTTTTGGCATGGATATTTCCCAGAACGATTTTGGTCTGCAGCCCGAGTTTAATGCGTGCGACGCCATCAGCGATCTTACGCGTCACGAATTCGATGCCACGCAACGGGGATTCATGATTAAAGAGAATTCCCGAGCACGCAAACATACCGTAAGCATTGCGGTAATTCACGGTGGCCCAATGAGCGTAAAGCTTGGCGGTAGCATATGGGCTGCAGGGCTGAAAAGGCGTGGATTCGGATTGTTTCTGATCGTGGCTCGTATCGCCGTACATTTCGCTGCTAGAGGCCTGGTAAAACCTGGGACGTAAGCCGCTCGAGAGGATCGCGTCGAGCAGGCGGATTGCTCCGAGTGCGGTAATTTCTCCGGTGGCGATGGGCTGTTCGAAAGAAGCGCCAACAAAACTCTGGGCCGCCAGATTATAAATTTCATCTGGCGCGGTGGTGCGGAGAGCGAAGAACAGGGAGCTCTGATCAAGTAAATCGAGGGGAATCAGTTCAACGTCATTCAAGATTCCAAGATATTCCAGGCGCTCAAAACTTCTGGAACTGGAGCGGCGGAAGGTGCCGAATACGCGATAGCCCTTCTCCAGGAGGAAGGCGGAAAGATAAGCGCCGTCCTGTCCGGTGACACCGGTGATGAGCGCGGTTCGCTTTGACACAAACTCTCCTGTGTAACTTTTGCGCGGTTCGAAGGAGTGACGCTACTCTTCGGGAAACTTTACTTATACCGCGGAAGTGCTACTTCCCTCTTGATTGACTATGGAAACTCCCCGCAGGGCAAGAATTTCAGTGACGACGCGGTCCTGTTGCTCGCGGGTCAAGCCAACGGAGCAAGGCAAGCTGATTCCCTGTTCGTACAAACGATCAGCGACTTCGATTTTGTAGGATTGACAATCGAGAAAGGGAACCTGTCGATGGACGGGCCGCCAGAAAGGGCGGGTCTCGATCGATTCCGCTTTCAAGCGCCGCGACAACTGGCGGCTGCTCTGACCAAAAGTTTGTGGCGAGACCAAAACGGCGTAGAGCCAGCAATTACTGCGCGCCCATTGGGCTTCTTCGGGCAACGTAAGCCCGGGCACATGGGAAAAATGAGAGTTATAAGTCTCGGTGGTCTTGCGCTTGGCGGCGACGTAAGAAGGCAGGCGCTCGAGCTGCGCGACGCCCATGGCCGCTTGAATATTGGTTAGACGATAGTTGTAACCAATCTCGTGGTGAATGTATTCGAACGGGTCATCCTTCGCTTGCGTGGTCAAATAACGCGCTCGCTTGGCGAGCGATTCGGAATTGGTGAGGATCGCGCCGCCGCCACCGGTGGTGATGATCTTGTTGCCGTTGAAACTTAAACAGCCCATGGTGCCAATGCCCCCGGTGGGGCCGCCTCGATACGTGGCGCCCAGGCTTTCAGTGGCGTCTTCGATAATTTTCACTTCGAATTGCTCGGCCAGTTCAACGAGTGGATCCATGTCGCAGGGGTGACCCAGGAGATGCACCGGGAGGATGGCTTTGACTTGCCGGCCGCTCACTTTGTTGTGTAGTTTTCCGTCGCGATAGACGCATTCGGTGGTGAGAAAATCATGAACTTTCTGGGGATCCATTTGCCAGTAACGCGGATCCACATCCATGATTATCGGGCGCGCGCCCAGATAGCGAATTGCATTGGCGGGGGCGATGAAAGTTAGGGTGGGTAGCAAGACTTCATCGTCAGGACCTACGCCAGCGAGTTGCAAGGCGACATGCAGAGCCGCGGTACCACTTGCTGTGGCGACGGCGTGGGCCACCCCGCAAGTGGCGGCAATCATTTCTTCAAAGCGGTCCACATAACTGCCGACAGAGGAGACCCATCCAGTATCGAGGCACTCTTTAATGTAAAGCCATTCATTGCCACCAATCTCTGGAACAGAAAGGGGCACGAAAGGTTTCGAAGCAGCTTGTTTCGCGGAAGAGTCTTTACCCATCGTCAATTCCTGGTCCGGTTCAATTCCAGTCAATTCCGGTATTGGGGGTTGTCAAAGTCCTGAACAACCTTGTCACAGATTAACTGGGCGACTTCATGAACTCCATCTTTGACCTTGCGGGATAATTCGAATCCCAGAGCTTTTCGGATTTTAGCGAAAGAAACGCGATAATCACGGGGATCTTCCTGTTTTT
>CAVPKZ010000001.1:0-11177 GCA_963705755.1 uncultured Acidobacteriota bacterium | reverse complement strand
GCAGAAATCTAACCTTACGTCGCAACAAAAAGCGTAAGGATTCGGAGGTCCATCCATGTATGACATGAAGAATCTCGCCAAGCTAAAACTTCTGGACGCAAACGCCCCGGAAGGCATGAAAGCCTTTTGGGCCTTCGACAAGGCGGCCATGGCAGAGGGTGCGATTCCAGTGAAGTACAAGGAATTGATTGCGCTGGGTGTTGGCTTTAACACGCAGTGCCCATATTGCATCGAAATTCATTCGAACCAAGCGCGCCAAGCGGGGGCGTAGGATCAGGAGGTTGCCGAAGCTGTCGTAGTCGCGGCGGCTTTGCGCGCCGGCGGCGCAATCACTCACGGGTCACACGCAATGAAGGCGCATGAAATAGAATTTGATCCCTGTCTACAAAATTGCCTAAGCGTGCGGGTGAGCCTTGTCGTAGATGTCCATTAGCTGGCGGATGGACGCATGTGTATATTTTTGCGTAGTGGAAAGCGATTGGTGCCCTAACAATTCCTGAATGGCGCGAAGGTCGGCGCCATCGGCTAGCAAATGCGTGGCAAAAGCATGCCGCAGGGAATGTGGGTGCAAATCCCAGTTCATGTTTACCAGCCGCACGTATTTTTTGACAATGCGGCCGACTGAGCGTTGGGTGAGGCGCCGGCCGGCGTAATTTAAAAAAACCGCTTCGCTGTGTGGAGTCGCGGTGCTGCTGGCATAGCCGCCGGATGTTTGCAGCAACAATTGTTCTCGCAACGGCCAGTATTTATCCAGAGCCTCCTGCGCCTTATTGCCGTACGGCACAATGCGTTCCTTGTTGCCTTTGCCGGTTACCCGGATCATTCGCTCCCTTTGTTCAATATCGACGAGATCCAAGCCGGTCAATTCGCTGACGCGCAGCCCCGCTGCGTACAGAAGTTCCAGCAAGGCGCGGTCGCGACGCAGCAATAAACCTTCTTCGCGAAGCTTCGGTTCGATTCGCAATGCCAGAGCTACTGCAGGCGACCATTGTGTTTTGGATTTACCTTTACCCTTCGGCAACGATCCGCCCATGTCCGCCAGGTGATTCAAAAAACTATTCATCTCTTCCGCCGAAAGAATCGAAGGTATGCGCTTCGGCAATTTCGGCGTGGGCACCAGACGTGCCGGGCTTTCGTTTAACATTCCCTCGCGTACACAGTATTTAAAAAATGAACGTAAAGTCGCGAGTTTACGGGCAACGGAAGACTTCTTGAGGCCTTGTTCGTGTAAGTGGGCTACAAATTCACGAATGATCCCGTGGTTAATCGTGTTCAGCACCGGGAGTGACATTCCAGGCGGCGTTAGAAACGCCACAAATTGGCGCAGATCTTTACCGTAATTCGAGATGGTATGCGGTGAGTAATTTTTAACCGAAACAAGATATTCGAGATAACTTTCGATCGCTTGTTTCATCGGCCACGCTGGACTCCATGCAAAATCATACCTAAACATTAGGATGTGTATACCAGTTCGGAACGCTGTATGCCTAGATTGAAACTGATGGGGAGATTCAGACTTTTGCTGGCTCGGGAACAACCTCTTCAGCGGTCACAGCCGGCTGTGCTTCCGGTGCGAGAACTTCAAAGTCGCAACCTTCCTTCAGACAGGTACGTACGGTTCCGATCTTGCTGCGTTTTTCAACAATGAATGGAGCGCCGCACTTGGGGCACGGCTCCGCGATGGGCATGTGCGGAGTAGTGAAATCACAATCGGGATAACGCGAACAGCCATAGAAAACGCGTGGGCGGCCGCGTCCGCCTTTTCCGGCGCTGCCGCGACGAACGAATTCCCCCTCGTTGCACTTGGGACATTTGATGCCCATGGTGATCGGCCGCGTGTATTTGCACTTCGGATAATTTGAGCAGCCGATGAATTCGCCGAAACGTCCGTGTTTTTTTACTAAGCCGGAATCGCACAGGATGCACTTTTCATCCAGCGGCTCATCAGGCTGGCGCGCGATACGCGTGCCTTCCACCAGACGCCGCGTAGTTTTGCAATCGGGATACCCTGTACAGGCCAGAAACACGCCAAAACGCCCGCGCTTGATGGCCATTTCCTTCCCGCAGTTATCGCAGTATTCGATTTTATTTTCATCCCCTGGAGGCACTTCCGGGGACAGGTCCTCGATAAACTCGCAATCCGGATAACGCGAGCAGCCCAGAAAAAATCCATGACGGCTGATGCGCTCCAGCAATTCGCCTTCACCGCACTTTTCACACTTTTTCCCTGTGGGAATGCCGGCTTTGTAGGAAAGCATCTCGTCGTCTGCTTTATCCAGGTCGATTACGAACTTATCCCAGAATTCGCCGACCGCCGTCCGCCAACCGAGCTTACCTTCTTCGATCTCGTCCAGCTCGTCTTCCAGGCGCGCAGTAAAGGTGACATCAAAAATATCTTCGAAGCTGCGAATCAATAACACGCTGACTCGCTCTCCCAGCATTGTCGGTATAAAGCGCCCCTGATCTTTCTTCACGTATTCGCGCTCCACCAGCGTGGAAATGATGGAAGCGTAGGTAGACGGGCGGCCGATACCCTTTTCTTCCAGATCTTTCACCAGTGTGGCGTCGTTGTAGCGCGGCGGAGGTTCAGTGAAGTGCTGGTCCGGCCGAATCTTGTCCAAACGCAGGATTTGCCCTTCGGTGACGCGTGGCAAAGCGTTGCCTTCACCCTCGTCGGCTTTTTCGTCCTCTTCGCGGTCGGCGATGGATGCAGGCGTTTGATAAACGCGCAAGTATCCGTCAAATTTCTGTACCGAACCGTTGGCGCGAAAGGTGTAATCCCCTGCTGTAATGTCAATCGTGGTTTGATCGAAAATCGCGGGCAACATTTGTGACGCAACGAAGCGCTGCCAGATCAATTGATAGAGCTTGAAAAGATCGTCTTCCAGATATTTGCGAACATCTTCGGGCCCGCGCATGGCATCGGTCGGCCGCACCGCCTCGTGAGCTTCCTGGCGCGTCTTTCTTCGATTTGTAGTAATTGGGCTTTTCCGGCAAATAATTCGAACCGAAACGCTCGGGAATCATTTCCCGCACTTGCGCGAGAGCATCCGCCGAAACGTTCACGGAATCGGTACGCATATAGGTGATCAGCGCGACCGATCCTTCTTCGCCAAGCTCCACACCCTCGTAGAGCTTCTGAGCTAGCGACATAGTGCGTTTTGCGGTATACCGCAACCGGTTGTAAGCGGCCTGCTGGAGCTTGGAAGTCGTGAACGGAGGAGGCGGGTTGCGGCGCTTCTCTTTCTGCGTGACGTTGGCAACCTGCCACTGGACGTCACTTACGGCTGCAACGATTTTGTCCGCGGCTTCTTGATTGGAAACTTCAACATCCTCGCCTTTATGCTTAAAAAGCTTGGCCTCAAAGAGCGGCGGCTCGCCCGCATCCAGCATCGCGTGGATGCTCCAATATTCCTGCGGCACGAATTCACGAATCTGAACTTCCCGTTCCACGATCAGTCGCAGCGCCACCGTTTGGACCCGGCCGGCAGACAGTCCGCGGCGTACTTTATTCCACAAGTATGGGAGAGACTTTGTAGCCCACCAGTCGGTCAAGAACACGCCGTGCCTGTTGCGCGTCCACCAGATCGCCATTTAGGTCGCCTGCCTTGGCGAAAGCGGCCTTGATGGCCTTAGGCGTAATTTCGTTGAACATTACCCGCCGATATTTGGCGCGATCCGACTTCTTGGTGGCCAGTGTATCGAGCAGGTGCTGCGAGATGGCTTCGCCTTCGCGGTCTGGGTCAGTGGCCAGATAAACATTGGGTGCGTTTTCGGCGGCTTTGCGCAGGTCCGCAATTACCTTGACTTTCCCGGGAATACTTCCAGGGTAGGCTCAAAAATGTTTTCCGCGGTGACCACCACGGGCTTCGGCGGCTTCTTCTCCTCAACGACCTTCTCGCCCTCTTTCGCTTTTGCCTTGGTCTTGCGCTTCTTCTTTTTCTTTTTGCCGTTTTCACTGCCAGGCAGAAGAATGCCCAGCGTCTTTTTAGGGAGATCCAAAACGTGACCCAGGGAGGCCTTAACCGGTATATTCCCGCCCCAGATATTTATTGATTGTTTTCGCCTTTGCTGGCGATTCCACAATTACTAACGAACGAGCCATGTTGCCTTTGTAACTCCGTAATCTTCCGCAGGAAGGGTCGACCGCAGGGGAGTGTGTCCTTCTCGCTACCTTAGCAGATGCGGAGACTGCGCATCCGGGTGCTTCTTTCGCAGCGACACGCGCCGGTTTACTAACCTGATTTGATGCCGAAATCCAGTTACAACATAACTTTACTGAATTGTTTGCCAGGCAATTGCCGGACCACGCCTTTCATCTCCAGGTCAAAAAGCGTAGCCAGAACCTCGGAAGAGTTCAAGCCGGAGGTTTCCACGAGTTCGTCAATGTGCCTGGTTTCCTCAACTACCAGTAATTGGTAGAGTTTTTTTTCCGAGGCTCCTAAGGCTGCAAAGACCAGCAGATTCCTTTGTTCCGCCTCCGGGCGTTCGGCCTTCACCAGTGCGGCTCGCACCGGCGTAGGCAACTCTTCAATTACGTCCTCGGCATTGACCACCAGCTTGGCGCCCAGCTTGATTAGCATATTTGGCGCGCAGCTCACCGCTTGGGTCACATTCCCCGGAACCCCAAAGACTTCCCTGCCAAACTCCATGGCCAGACGCGCGGTTATTAAAGACCCGCTGAACTCTGCCCCTCAATCACAACCACTCCCAGCGGCATGCCTGCGACGATGCGATTCCTGATCGGGGAAATTCTCGGGTGCGGGATGCGTTCCAAGAGGGAACTCACTCAGGATGGCGCCCCGCTCCAAGACTCTTTCATAGAGCTTTTTGTTTTCTTTCGGGTGACAAACGTCAATGGCGGTCCCCAACACGCCGATCGCGCGACCGTTGGACGCCCAAGGCCCCGTGATGGCCGATGGCATCAATCCCGCGTGCCATGCCGCTTAGGATGACCAGGCCACGCGCTGAAAGGTCACGTCCCAGACGCTCCGCCATTTGTGAACCGTAAAGCGTGGGCCGCCTCGTGCCTACGATGCTGAGACACGGCATGTTCAGAATTTGCGGATCGCCGCGCAGATAAAAGAGCACCGGCGGATCATAAATTTGCAGCAGCGTTTGAGGGTATTCCGGCTCTGTCCAGTTCAGCAGGCGACAGCCGGGTATATTGCGGATGCCTGCCAGTTCCTTTTCCGCCCGTTTGAACGCCTTCTTATTATGGATAGCTTGCGCTACTCGTGCGGGCAGGCTGCAGGACTCCAATTCTGTGAGAGAGGCGTGAAATATGCGATCAGGTGATCCAATCTTGCGCAGCACACGCGCGCACAACCGGCACGCCAGCCCAGGAGTCAGCGCCAGCGCGAGCCAGGAGAGGGAAGCGTCTAGCTCCATCGCGCCTTGAGCGTATGCGTGTGATTACCTATTTGTCAACTATCAATATATGATACGGGCTGCGCGGGATCTTCGGCCAACACGCTTCGGAAGATTCCCATGAAAACATCCACGTCGCGTTCGGAAATAATCAGCGGCGGCCTAAGCTTGATGACATTGTTAAAAGGCCCGTCCGTTCCGGTGAGGACACCGCATTCGCGAAGCCGGTTTACAACGTATGCTGCCTGCGCGGTTGACGCTGAACGCGTGACAGGATCCAAAACTAGGTCGACGCCCAGGAACAAACCCGAGCCACGCACATCGCCGATAATCGGATACTGCCTTTGCAGCGCGAGCAGCGATTCCTTCAGATAATTGCCCACGCGAAGCGCTCGTTCCTGTAAATTTTCTTCTTCCACTACTTTCAGCACCGCCAATCCCGCGGCGCAGGCCACCGGATTGCCGCCGAAGGTGCTGAAAAATTCCATGCCATTGTCGAAGGACCGTGCAATTTCTGGCGTAGTGATTACCGCTGCCAGCGGAAAGCCATTACCGATGGGTTTTCCCAGAACAACTATGTCAGGGACCACATTTTGCGTTTCAAAACCCCAGAAGTCCGTACCCAGGCGGCCGAAACCGACTTGTACCTCGTCGGCAATACACACGCCTCCGGCGTTACGAATACGCCTGTATACTTCCTCTAAATAATTTGATGGAAAAACAATTTGGCCACCGACACTTGGAAGTGTCTCAGCGATGTACGCTGCCGGTGCGCGGCCTTGCTTGCTCATGTCGTCCAGAATTTCCCCCACATGAGCCGCGTATTTTGTTCCCGCCTGCGGATCATCGCGCCGGTATTTTCCGCGATAGTCATCGGGCATACACGCGACGTGAACCCACGCTTTCAGTCCACGGCCACCGGACCCATCAAATTTATAAGGACTGATGGCGATTAATGTGCAGGTATTCCCATGGTAAGCGTGCTCCAGGACAATGACGTCCTCGCGCTTGGTATGCGTGCGCGCGAGCCTGAGCGCCAGCTCGTTGGCTTCACTCCCGGAATTAACGAAGAAACACACACGTAACGGTTCGGGCAGATGTTGCGTGAGTCGCTCGGCATACCGGTTAACAAGATCGTGCACATATCGCGTATTGGTATTGAGTAACGCAATTTGCGTCTGGACCGCTTGCACCACTCGAGGATGACTGTGGCCTACGAGCGGCACATTGTTGTAAAAGTCTAAAAAGGCGCGTCCGGTTTCGTCGTAAAGATGTTGCATCCAGCCGCGCACGATTTTCAGTGGCTTATCGTACGAGATGCTCAGGTTTTTGCCCAACAACTCCCGCCGCGCAGTCACCGTTTCCTGAAGGGTGGGATCCTGGGTTGGAAATGGGTTCTTCGGAATACCTACCAGCAGATTGGGATCAGGCGAAAGACTGGTCCAAAGGGCACGCTGCGAAGCATAAGCGACGCCGGGAAAATTTGCGCCTAATTCAAGCAAGTCAAGAATAATTTGGAAATGGAGGTGTGGTGGCCAGCCGCCGTTTTCCTGAGACCCGCCGATGCGCGCGAATTTTTCTCCGCAAGCGAGGCGTTGGCCAATTTTCAATCGCGCAAGCGATTCTTTTTCGAGGTGCCCATACAAAGTAAAGAACACACCGGCATCGCCAGCGTCGTGCTGCAAAATTACCAGCGGACCGTAATCAAGCGGCGCGGCATTGTTCCCCAACGTGTGAATTACACCGTCAAGCGGCGCATGGATCGCGGTGCCCGGCTCCGCGAATAGATCCATTCCCAAATGAATGGTTCGGCGCTCTTCCAGCGGGCTTGTATCCGCGCCGAACAACGGCGAGCTGTACAGCAAGCGCGCTTCGTTGTAGCGGCCGATGGCGATTGAGACTTTTTCTTCTTCCATGAGCGCGCAAATTTTTCTGGTCAATGCGAGCGTTTCAGATTCGCGCGGATCGGCACTGAGAAATTCGCTGCCAACACTCAAGTCCAGGACGATACTCGGAGCCGTTCGCAAATCCACATCGAATAACGAAGCTGCACCTGACCCATTTTTTTCGAGCCATCGCTGCACCTTTTCATTTTGCGGAACGGCGCTAAGTCCGCAGGCGTGCCGAAATGTATAGTGCGCGAAACGGCCATTAATTTTTGCAATCCGCTCAAGCGCTTCCCATGCCGGCGCTTCACTTACGGTGACATACGCGTCGTCCGACTTGATCGTTTTGCGACGCGCGGAATTTGTAACGCTGACTGCTAGCCGCATGCCGATCAGGTTGTATAACGCCGCGATCTCCACTTCCTGCAGCGGAAATACCTCGTGATATCCAGCTATGACCGATGCGGCGGCCGGCAGTACATCTCTTTTGCCCAGCGTGGCGTAAGCCGCGGCAACGGCCACTTCGGAAACGGTCATCCCATAATGCATGTCGCCAAAATCGATTACGCTCACAGCTTTGCGAGGCAGCCGCCACGGATCGCTTACCAGCACGTTGTAATCGTTGGCGTCCCCATAAATTACGCTGCGCCGAAAGCTCCCAAGCGAAGGGACAATCTCCGAATCATAAAGTGTCAGAAATTTTTCGACGAGCAGGCGGCGCGACGGACCGGCAATTTCGTCTAGATGTTCTTTGATCCATCCGGCGGTGGACAAATCCCATTTCAATTCACGTTGCGCGGCCGGATGAGAAAAATTTTGTAGGCCAGAATCGATCGTGGCTAGTAGCCACCCCAGGCTTGTGAGAAGTTCTTCACTGTGTGGACAAACCTTGGCTAACACCGTGCCAGGCACGAACGTCAGCAGCCACACCAAGCGCTTCGTGCCATCGGCTGCCTTGATCTCCGTTTGCAGTTCCCCGCGCTGCGTTGGAATGACTCGCGGGAGAACAACGCCTTGTGGTTGCTTCGCCAGATGTACCAGCGCCTGGCACTGCAAATCGATAAACGAGCGCTCGCGCGCAGGATGCATCACCTTCAGCACAAACTGCGCCCCATCTGCCGCAATCAAATGGAAATTATCGTCGTATTCGCCCGGCAAGGACGTCGCCTTGACATCCAGATCATAGAGCTCGCGCGCCAGGCTCGCGGCCTCATCCACGGCAATGGGCTGGGCTACGCCGGATTCAAGAAGCATGCGACAAATTTTAGCGGCATCGGCGATGGACGTCTATGCGCCTTACGTTTATCCCACGACTTCAGAAAGAAGCTACCGTCTCGTCTATATTTGTTTGACGGCAATGGGCCCGTTGACGGTCGATAGGTGAATTACCGCCGGAGCATTGCCGAACTCAATCCGTCGTCGGTCCTCATCCCAGGTTTTGCGCGCATCATTGCAAAAGCTGGCCTGGCAACTCATTGGGGAATGCCCGTTTGATTCCACCAGCAGGCTGGATTGGTAATTTTTTGGCACGCGCAGAGTCAGTGGGCCATTCTGAGCGTCGGCCTCCAGCCCCGAACCTTTCCAAGCATCTCCGCTCAACGAGACCGATATAGGCCCGTTTTCCGTGTGAAGTCGCAGCTTGCCTGAATTCCCGACCAAGTCTATAGGGCCATTCTCCGCCGATATGTCCGCATCACCGGAGAACCCCTGCAAAGAAATTGGACCATTTATGGCCCGCGCCTCTAGCTGGCCATCGAACTCGTAAACAGAAAGAGGACCGTTATTGGCCCGAAGCTCGAGATTTGCCGACCTCGGGGCGCGGACCAGAAGAAAGACTGTCCAATTGTCGTGGTGGGAAGGGCCACTGACAGAAACTCTACCGTTTTCAACAGAAAGTTTTATCTGTGAAAAGATGTGCTCGACGTCATTGCTGGAGGCGTCGGCCGCTTTGCAAGCCGTTACGGAGTAAGTATCTTTGTCCCAACCCTGCACTTGCACGCCGCCATTCGCTTCTGACTCAACACTTAGCGGCCCTTCGGGCCTTTGCAAAGGTTCGCTCTTCCGAACGTATTTCGGCAGCGCGATCGTTCATATGAATGTGGAGACTGGCGCAGTCAGCGACCGGACCGGTGGCTCGCCCTCCGGACATGCTGATGGGGTGATGATGGGTCGGTGCCGGACCCGCAGCGATCGAACCGCTTAAAACGCCGGCAAGAGAATAAACCGGTCACAGCGATTTTTAGAAACATACGTATCCCTCCGGCTGTATAGACGAAGGCTCGGCTTAAAAGTTCCGTTCAACTGGACGGCGACTTAAAGCGGTCAGGGCAGCCAAGAATAATCGTCGTCGCCAATCGGCGGCCCGTCTGGTGGCTGTACTGGTGTAGGGATGGGGATCAGTTTGGGATCTTTCTGAAATTGCGCGATCTGTGTGGTGGCGAAATAAAGATGAGCACGCTCTTCGCTGTTTTTTGCTGCATTCTGCGTGTCAGTGGCCCAGTTTTTAAGCTCTTCTAATTTCAGCGAGGCAATGGCACGGGCTTGTGCCGAGGCTCGTTCATTGCGGCGAGTGACATCAAATCATAAAGAGCCACAGTGTTTACGACATGCCAATTTCCCCAAAATATCCGGGATCTCGCGAGGATTTCCAGGTGGCATTGATAACCGCGTCCAGCACTTCCTCGAGACCTGGATTTTTTACATCGCGCGCGTGAAATTCCACCAACCGCGATGCGCGCTCGGCATTGAAAAGGAATTGGAGCGTATGTTCAGCTGCCGCCTCTGCGGGCGCCAACGCGTCAAAGGCCGGACTGGTACGAATTTTAAAGTGCTCTCGCCCCCGCTCGTAGTCTGGTACGCGAGGGGGCATAATCTTCAGCAGCGATTCCGGCAAAGCCAGGACATCGGGCTTTAAGGTCGCTAGAACGCACTAGCGCGCTACGCTGTTCCGCAGGAGCGACAATCTGCAACGGAGTCTGTTCATCGCCGCGCAGCGCGAAAGTGTAATCCATGCCTCCGACGGATTTGCTCGCGGCCTCCACCTGGTAACGATGCAGCATATAGATCGGAACCAAAACGTCTTCAATCGTGCTTAACGGCGTGCCCTCACGAATATTATTTTCGCCGAACCGGCGCAACGCGGCAGCGCGCACCTGCATAAGGCGGTTCAACTCGTCCACCGAATTGGAGCCTGAATCCCACAGGTGCGCCAGACTACTTGAGGAGCCGGCCGGCCGGCCATCCTGGTCGGTCAGAAATCGCAAGCCGCGCCCGAACGCGTCAGAAAGTATTTTATTCAGCTCCGTGTGTTCGTCCGCACCAGGAGGAAATTGCCGATAGCCAAACGTGATGGACACTTTGTCCCATTCGCCGATGCCCACAGCATAGGCATTCGAAACGTCCGGCACGCCGTCGCTGCCAAGCGTAACCAGCGGCGGCGGATAGTCCATCACCGAGGAGCGGTTTACCGTGCTGGCCGAGTAATTGTGTTCCAGCCCTAAGGTATGCCCGACTTCATGAGCCGCAAGCTGTCGCAGTCGCGCCAGGGCCATCTCCATCATTTTCGGTGAAACGGACTTACCTTGTTCGTAGGGCGCCAGCAAACCTTCAGCGATCAAATAATCCTGCCGCACACGAAGGGACCCGAGCGTCACGTGGCCTTTAATGATTTCCCCGGTGCGGGATCGGTGACGGTTGAGCCGTACGACCAACCGCGTGTCGCGCGATGAACCCACTGAATCACGTTATAACGCAGATCCATGGGGTCGGCGCCTTCCGGCATTAGTTCCACGCGAAATGCATTTTTGTAACCAGCCGCTTCGAAGGCCTGGTTCCACCAGCGGGCGCCCTCCAGCAGTGCGGAGCGGGTCGGTTCCGGGGCGCCGCGATCCAGGTAATAAATAATCGGCTGGACCGGTTCGC